>CAZRDQ010000015.1:0-33167 GCA_964598945.1 uncultured Candidatus Bathyarchaeia archaeon
AGCCTCTACTGCAGAACACGGACTGCAAGTTCATTGGCCCTCCGAGATGCAAGGAAATATTCGAAAGATGGAAAGTCCCAGCTGACAGGATCGAGGTCGTGAAGCCAGGTTCAGTCGTTAAGATAAAGGACACTGAGATACATGCGGTCGAGTCCTTTGACAGGACAGTCCTGATAACTGAACAGTCGAACTTCAAGAAGATGACAATGGAGCAGTTTGCAAAGCTGATGGATGAGAAAGCTGCGAATTACGTGATAAAGACCCCCGCAGGGACCATATATGATGCAGGTGACTCCCACTACTCAAACATGTTCTTCAAACACGGCAAGCAATTCGGCATAGATGTGGCTCTAATAACCTTCGGGGACAACCCAGATGGTATGACTGACAAGATGACCCCATACGACGCATACCGTGCAGCAAAATGCCTGAAGGCGAAGGTTTGCATTCCGATGCACTATGAGAACTGGGGCATAGTCGAAGGCGACCCCACAGACCTTGAGATGATAGCGAACAAGAAGTTTGCATCATTCAAAGTATGCATAATGAGACCTGGCACTAGGTATGTGTGGCCCACCGACAAAGACAAGCCGCGGATCTACTATCGACAACAAACGGAAGTCAGCAAAGACTTCAGAACAGACCTGGTAGATCTGCCGTTTCCCGCATATCTGTAGAGAGTTAATCCAACTCTCTCTTCCTCTTTTTCTGCTTTCCCGAGTGAAGCGGTCTAGCTCTTTTCATCACTTGATCGTAGCCAATGATCGGTTGAAGTGCTTCAACCCCGATTGCCTCTTGGACAAGGGCCTTTTACGAGAACAACTCCCAGCGTTCCTTTGAAAGGAAAGCATCTACACTTGCTGAATGGCTGTCTGAGACAACCCTAATTCGGTGACTGCAAGATCGAGAATCGAATCGGCATTTAAGCCAGTCTTTGCGCTCAGGAGGCAGACCCTTCGTCCAGGCATGAATCGTTCGAGAACCTCAGTGGCCTCCCTAGCATGTTCATCATCAACTAGATCAACCTTGTTTGCACAGACGATGATTCTGGGCGGCACCTCGATCTTTCTAGTAATGCTCTCTATAGACAATATTCTCCTTTGCAGGACATCTATTGGCTCACTCACATCAACAAAAAGAAGGATCAGGTCAGCATTTGTTATCTCATCTAGAGTTACGAAGAACGCATCAACTATCATCGGGTGCATCTCCTCTATGAAACCTATTGAGTCAACCAGAATGAATTTTGCGTATTTCCGCTTCACAAGTCGAGAGAAGGATGACAGGGTCGTGAATGGCCCAAGACCAGTCTCCTTCGACTCGGCAGTCAGTCTGTTGAAGAAGGTAGTTTTGCCACTCTGGGTGTAGCCCGCCAGCGCAACTATTGGAAAGCCGAGCTGGTGTCTTCTCTGTCGAAGCGCGGTCTTCTTCGATTGTACATCATGCAGATCCATCTTGAGATTCTTGATTCTTCTCCTAGCGGCCTTTTCATATTCTCTGAACGGGTAATCTCCGGGCCCACTCCACCCAACCTGTTCGCCAAGTATGCCCTGCAACTTTATGAATTCGCGTCCCCAAGAGAAGGTGTACCTAAGCCTTGCAAGCTCTATCTGAAGTTTGGCCTCCTTGGTCATAGCTCTCTTGCTGAACACTTCAAGTATCAGCAAGTTCCTATCTATGACCTTAACGTCACCTATCTTCCTTTGAATCTTGAAGACTTGACTGCTCGGAAGGGTATTTGTGAATATCACCAGATCTATCCGTTCTTGTTGAACTAGTTCCTTGAGCTCTTCCAGCTTGCCAGCACCTATGCAGTGGCTGTGATGAACACTATTCCTTAGCTGGACTAGGCTCTCGACAACCGTATAGCCTATGTTCTCGGCCATCGTAGAAACCTCGTCCACACGAGAGATCCTTCTCGGAAGCAAGCACTCAACAACTACGGCTCTCAAGAACACTCTCCTCTTCAACGGGCTTGACCGAAAACGCCCAGAAGACTGGCTTAAGTCTGGCACATCTTTTGTTCGTAACAATCGAATCCGATTTGCAGCATATAGACATTACCTCCTCAAGTGAGAACGCTTCCAACGTGATCCGCAGATCCAGCAAGAGCTCACGTTGGATCTTGCTGATCTAAGAGAGCTGCGTGCATCCAAAAAAGTCTGAAAAGCATCGGCGCGCAGCAGCCTAACTGGCTCGGGTGCCTTAAGCATATCCAGCAGATTACTCAGGATGCTTTACGGCATGCGAACTGACAAAAGTCTTTAAGCTAGGATTCCCAATGGGCATTCCTAATGGTGCAATATGAGCGAGACTTCCACGACCAAGCTGCCCGTTTACTTGGTGACGGCTACACTTGTGATCCTGCTAGTACTTGGCGGCACCCTAACCTACGTCTATGTTCAGACTCAGAGCCAGCTTCTAAGTCTACAAGGGCGACTTGATAATCTACAGTCACGTCTTGAACTAGTTGGCAAGTCGAGCGGTGGCGGATTTCAATCACACCAAGTCTATGTTCTGGTGGAGAAGTCTGTAGTCCAAGTATTGAATAAGAAGATTGGCGCGAATGGCCTTGAACCCTCAGCCAGTGGCACAGGGTTCATCTACGATACCGAGGGCCATATCATAACAAACAACCATGTCGTCGAGGGTGCGGATTCTGTTGAAGTCACATTTCTTGAGGGGACGTCTGTCAAGGCCAGCATAGTTGGCACCGACCCATACTCCGACTTAGCGGTCCTGAAGGTTCAGACCCAGAGTGAGAGACTCAAGCCAGTAGATCTGGGCAACTCATCGACACTCCTTGTAGGCGAGACGATCTATGCTGTGGGTGCGCCTTTTGGATTAAGCTGGTCGATTACAGAGGGGATAGCCAGTCAGATAGGAAGGATGCTCCCAACTTCCGGCGGGTATTCTATAGTTGGGGTGATCCAGGTGGATGCTGCCATAAATCCTGGAAACAGCGGCGGCCCCTTGCTCAACGGAGTTGGAGAGGTGGTGGGTGTCAACACGGCGATCCAGTCGGAGACAGGTGTATTTTCAGGCGTTGGCTTCGCGATCCCGTCGAATCTGCTGAGGCTTGTTGTGCCCTCTCTGATAAGGACTGGTCGCTATGATCATGCTTGGATGGGGGTCGCGGGGACAGATGTCACGCCATCTATGGCCGAGAAGATAGGTCTCTCAGAGGCACGAGGGTTCCTCGTCACGTCGGTAGTTAAGGACAGTCCTGCAGAAAAGGCGGGGATACGAGGCGGCAATAGGGTTGAGATCATAGAGGGAAGCAATATCAGCATAGGTGGGGATGTCATAACGCATATCGATGGCAAGATCGTGAGGAAGCTTGAGGATCTTCTTACCCATCTTGAGTACAACAAGAGGCCAGGGGAGAGGACTGTTCTAGAGGTTATCCGTGAGGGAAATGCCACCACGATTGAGGTTACGTTGGGAACGAGACCGCCTCCCTCTCAACCCTGACACATACTAGCTTCAGGGCTTGCTCAGCCCCAAGAGTCAACGTCGGTTGAACAGTAGTTGATATAGACCGCGAGAATCGTAAAGCAACCATCGATACTCGATGTGAAGGATCCCGGCTGTCAGCTTATCCGAGGGAGATCTAGCATCTCCTAGTAGTCGTACTAAGCTACTGGGTAACCCAAGAGCCTTGAGAGGAGGATCGCTTGTGATAGGTACGCATACGTCTCAAGGTACTGAGCGGCAGATACCGTGAGACTATGCATCAGGAGGGAACGTACAGGCCTGCGAGTAATCTCCGAAGCGACGCACGCTACGATAATAGGCATCGAGAAAGCTGCCACCCTTGCAAGCTCAAGTCTCACAACAACAACTGTCACCAGCAGCATCAGCGAGAGGCCCAGGGTGAAGATGTCTCCATGAACCCCGTGAGGAACAGCCTTCAGCGATCTGAAGACTGCAACAAGAAAGATCAGGCAGACCGGTAGGCCCAGTAAGATGAGAAACAGAAATGTGGAGTTCTCCATGCTCCATACTGAAGGCGTGAGAGCGCGCAAGTATTGATAGAACCACTGGTTCGTTCTATAAGCCCATATAGCTGCTTCAAAAACAGGTACGCCTAAGAACAATTCCAGAATCACGTAAGGAAGGAAGAATCCGAAGAGGAAGCCGAGTAGTCTGGACGCTACACGCCCCCACCCATCAGTCCATACAGCGATAATCAGCACTAGAACCAGCAAGACAGCCGAGGCGAATGTTAGGAATGCCGCAAGAGCGAGTGCCAATCCGCCCAGCACGCTGTAAGAGTTCTTTCCGTTACTCTCTGAGGACTTGAGGAAAAGCAGAAGAGACGTCAGGATTAAGACCGCCACTGTCAAGTCCATGTAAGGAAGATCCAGGCTGATGGCAGGAATCCATGAATACAGCACACACGAGAGGACTGCAGCCGGACGGCCGTAAACCCTCCTGGCCAAGTAGAAGAGAGGGAAAGTAGCTGAGGCTGAGAGAACGGCTACAAGCCAGATCACCGACTGGGGGCTTCTTCCGAATATCTGGAAGCCTAGGTAGATGAGAAGAGGATAACCCGGCAAGTGTGTTGCCAGGTGGCCGCCCCAGTAGAGCAGAGGAACCTGCATCAAAGCCAACCACTCATGAACATATGTCGCTGGATCAGAGATCTGTAACGCTAAGGAGTAGTAGGCGAAGCTCTGCGGGTCCTCAACAAGGCTCACAAGCCTCTCGAAGCCTCTAAGTCTGATTGTCAGCAGCTGGACTGATAGAAAGACGATCGAGAATACTAGAGGTTGAAGAAAACCGAGCCTTGTCACCAGGTTCCGCCAAGAAGAGCGGGTTTCTCTCAAATCAGAGGTCCCCAGGAACAGCTTCAAGAATATGCTCTGAATAATGAAGAGGGCCACTATCAGAACAGTGTTGAAGATATCTGTGAAGAAGAACCGTTGCGCGTCTGTCGCCAAGAAATGGAATACGCTCACACCGAACAGGAGAAGGACGAGAATACTGCGCCTTGATCTATGGTGGAGCCAAATCAGACGGTTCATTTTCTATTGAAGCTCGAATAGTCAAAACTTCTCATAGTGGAGTACTTCTTTCAGTTCTCGTTTCTTCCTTGATCTTCCCCGTTCGTCCGTGTACCCTACAGGGATCAGGGCAATCAGCTTGTAGCCAGTAGGGACGGATAGGAGTTCTCGTATCGTGTTAGCGTAGCTCTTCTTGTCTCCCGCAACCCAGCAGCTTCCCAGACCTAGGGCAGTTGCTGCTATCAAGATGTTCTCAACCGCGGCGCTTTCATCCTCAAGATAGTATTTTGCGTCTTTGCAGAAGACCGCGATGCACAGTGGCGCTTCAGCTATGAACTTGTCGTAATCAGTTGCATCGGCGATTCTCCCACGCATCTCTTGATCGGTTACTGCGACGAACTCCAAAGGCTGAAGGTTCATCGCTGAGGGGGCAAGTCGTGCAGCATCTATCAGAGTCTCAATAGTCTCTTTTGAGAGCGGGTCTGAACGGAATCTTCTGACACTCTTCCTTTCACGGACCGCATCCAACGCATCCAAATGCTCACCTTGGATGCTTAATATTAAAGTCGTGAAGAAAAAGCTGATGACGCTCATGCCTCAGCCTCTCTGGCTTGTTGACCTAATCAAGGGCATATCCTATACTAGTTCTCTGATCGAAAGGTTGACCTCAGCACCTACACCTGGGGGATCACCCTTTCAATCGACAGGATCAATTCTTCAAGAGATCGATTGAACGAATCGCTCATCGATCTTTCCTGAGCAGGGCTTCACAATAGTCGTGAGGTCGTCATCACGACACTACTGGCTCTAAGCCAGACTCGACCTGCGATACCTATACTCGATGTTACATGAACCTTCCATAGAAACCATGCAGGGCCCGACCGGATGTTGCGGAGTACACGCCTTACCAAATAATGGACATTCCTGTGGGTCCATGAGCCCTCTGAGCACGCGGTCACAGCTGCATCCCGCAGGTTCGCTGAACTCCGTACCGATAACGGTCTTCAGGTCGTCCGCGAATCTCTCTTCGGAATCGAACTTGGAAAATTCGCTCTTCAGTCTCATTCTTGATCTGGGGATTGCCGGGAATCCGCGCCATTTCGAATCCCCTGGCTTGAAGACCTCTGAGAGCGCTTTCAGAGCTCTGGGGTTGCCCTCCTCCCTTACGGTTCTGCTGTACTCATTCTCCACAACGGCCTTTGAGGTCTGAACCTGTCTTGCGATCATGTATACTGCCATCAGGACATCCAGAGGCTCGAAGCCTGCAACGACCTGCGGCAGCCTGTACTTCTTGGAGATCTCCTCGTACGGCTTTGTCCCGATTATGGTGCTCACGTGGCCGGGTTCTATGATCCCCTGCAGCTTGAGTTCGCCCATTCCTAAGAGCGCTTCTAGAGCAGGAGGCAGATACCTATGGCAACTGAGGACAGAGAAGTTACCTGGGGGATTGCTCAGCAGCGTAATCGCGGTGCTTGGGGCCGTTGTCTCAAAACCTATTGCGACGAACACAACCTCACCCTTTGTCTGCTCGGCGAGCTTAACCGCATCTGTTATACTGTATACGATCTTGACCGTTGCCCCTTCGGAACGTGCATCTGCAAGTGATCCTGAAGCGCCTGGAACCCGCAGCATATCGCCGTAGGTTGCTATCGTCCTGCCTCTCCTTGCGAGTTCCACAGCCTCTTCGATCTCAGCTGTTGTTGTCACACAGACAGGACAGCCGGGGCCTTGCCTGATCTTTACTCCACTTCTCTCCAGAAGCGTATCCAAGCCATATCTGACTATGGTATCCTGGTGGGTGCCGCAGACATGCATGAGCGTCAGGTCAAGATTTATTGAGGCTAATCGCTGAAGGATCTTGTCCGCAGTAGTCCTATCCCTGAGCTGAATCATCACTTCCAGACCTCGATTCGGGAATCACTCAGCCGATAACCCTGTGTCAGAATTGGGGCTTCAGCTGCACTCGATCGATCTTTTGTCATTGGAATCTTGGGCCATTTGGATCTCGCCTGGCCCTATTCTAACTATGTCAAGAGCGCATGTGTCCTCAAAGGTGTCTTCTGAGTGTGCTTTCAATCTGCGCCTTGGGGACAGCGCCGATAATTGTGTCAACAAGCCTGGAGGCCTTGAACACTAGTAACGTTGGGATGCTCGTTACCCTGAATCTGGCTGCTGTTGCAGGATTGTCATCAACATTCAGCTTGGCAAATGTGACTCTCCCCGCGTACTCTTTCGCAAGCTGTTCTATCACCTGTGCGAGCATCCTGCACGGTCCGCACCAATCCGCCCAGCAGTCTACAGCAACCAACCCGCCACTGCTGATGGTTTGATCGAAGGTTGAATCCGATATCTCGACGGGTTTTTCAGGAGTTCTCGCCATCCTCATCATCTCTGCCATTTTTCTCGCACGTATGGCCTCTAGCTCATCCATAATGTCAACTCCGGCAATCTCTTCTGAACAAAAGGATTCCCCGTGACAGCAGCTACGCCCTCAACTTAACCGACTTAATGTAGCAGCTCCTTCCAGCAGTCAACTCAACAGGACCACCACATCTTGGGCACTCCAGTGTAGGATAGACCAGGTGGTACTGCGGCTCCTCCTTGAACTGGATAGGCCCATCGAACTTGCACTTCTCACATCGAACCCTGCCTTCCTCACGTTCGATCCGAAGCTTCGCCTGCTCCAGC
Organism: uncultured Candidatus Bathyarchaeia archaeon; assembly: GCA_964598945.1. Classification (GTDB taxonomy): domain Archaea; phylum Thermoproteota; class Bathyarchaeia; order 40CM-2-53-6; family RBG-13-38-9; genus JAGTQV01. The sequence goes on from CAZRDQ010000015.1 coordinate 7,698, forward strand.
GGCGTATCCTTGGTTAAGAGCCGGTAGCAGTAGCGTAACTGTTCAAGCCCCAACATGGTGAATCTGCCGACCACCAGGTGGACCTCCAGAACCGATTTAGCGTTTCTCTTATTCGCCTCGTCCAGTACAGTCTCGATTATGCTATTCGTCATTGAGAGCTCGTGCATTCAGGACAGCCAACATTTCCTATACTGCTAATCACTGATCTGTAGAGCCTCTATCACCTTGTCTATGCCGAGGTCATTCCTGCAGCTTGTCCCCACAACTCCTGCGCCTGGGTTGATCTTGCTCACGTCGCCGCGGAGCTTTTCAAACTCAACACCCATGGCCTCTGCCAGGTCGAGCTTGTTTATAACAACCACATCTGCCTCCATGAAGATGAAAGGATGCTTGAGAACCATGTACGGCCCCTCGGTCACACTGATCACAACAAGCCTCTTGTCAGCGCCGAGCCGGAACTCTCCAGGACAGATCAGATTCCCAACATTCTCGATCAGAAGCAGGTCCACCTGATCGAGTCTCATCTCCTCAAAAGCCTTGGCTACCAGATTCGCATCCAGATGGCACTCTTTGCCTGTGTTTATCTGGATCACTTCTACCCCATGCTTCGCAACTCTGTCAGCATCTATGGTAGTTGTCAGATCGCCGTTGAGCACAGCGATCCTGCATTTTCCTTTAAGCCTTTGAACTATGCACTCGATGAGTGATGTCTTTCCCGAACCGATCGAACCCATTATGTCTATGGCCTTGATACCGTGTCTTTGTAGAAGTTCACGGTTCTTGGCTGCCAGATCCTCGTTGGCCTTGAGGATACTCTCTTCAAGCTCTATATCGAAGACCTCTCCTGCATCATGCTTCACAACTTTCTCAACATTACTCAATTCAAAGGTCCTCCACTATCGGTGACGAAAGGAACCTGAACATGCAGATGTCATGTGGCTGCGAGTCTGAGCATCTCGTCCCAGAGTTTCAGGGTCTCCTTGGCGGCTTCCTCGTCAAGTATCTCGATTGCGAAGCCGGCATGTACTATGATGTACTGCCCGACCTTCGCGTCGATGAGGGAGATATTGACCTGCCTTCTGGTTCCATCTCCGAAATCGACCTCGGCCAAGTCGCCTTCGATCTTAGTTATCTTCCCAGGTATTGCCAGACACATTTCTGCGAATGCACTCGAGAATAAACCTATTATCTAGATCTAGTAGGATGCCGCCTCAATGTATCTTCTAGGATGGTCCAAGACGAATCGGATTGGGAGCCGTATCGGGCCTCGTCAATATAAACCGTTCTGAAGATGGTGACAGTCCAGCAGCATAGGGTCTTATGCTCTTTGGGCCGCAACGACAGCCTGGCCTAAAGATATCCCCCCATCACCAGGAGGAACCAAGTCATGCGAGATGAAGGTCAATCCATTACTCTCGACAACTGATCTGATGATGTTAGAGATATGCTCATTGCAGGCAACTCCGCCGGTGAACCCGATGGTCGCGATACCGAGATCTGATGCCTTCTGAAGAGCTAACTCTGCAAGCGATCTTGCGATGTAAGACTGAGCTGAGAAAGCCAGGTCTGGGATACTGGCCTTCCCCAGATTCCTATAGATCTCTTCTAGGAGGAAAGACGTGTCGACTACCCCTCCTTCAATTCTCAAATCCAACTTCAGGGCGTCATTGCCTTGAGCAGCCGCGGCCTCAAGCTTCATCGCAGGCTCACCCTCATATGTTCTCTCGTAGCAGAGACCCAAGACTGAGGAGACCGCATCCAAGATCCTTCCGCAACTGCTTGTGACAGGTATCCTGCCAGATTCAAGTTGCTTTAGTATCACCTCCGCCTCCGCTCTGCCGTGAGGAAGATGTTCAGTCATTTGTTGCAGGAGGTCTTTAACATTGATGCAATCGTGAAGGATTCCTACAGCCATTCTGAGGGGGTATCTGGTGGCGAGATCGCCGCCGATCATCGGTTGCTCCTGAAGGTGACCCAGCCTTCTGAAGCTCTCTATGTTTGAGTAGAGTATCTCCCCTCCCCAAGCAGCTCCATCAAGGCCATAGCCGTATCCATCACAGACTATCCCTATTGCCTCGTCGACGCCGTGCTCAACCATTAGTTTCGATAGATGAGCGTGATGATGCTGAACCTGCATGACAGGTACACTCCACTGCTCGCTGAGACGCTTGGCAAGGAATGTCGAGCTGAACCTGGGATGGAGATCGCAGGCAAAAGCCTTCGGCTCAGCCTTGGTGAGATCCAGCAGGTGCCGCACGACCTCTTCCAGAAACTTCAGGGTCTCAGGTGTCTCTAAATCACCGACGTGTTGCGAGATGTAGGCTCTGTGGCCCATGAGAACACAGCATGTTGCGTTGAGCTCCGCTCCGAGGGCGAGAACGTCTTTTGGAGCCGAGATCCTCAGAGCCACGGGTGCAGGAGCATAACCCCTGGAACGGCGGATGAAAGCCCTCGCTCGTCCGACAACCCTCAAGACCGAGTCATCACACCTCTGCTCGATCCGTCGGTTGTGGAAGAGGAAATAATCAACGACGTTACCTAACCGTTTGATCGCAACATCATCGTCGATAATGATCGGCTCATTAGGCGGATTCGCGCTGGTCATCACCAGTGCAGGCTCTCTGGTGGCATCAAACAAGAGATAGTGGAGTCCAGAGTAGGGCAGCATGACACCAACTGTGTGGAGGCCAGGCGAGATGAGTTCAGAGAGGAAGTATGTCCGGCTCTTCTTCAGCAGGACGATCGGTCTGGCATGTGATTCCAAGAGTTCAGTCTCGAACTTGCTAACCTCGGCAAAAGATCTCGTTGCCTGGAGGTCTCGAGCCATTATAGCGAAGGGTTTTGCTCTTCTCTCCTTTACCTCTCTGAGTCGCTCAAGGGGCTTCGGATTCGTAGTCGAGCATACCAAGTGGAAGCCTCCGTTACCCTTGACCGCAAGTATGTGGCCCTCGTCTAGGAGTCTGCCCGTCTCTGAGGTTGGATCGTTGCCAGCTAGGCGCTCGCCTCTGTGGTTTGTGATTGTGAGTCTAGGGCCACATCTTGGACACGCATTCGTTTGGGCGTGGAATCGGCGGTCTGCCGGTGACCCATACTCTCTCTTGCATTCGCTGCACATCTGGAAGGAGTTCATGCTAGTATTGATCCGATCGTATGGAACCGCTCGGATTATGGTATACCTCGGTCCGCAGTCTGTGCAGGTTATGAAAAAGTATCTGTACCTGTTATCTGTAGGGGTGCGCATCTCGGAGAGGCATTCAGCACATATATTGATGTCTGGAGGTATCGTCGACCCGCTCTCGCTTCCTCCACGGAAGCTCTCTCTGATCTCGAATGTCGAGAACTCTCTCTTGCTATCTTGATAGCTTACTTTCAAGTCGTGTATTTCCGAGAGCGGAGGCTTCTTGGCCTTGAGTTCGGTTATGAACCGCTCAATATCCAAACCCTTGCCTTCAACTACTATTCTTACGCCGGCGTCGCCGCGATTCTGGACAAACCCGTGCAGCCTGTTGGCTGTGGCAAGTCGGTAGACGAAAGGCCTGAAGCCGACTCCCTGGACTATGCCCTTTACTAGGATGTCAGCTAGCAACTATGCATCATCTTGAAACAGTCCACGGGGTCTTGAGGCCGGGTAGTAGCTCGTTCCTGGGCGACCGGCTGTGAATGACCCTAACGTGTTCTATTCAGTCTTCTCAGAGAAAAGTATAGACGTTATCGCTGGCTCCAGCTTCCTTCTTGCTCGCTCAAGAATGGAGCCAAGCGTATTATCAATCCTTTTTCTTCCGTCTGCTGACTGGACAATGACTCCTCCAAGAGCATCGATAGTCTTCTCTGAGACAACGAGGCCAGTCTCTTCGCCTAACTTGGAGCTTACTCTCTTCGCTATCTCCTTAGTGGGCAGCTTCGCCTGTGAGTCGGCTTTGTTAAGCAGGATCTCAAGTTTCCCCCCACCAGCAGCTAGAGCCGCTTCCTCTACCAGCCGCTCAAGCATATGCGGGTAGGCCTTATCCTTTGTGAATGCTTGGAGGCGCTGCTCAGCCTTCTTGAAGACATCATCTATGATCTTTCGTTTCTCAGAAAGCAGTATCCAACGTGTCTTGATGATAGCATCTACAGATTCACGATGAATGGTGTTCTCTACTTCATCCTCAGTCGATCGAAGTATCTCTTGACAGGCCTTCTTTGCCTTCTCCTCAGTCTCTCTCCTTCTCTGCTCAAGAAGTGTCTCAGATGAGTTCTTTGCATCATCTACGATCTGCTGTGCCTGCTGGTCGGCGTCCTCAAGTATCTTTGAAATGAGTCTGCTGTAGGGCGCTTCCGTCATGGCTTGCCGCCGCTGGAAATGATTTCCTCAAACACCATCTCGACCGCCTTCATCAGAGTCTTATGATCGAGAACTCTCAGTTTCGCAACCTCGCTGTCACATTCACTCATTATCTTTTTAACCCTCTCTGATGCCCTTTGTTTGGCTTGTTGCCGAGACTGCTCAGCCTCTTTCTTGCATGAATCCACAATCCTGTTGAAGATATCGTCGTGAGAGATGCCTGACTCCTCCTTTATCTTGTCAGCCTCGACGTTGGCTTGTGAAATCCTCTGACTGGCCTGCTCCTCCGATTTCAGGATTGCTGTGATGATCTCGTCGACCATGAGTATCTGAGTATGCCCACATGTCACATGCATAATAGCTTTTCGAAGTTGCGTTCGTGTTGTATTGGCGCGCTGATGTGGGGAATGTTCGCGTTTCTGTTGAATCTCTGCTTTGAAAGGCTTCTGTCCTTCAAACGACCCTTAAGCCTCATTGGGTGGGGTGGTTCCTGAAGTTCCACTCCGGCGACGGGTACGAGTACAGGACCCTGAGATTCGACTAGGACTACAAACTGTAGCCGATGCAGGCTATCCATTCTCCTTGAAGACTGAAGAATCAACTCGTGTTCAGGGGGTGGCAGCCAGTCAAGCCTGCTCTGCAGAGGGATGTCGTTGTCGGTTCCTGAGTCTCCGCCGGCGACTTGCGAAAGCATAGTATGCGGCTGCAGCTACTAGGACTGCCGCCCCAACTGCGGCGAGTATTTCGTATTCGGACTGGATTATCATGTTCCCAAGCCACGCCAGCAGGAAGCATCGTGGCACTGATCCCACTAATGTGAATATGAGGAAGGCTTTGTAGCTCATCCTCAGAAGGCCTGCGGCTATGGAGAAGACCTTGTAGGGTATGAATGGTACGAGTCTGCTCACGAGAATAGTCCAGTTGCCCCATCTCTTGAACCAGTTCTCGGCTTGAGAGAGTCGGTTGCCGGTCACAAGAAAGTACTTCCCGTACTTGTCAACCGCAATCCTGCCCTCCTTTCCGATGAGGTAGCCGACTGCGGCTCCTATGGTTGAGCCGGCGCCCCCCGCCACACCCACCACTAGGGGATTGATCCCAGCGAGTCCTGCCGTGACCAGTATTATCTCTGAGGGGACTGGTAGTATGCTCGACTCCAGTATCATGCCTACGAAGACCCCGTATCCTCCCCAATCTGCGATAAGGCCAAGAATCCATGATACAAAGTCCTCAAGCAAGCCCAACGTTACTGTCCTCTTCATCCATCAAGACTGCAGAACATGATCGTAAATCCCTGAGTAGGCCTTAGCCATCACCTCCCAACTGTATGCTTTGGCTTTGGCCGCTGCTTCCTCTCCCATATCCTGCATAGTAGTTCGATTCTCCAGCAAGTGAATGATCGCTTCCGCATAGGAGTCAGGATCAGCAGGCTTAACCAGGATCCCGTTGCTCTTGTGGTCAACTATCTCTGCCGGCCCCCCATCGTCTGCTGCCACAACCGGCTTTCCTGTTGCCATGGCTTCAATCAAGCTGAGCCCCCATGGTTCCCCTAACGCGGGAAAAACGAAGATGTCGCCGGCGGCGTAGTACTCAGCAAGTGTCCCGACTTCAGCGTCAGAGACGAATTTCACTCTCCCTGCCAGTCCAAGTTCGAACGTCAACCTTTTCAGAATCGGTTTACTCGGTCCGTCTCCAACTATCATGTAGTACGCATTCGGAAAACTGTCAGCAACGATCTGGAAGGCTCTTAGAGCTGTCTGAAGATTCTTTGCAGGCCACAACCGGCTCACCGTCAGCAGCAGAGGAGAATTGTCGATCCTATGCCTTCTTCTAACTCCTTGGCCATCGACATGTTGATTGAACGTTTCCATGTCTATGCCGGGATTCACTACTCGCGCGTTGCGCCCATAGATTCTCTTTATCTGGTCTGCCGAAAACCTGCTCAGAGTGGTAACGACTGAAGCATTCCTCACCGCAAGCTTGTCCAATTGCCTGGATGTGGCATGCATTATCCTGATGCCGAGCAAGGCTCCAGCCCTACCCAACCGGACTAGGTTTCCAGGTTGGCTCGCGAATCGGCTTATCTCGTATGGGTCGTAGAGGATCCTTGGTGGTTCATTGCACTGCCACAGGTATGGCGTGTTAGCACAGCCACTGTTGAGTCTCGTCGCCAGGAAGGCTGCGATGGCACTAGGGAAATTGTGAGCGTGTATTATGTCGTAACCTTCGGGCAGACGCAGGGCAAGCTCAAGCGCCTGAAGTGGCGGCGTGGCCCTGAAGATGTTGTGGCAGAAGATTCTTGAAAGGCCAGTCACCCTTGTCTGCTCGATAAGTTCAGGAAAGCAAATTCCTCTCTCATATCGCATAGCGACGACGTCAACTTGGTACCCAAGCCGCCTCAGGTCTCTGCTCAAAGAGAAGATCAGCCTCTCCGCGCCGCCTCTTGAAACACACAGGTTATGGAGCATGCAGATTCGTGTACTCATTTTGGATCGCTCGCGAGTTTTGACTTGCATCAGGGAAACTATTTGCCAATGATTCTATGGTCGCAGAAATCCTGGACGCTGTGATTCCGACCCTTCGCCCACAGAGTGAGTAGAATCTCGAATCAGCCTGCGCCAGTTGGCTATCACAAGCAACGTAAAGGCCGTGCCCAAGATGGTGAGAGTCAACGTTATCGGAGAGACGTGAGGTTGAGAAACCACCTCATATCCCTGACCTGAGCCTGGAGCTACTGGTCTTCGTATGAGCCTGACCGCTGAGAGCAATATGCCGCCAAGCCATGGCCAGGTTGGCAGGAAGAAGAAAACAGCGTTGATTCCATGGATCAGTGAATATGCGAGAGCGATCATCGAGAGTACCCAGTAATCCTTGATCTTGACTTTGCCGACTACTCCCAAGATCACCATGTACGGCAGCGCCCAGACAAAGAACTGCTCGCAAACAAAGCGGAAACCCGCAAATATCGAGAAAATACTGCAGAGTTGGAATGCTGCTAGGCTCAATAATCCGCCATTAAACTTGCTCCTGGCAGCCTGAAGATACGTCACAGCCAAGAAGACGATCACTATCAGGTTCGAGGTTACTACGACGTAACTTGGATCAAGAGGGGTCATAAGCAGTACAGACCAGAACGTCAAGCCGAAGCCGCCCGCTCCGGGGTCAGAAGGTCCTCCGAGCAGACCTTGAGAGAAGCTTAGGCTCTTGGAGATCGCTGGGAGGAGCAGGATGAGGAGGAAAGCTGTGAATATAGCAAGGTATCTGAGTACTGTTCTGCGTGGAGAAGAAGGCTCGAACTTTCGAATGAACAGGATTGTTGGCATTAGAAAGACCATAGGGTACAGCTTGTAAACCGCGGCCACAGCCAGGCTCAGTGCGGAGAGATCAAGGCGTCTCTGCGTGAGAAACCATATCGACGCAATCGAGAAGAGAGTTGGTAGAGAATCGAACATTCCCCAGACCGCAGAGATCAATATCAGGTAAGGATTAAGAAACCAAAGAGCAGCTGCCCACGAAGCTTTCCGTTTGTCTTCGGACAGTCTGTCAACTAGCTTGAAGATCAGAATTGTGGCCACGATGTCTGAGACGAGAAATGGGACTTTGACTAGCATGTTGAAACTTGGATCAGTGATGTTATGAATGCCGTAGCGGGGGTCGGGGTTGAGTTCACCTGGAAGCGATGAAAGCGCGATTGGCGAAGTGCCCAAGATGTTCGACACCAGATTGTAAGCGAAAGCTACTGGGATGAATGTGTAGAAGAGCATCGGGGGAAAATACGCGACGGACAAAGGATTCGCAGTTATGCTCAGGATTATCTGGTGCCAGACATCGACATCGAAAGGATGAGCTGTGAAAGGCATCAGAACCATTCTGATCAGAGTGCCAGCAACAACTATGTTCCGGAGCCTCAATCATCTCACGCTTTGCGGGCTTGCGGATACGCGGTTGAACCAGAGAGTCGATTCTGGATTCTTGTTCTAGGTCCTAGTTATGGTTATGGTGCAAACTGGATATGGACTAATCCAACAAGGAATGCTTTGCTGCCAGGCTGGAGGGCGACTCGATCTGGTCTGTTTGCTGCCCTCGCGCCCGGTGATTTTCCCTCAAAAAGGAGTTGGGGCTGATGGAAAGCCCTGTAACCGATTCTGACTTTCTCTTGTAGCCGGTTGAACTGTCCTGAGCCTCGGCGGCGTTGCGCTGTGTTGGCGAACGGTTGAGGACTAGTAGAGGCGGTAAGGTGGATACTGGACGGCGTACCTTGCAGGCGGCGGCTGCACACAGTACTCTTGAGGAGGAGGCAGATACGCGACAGGTTGAGGAGGTGTCTGGACAAGGTATTCCACCGGCGGTGGCTGATACAGGTACCTTTGCGGGATCTGTGGGACAAGGAGTTCCTGAGGTGGTGGTTGATAGTATACCTCCGGTGGCTGCGAAACAAGAAGATCCTGAGGTGGGGGCTGATAGAGGTATGCCTGAGGTGGCTGCTCCACTAAGACATAGGCTGGCGGTGACGGAACAAGGTACTGCTGAGCAGGTGGCAGATACGAGTACGTAGCAGGTGGCTTGGGAACGTAGTAGTATGCCAAGTTGAATTACCTCGACTTGTACCCACTAGCTTGGTATCTCGAAATAAGAAGCTTTCGCAATAGACTTGTGGGTTGCAGACTCGACTGGCTCGGCGCGGCCGCCACAGAAGAGCCAGACACAGTCAACAACGTACCTCAAGGATACTTCGGGTTGTGGCATAGGCAGCAGACGAAGATCGGGTCACCGATGTGGTTATGCCAAAGTTTCAAAAGGTACGCGAGAGAGTCTAGTGGTGGAATACACCCTATGTTCTCAAAATACTATCGGTCCGCGCTTCTTTTAGCTACTCTCTTTTGGGCTTCATTTGTGTCAGCATCATCAAGAGAGGAGCTGGTTGCTAACGGAGGTTTCGAATCCTACCCTGATGGTTGGCAGCCCTATATCTATGATGAGATCTACGGCAGAGTCAATGTGACCTCTGGCACAAGCCACTCGGGCTCATGGAGTCTCAGGATTTACATCAACCCTGTCAGGGCGATACCGTATTCGCAGAAACGCGGCGGCGGTGTCATGCAGACGCTCTCAACAGACATCAAAGACCTAGATATTCTGTTCAGCTTCTGGGTTATGCCAGCTGAGATAGGCCAGAACAGCCATACGAACATCCGCTCCGTGATCCATATGGAACTGAAGGACGGCCGCTCACTCAATCTCTCCTACTATGTGGCATGGGCTCCACCAGCCCTGGGCGAGTTTCTCTACAACACCTCGGATAACACGATATTCTTCTTACCGGGTCTACTCCATCAATGGACCCATGTTCAACGTGATGTCAAGAGCGACTTCGAGTCCGGATTCGGAAGTTCCGGTGACGTAACGCTGATAAGGTTGCTTGTAAGCGTCGAGATGACAACTGTCTCACACTTGAGCACGCCAGATGCTTTCTGGGATGACATAAGCGTGCTTGCGGAGCCTCAGCCAAGCCCGCCATCGCCCACACCGACGCAGACAACAACCACGCCCTCCAAACCGTCGACACCCACGGCGAGTCCAACAACTTCTCCACCCGGCGCAACCTCGCCAACCACAACCACTAAGGAAACGGAGAGTAAACCAGGCCTTACCATAGAGCAGTACGCCGTCCCAGTGCTCTTGGTGGCAGTATTGGCTGGACTAGCCATTGTTGCAGTTCGGGCAAAGTCCCGCAGGAGCCCGAAGGTTGAGACTGCAAAGAAGTACTGTCTCAGCTGCGGCGCAGAGATGGCTGCAGAAACTGAGTACTGCACCCGTTGCGGTTCAAAACAGTGAGGCTTAGGATCTATACAGGTGGAGGCTCAAGCCTTCGCTTGTCCTTTGGCAGCCTCGTCCACTCCGTGAACTCTCGGCTTGGTGGACTCTCGCTGTACAGCTCCCTTCTTCTGCACTCAAGCAGCCTAATTGGTGACTGCGCGTGCTCTGCCGCCGACCGGATAACATTCCCGTTTGACTCCGCGGCCTGGAGTGCAGGCTCAATGAATGCTCTCCAGTCAGGACTCCTCATCAGGTGATGGTCCACTATCACGGTTGGCACCTCTTGGCCAAGCCTGATCAAATTCATTCTTGCACGCATTATCTGCTCCTCCTTCACCAGGCTGCCTGACAAGTAAAGCGGCGGTCCACCGAGTACAAGCACCTCTGGACCATCTGAACGTATGGTCTGGACTGCTGCCTCATCCATCGGTCCTTGAACATCCGATGCATGCGTGATCCTCTCCTCGCCGTAGGTTACCGTAAGCATCACGATCCACCCCAAGCCAGACCCGCTCTCGCCGTGAAAGACAGGCTGGGAGAACTTGAGCTTGGTCGCCCCGAATTGGAATTCGTTTCCGTCAGCAATGAGAATGTCTTTTGAGTGTTTCTCAGCAAACCGGTGGAATAACCATCCTCTGCGTCTCTGGCTGGGGTTTATCCGCGTTCTGAAATCCTTCACCAGCAGAGTCTTGTCTTGGATGATCTCCTGAGCCTCATCGCGGCTGGACCCAATTAAGACGTTCTCGGTGTAGTTGGGTGTGTAGTGGTCATGGTGGTAGTGCGAGACCGTTATGACATCAGCTTTCTTGGATGCCTCTGTGAGCTGTCTGCGCAGTTGAGTTCGCACTCGATACTCCTCAGGATGGGGGAGCAAGCTGAACCGTATACCCAGAGAGACCCCTGGATCTACTAGAATGCGAAGATCAGGCGTCCGTATCAGGGACGCCATTGATCTGACTCCGAGGCTTTCAGAAGCCAGGGGTACCAGTGATATCTCTTTCATGACCGGTTCTCACTACCGCTATAGTGGTATGAAGGAGTTCCTGAACTGCCACGATACACTACGAATGATCTTGTATGGAGGCTTTGAGACATCTGTTAGGTCGATTCTGGAAGGGTTTACAAGTTGGGTCCTCAAGATTCCTTGAGTGCAGTGTCTTTCGGAGGGAACGTTCTTGGTAGATGCGGTCAAGCCGAATCTTCGAGTGATTCTGGACTTCGAAGAAGCGCCACTACAATTCGATGAGGCAGGAAGATCCCAACCGGTGGGGTCAACGGTCAGCCTGAGAAACCGTTCAGAGACATTGGTTGAATGCATCTGCATCATAGTTGATCATCCATCATCGATAACGATAGAGGTTGAGGAGGCTCTCAAAGGCACTTACACGTCTTCGTATGACGCTAAGGTTGGTGCAAAGGACTACTTTAGGCGGATGGTCCTCAAGAATGATGAGCAAGTCTTCCATCCTGTGGGAATGGACTGGACAGTCGCCAGAATGAGAGTGTCTTTCGCCAGGAGCGACCCCGAAGACATAATCTGGACAGCCTTGTATGCGAAGAGCCTCCCTGAGATTCTAGGTGCGACTCGTTACACGATCAAAGGAGACAGACTAAGTGTGGAGCTGCTGGAGAGATCTCAGGAAGAACTCAGAAAGGCACGTGAAGAACTGCCTTACGGCAGATTCATTACACGGCGCGCAGACGAGATCAAGTCGGGTCTGTTACGAAAGGCTCCGGAAAGGGCTTGACTAGTCCGTACCGTCTGACCCAAGCAGACCCATCCTCTATCATCACAGATAGTCGCAGAGATCGCGCTTCCTACTGCCGGCGCTTTCTCCGCAACGCAAGGAGAGCGACCACTGCTATGACCGCTACGATCGCTATTGCTGCGGGCAGACCGTAAGTGCTCAGAAAGTCAGTGCCGCCAGCAGAGACCTCAGCCTGAGCCATCACCGTAACGGCCAATGTCCCCAGACCTGCCTTGTCCGCCACCTCTTGAGGTGCGAGCCTGTACAGCAGCCTTGCATCCACTATGATCGGTAGGGCCGCATCAGGTGGGATGTTGAAGTTGAATGTCTCAGTCCTTGTCTCTCTTGGAGCTATCCTATTGTCGCCGAGTATCTTTGCGGCTCTCCAGAAGAGTGGGCCAACATCTTTGTTGTTCTCATCGACAAAGACTGGCCTGTAGTATTGTTTACCTTGGAAAAGGGGCTTTCCTGAGGAGTCCTTTGCCGTGACCTCAAGCCACAGCTCTCTTACCTCAACTACGCCTGTAGGGAGGGCATGGCCACAGCCTGAGTTGGTCACGTTGGCTTGGACTGTGATATTCTTGCCAGTGGTAATAGGGGAGGCGACCTCTAGGGTCAGTTTTGCTGCTCGTTTCAGGTTGTACTCGTGATGTCCGCCAAGGAAAATGTGGCCGAAGACCTGGTCTCGCTCGGCGCCAGTGATCGCGGCCTTGCCTTTGGTTGGCACCATCATGCAGTGCTGACAAGCGATTCCCTCGGCTGAGTAGGGGCCCTGCTTCCACTCCTGGTATGTAGTCATTATTGGAAGGCCGTTCACAGGGTGGTCCACGACATGGCACATGGCGCAGAAATCGGCCTTTGTGTGGAGCTCCGAATATGCACTCTCGTGATAGCCTCCAGCTATGGGATCCTTCAATGGTCCTCTCTTGTTCTTGCCTGGTGAATTCTCGAACGCGCCGTTTCCGATGCCGGTGCTGGCGGAGACTGTGTGGCAGAAGTCGCATGAGATCCCTTTCATTCCAAGCTCACTGGTGACCGGTATCTCGCCCGCCATGTAGCTGATCGGGGAGTGACACTTCGTGCAGAAGGGATCGGTCAGGCCCTCTGTGTCTTTGCTCGCTTGCTCGTACTCGGCAAGGTAGAGCCGATCCACCTGAGCCTGGGCGTGCAGGCTCTTCTGCCATTCACTGTAGTAGCGATCGTGGCATCCGCCGCAGATTCCTGGGTCTTCAAAGTCTTTCACTGTAAGGTTTGGTTCTTCTTTTGCCTGGGATTGAAGTGTGAGGCTGGTTGAGATCAGCAGAATGATGACGGCACCCAAGACTAGGACAATTCTATTTCTGTCAGGCTTTCTCAAACTGAACAGGCCCCCGCTCGATTCGTTGAAGAGTATGTGCTGATCTTTCAGAATGGCTTTCTGGAGTTAAAAGACTTGTCCGCCTGTCCAAGAGATTCAGGGAGATGCGAGTTTAGCGATAAGACTCGAATAAGCAGAGGTAGAGGCCGCATCGAAGAGCATGCAAGAGGATAGTTTCCCAAGGAAACGCCTAAGAATTGGTTCATCGTAACTATTTCAATGGTAGGCAATGACGAGTCTGGCCCAACTGAATCAGTGATATAGATCTTGAGTGCGGGAGCCTACCACCTTCATCCTCAAGACACCGATAGGCTTCTGTCCCCTGCCTTGCTCATCACTTCGCCCATAGTCTCTAATATCGGGAGATGGTCCAGACTAATCGCAGGTCTGGATCATGCGAGGCTTCCCGATAGGCAAGATCCCTGTGCAAATTCTCCAGAGGATCGTCTACAGGAATCTTGGTGTTCCCAGCGACAGGCTCCTTGTTGGACCTGGGATTGGTGAGGACGCTGCAGTCGTAAGAGTGGGGAAGATGGCGCTTGTTCTTTCCACTGATCCTATCACAGGTGCCGTAACCAATATCGGCTGGCTCTCAGTTCACATAAACGCTAATGACGTTGCCACTCGTGGAGCAAGGCCTCAATGGTATCTCTGCTCAATAATCCTACCAGAGAGCACAGGAGAAGCCACCCTGCGCGGGATCATGAGGCAGATCGACCGTGCATGTGGTGAGCTAGGGGTGGCCGTCGTGGGTGGACATTCTGAGGTGACGCCACTTCTAGAGAGGCCCATAATCGTGGGTTTCATGGTGGGAGAAACCGGATCAGACCGGTATGTAACATCTGGAGACGCAGTTGCTGGAGACAGGCTGATACTTACCAAGAGCGCCGGGATAGAGGGCACCGCGATCCTAGCAACGGATCAAGCAAAGATCTTGCGCAAGCACCTTGCTGCAAGCCCTCTAAGGAGGGCGCAGAGTCTATACAGGAAGATCAGTGTCGTTGAAGACGCGATGATCTCGGTGGAGACCGGCGGAGTGGATGCCATGCATGACCCGACTGAAGGCGGGCTTCTATGCGGGGTCTGGGAGCTTGCAGAAGCATCAAAGCTTGGAGTCACGCTCTATTCTGGAAATGTTCCGATCTCTCCCGAGACCGACGCTGTCTGCAAGTGCCTTGGAATCGATCCGCTGCGACTGCTAAGTTCAGGTTCGCTTCTTATAGCTGCCAGACCTTCACATGCTAGAAGAATAATCTCAAGGCTCTCAAGAAGGGGAATCCCTGCTGTTGAGATAGGAGAGCTAACAAGCAGGAGGCAGGGCAGATGGACGGTTGCCGCAAACGGAAGCGAACTAGAATTGAGGCCTCCGTTCCCAGATGAGATTTATCGGGCAGTCTGAAGTAGAGTTCAAGAGAGTGGCGTCCTGTGGGTTTAGGCATCCTGAAGTATAGGTGGCTCATCCTATCTTTTATTTCAGGCATAATTGCCCTAGCTCTGGTCACCTACGGGGTTTGGAGACATCCGTCGACTTCGGTCTACGGTGAGCAGTTCGTCTTGGACGAGTGGTCGCCTGTTCTGTTCATCCAGTTAAAGCCGATGACTCTGATCTTTATGTCTGTCTTCTTGTTCTATGCTTTCTTGATCCAACATCTTGAGGCAAAGATATCTTTGCTGAGTCGTGATGTCCGTGCATTTCTATTCGTGATCGCCTTCTTGATTGCTGCAGGTTCACTTTACGAGCTGTTCTTCAATTTCGCGCTCTGGAGTGCCTTGATGTCTGTGACAGGGGTTGCTAATCCGGACATCTTGGTTAACCGGTTCCCGAACCCGAGGACCGCTGTCTCCATAGTCTACGCCAGCAAACTTGTTCTTTTGATCTTCGCTGTGTCATTATACTCGCTGTATTTTCTGCATAGAATTGACAAGACCTCAGCCGGAACTCCGAATGCTCGCTAGTTGCGCAGTGTTGAGCGAAGACAGGTCTGTTCTGGATCCGCCAATATCCATGGTCGCGTACACTCATCTTCTCAACATGAATTAGGGATGGCCCAGACAATAAGCAGCAAGATTTCGATGAGAAGAAGAGCCTAGCACTGTTAGCGAAGACGCTGCAACTTGGGTGCTCTCTTCAGGGTAGATCCGTCTTCTGGTACTCGTACATTGTTGTCTGATTTCGGTAATGCAGGTCAAGGACCAACTGGAATAGACCCACTTGGTGTGGCTGTCTGGAGGATTGTTGAACCTCATCCTGTCGGCGGCGTCGTCATGCCCGTAAGTAAACTTGAACTCTTAGCTCCCTATCTTGCTCTGGCAGGACTCATCGGGGCCATCACCGCAACCGTGACCCTCAGAAAGAAGAATAAAGACTAAGACACTGCACCATCACCCATCCGAAGATATGCAGGCTCAAGAAGGCAAGCCACCTACACTCTCCAAACCATAGCAGGACCCAGAGGACACTATCTCAAGGACCGTCGCCGCCGAGAAAAGGAATCTTTATTGAAGAAGGCTGTGGGCCACTCTACAGGAATATGTTTTGAGGATCCGAGTCTAGGTTCGGTCCGCCAGCTACTTTCACTATTCTCTACCGTTTATATCCTCTAGAACGCACAAAGATAGTCATTCCTCAGACCTGAATAAGAGGGTAGTCATACGGTTGGCGGAGCCAAGAAAGGACAGGAATGACCTGATAAATCAGGTACTGCTGAGACCAACCGTCTTCAAAGATGAGGCCCCCCTATCCATAGAGTATGTTCCAGCAAGACTCCCACATAGGGAAGATCAACTGACGTTCCTGGTACATCTCTTCAGATCTCTGTTAGAGAAGCCGGGAACTACAGGTCAGCGAGTCCTGATAACAGGCCCTGTAGGTACAGGAAAGACCGTTATCACTCAGAGGTTCGGCCTAGACATAGTCAGGACTGCAAGAGAACGAAAGATAGGCTTGCGCTATGTCCATGTCAACTGTCGCGAGTGTAAAGGAAGCCTCTTCGCGATCCTCAGGAAGGTGATGAACGAGTTTGAGGAGCAGTTTCCAAAGAGAGGCTTCTCATCAGAGGAGCTCTTGCAGGCTATCCTGCGCATTCTAGACCAGAAGAACCTCATCCTGATTCTGGCTTTGGATGAGCTTGAGGCCCTAATCGAGGTTGACAGCTCAGCACTCTACACCCTGACTAGGGTTCAGGAAGATAGAGCAACCGCACCAATACGCCTCTCACTGATCTGTATGCTTAGGGAGCTCAAGTATCTTGAGGCTCTGGATCGCAGTACTGTGAGCACACTACAGCAGAATTTCATAGAGCTGAAGCCATACTCGCCCAGCGAGCTTGTAACAATCCTCAAAGACAGAGTCTCTCTTGCGTTCAAGGAGGGCACTGTTCAAGACGATACGGTAGAGTTTGCGGCTGATGTGGCCTCGGCGAATGGGGACGCACGGTACGCTATCGAGCTTCTTTGGAGATCAGGAAAGTACGCTGACTCTGAAGAGAGCAGAGAGGTCAAGCCTGAACATGTCAGGAAAGCAGCTGCAGCCGTCTACCCAACCCTCAGGGATGATCACCTAGCCTCACTCTCCATCAATGAGAAACTGTTTCTGCTTGCCCTCTCAAGATCTCTTGAGGAGAATGATCAAGCCTACGTAAACATGGGTGACCTGGAGAGGGTCTACAGGGTTGTCTGCGAGGAGTATAATGCGTCAGCAAGAGGGCATACCCAGTTCTGGAAGTACATGCGGCTCCTGAGCGCAACAGGCTTGATCTCGTCAAAGCTCTCCGGCAAAGGCACCAAAGGAAGAACCACGCTGATAGGTCTGACGTCGATCCCAGCTTCAGCCATGAAAACGTGTATAGAGTCTGCCTTGGAAGTGTTCGCAAATGCCAGAAGAAGCTGCCCAGCTTGATGAGATCCTCTCATGTCGAGGAAAGACAAGAATACTGATGCTGCTCTCAGACACGGTTGAGCTGAACATCACTGAGATAGCAAAGAGCACGGGCCTGAACCACTCAACCACAAAAGGCCATCTTGAGCAGCTTGAGAAGACTGGTCTGGTTGAGCAGAAGAGGTTCGGCAGGATCAGAATCTATAAGTATCAAGAAGCAGACCCAAGAGCTCAGGCACTGAGGACACTTATCAAAGTCTGGAATGATGAGAATAATCGGAAGAAGGCGGGTATATAGGTCATGGAGCAGACGAGCAGGTTCCGGATGGTTGACATATCCAATAAAGAGCCGGTCACCAGAGAGGCCGCTGCCGTAGGCAGGCTCAGGATGAGGCCTGAGACCGCAAAGGCGCTCAGAGAAGGGAAGATCGAGAAAGGCGATCCAATCTCGATCGCAGAGGTGGCAGCCAACCTAGCTGTGAAGAACACAAGTCAACTGATACCCATGTGCCACAACATTCAGATCTCAAAGGTCGAGACCTCAGCACACATAGGTGACGACTTCATCGAGGTTGAGGCCCGAGTCAAGGCCACTGCCAAGACAGGGGTCGAGATGGAGGCTCTCACCGCAGCCGCCGTCTACCTTCTGAACATATGGGACATGGTCAAGAAAGTTGAAAAGGACGACCGTGGACAATATCCTGCGACCTGGATCGAGTACGTCAAGGTCAAAGAGAAGCTGAAGGCATCAACCGGATGAGCGAGACCTCTAAACTCCACAAATCAAAAGCCACCAAGGCAAGAGGGGTTCTGATAGTAACCTGCAGCACCTCCAGAGCCCACCATCAGCAAGAGTCAGGCCTCACCCCACCAGACCCCTCAGGCGACCTGATCGAGAGTAGACTGAAAGAGCACGGCCACGCAGTCCATGCAAGGAAACTCGTCCCAGATGACCAGAAGATCCTGCACTCAACCCTCACCGACGCACTCCAAAACCCTGAAGTCGACTCAATAATAATCACTGGAGGAACAGGAATCTCAGAAGACGACGTGACGATAGAGGTCACTGAACGACTATTCGACAAGGAGCTGCCAGGATTCGGTGAGTTCCTCAGGCGACTAAGCTATGACGAGATAGGATCCGCGGCTCTTCTTACAAGGACAGCAGCAGGTATAGCCTCAAAGAAACCAATATTCTGCATACCAGGCTCACCCGATGCAGTCGGGAGAGCACTTGAGAGACTGATCCTTCCGGAGCTCCCACACATACTAAGCCACGCACAGGGAAGTTGAGAGAAGCTTGATCACTGATAGGTACTGCCGTCCAATCGAGAACCTGCGAATATCCCTGACACAGCAATGCGACCTGGAGTGTTTCTACTGTCACCAGGAAGGTCACGATCACTCGCGCGTTGAGATGACACCTGAAGAGATCCTCCAGATAACCAAGATAGGGACAGAGTTCGGTGTAAAGAAGATCAAGCTCACCGGTGGAGAACCGCTGACGAGAAGAGACCTCTCCGAGATCATCCGCCTACTGGCAACTCTACCTAAGGTAGAAGAGATCTCCCTGGTCACCAACGCTCGTCAGTTGACCTTGGAGAGGGCGCTTGAGCTCAAACAGGCAGGCCTGGACAGAGTCAACATCAACCTCCCATCAACAAACCCGCAGACATACAAGAAGATAGTCGGCAGAGACATCCCGCCAGCCTTAGCAGGCATAAAGGCTGCAGTTGAGGCGAGGCTCACACCCATCAAGATGAACATGGTCTTGCTCCGCGGACTGAACTCAGATGAAGTTCAGTCCATGATGAGCTTCGCCCAGAGCATAGGGGCCATACTCCAACTGATAGAGCTTGAGCCCCTGAAGAAGGCTGAGGAGTTCTACACGCATTACCATTATCCTCTGGATGATCTCGAACAGGAGATCTCAGCCAAGGCAAGCAAGGTCAGGGTCAGACACTCGATGCAGAACAGGAAGGTCTACACGCTTGGAGGGCTTGAGGTGGAGATAGTTAAACCTGTGCACAATAGTGAGTTCTGCTCGCACTGCACGAAGATCAGGCTGACCAGTGATGGTAAGTTGAAGCCCTGTCTGATGAGTCAGGAGAACCTACTGGACATTCTCACGCCGCTGAGACGTGACGAAGACCCTAAAGCTCTGAGTGAGATCTTCAGAGACGCGATCGACCTGCGCAGACCATATTATTCAAGCGCAAGTACCTGTCCGCTGACTCCAGTGAAGCGTGATTCCGCAGGTCTCTAGAATCCAGCTGCGTTTTGTTCGAGCCTAGTTATGCGCGTAGCAGATGTTCACAAGATCCTTTGTGGTCTTGTCTATTCTTCCGAATCCGAACCTGACAAGTTGGACTACTCTGTTGGGTTTCTCATCAGCTAGCATGGATTCTCCTAGTCCAGACATTATTGTCGCATCAGGCATCATGACCTCGACCTTCGTGTTGCCTTGGGATGGTAGCCAGTGGATGAGGGGTGCGCCCAGTCTTCGGGCTTCGGGATAGTCTGTGCTGTGCAACCTCGCCCAGACCGTTCCTCCGTCTGATCTGGTGTACTGGATGTTGAAGAGCTCCATCAGTCTGGCAAAGCCCTTCTTCACGATCTCAAGATCTTTTCTTGAGATCAGCAGCTTAGCTGTATTGCCATCAGGCTTGACCTCTAGTGTCCGATATCCTTTCGATTGGTCGTTAGGGTTAAGGAGCGGTTTAGAGGTATGCGGTTCTGATACACCCTCGACAAATAGCTCCATTGGTTCGTAAATGAAGAAGTATCTATTCGCTGTTGGGTCTATGATCTTTCTGTTGATGGCGTAGATGTTCTCCCAGCTTAGTGTCGCGTCTACCGGTCTTGGGCCGACCTCAATCGCTACAGTGCGCAGTGCTTCTGGGGTTATGCCTCTTCTTCTCAGGGCGACAAGGGTTGCCAGTCTCGGATCATCTAGGCTCTTGACTACGCCTTCGGAGAGCATCTGGATTATCTTGGATTTGCTGAGGGTGGCGCCCTCGACCTTGAGTCTGCCATAATGTGTTGTCTCAGGATACTCCCATGAGAAGTGCTTATACATGTATAATTGTCTGGTCATGTTCGTGAGGTGTTCTTTGCCTCTTATGATGTGGGTTATGCCCATCAGGTGGTCGTCTATTCCTGTTGAGAAGTTGTATAGCGGCCAGACACAGTACTTGGAGCCGACTCGCGGGTGAGGGTTCTTCTCAGTGTCGATTATCCTGAGTGCGGGCCAGTCTCTCACAGCCGGGTTTGGGTGAGATAGGTCTGTTTTCACTCTAACTACGGCCTCGCCCTCAGCGTAGGTTCCGTCAAGCATCTTGCCCCACCTGTCCAGATGCTCTGCTGCTGAGAGGTCTCTGCAGCTGCAGGGTCTCATTGCAAGAACGTCTGTCTTGAAAGACTCAGGATTGCAGGTGCAAACGTAGGCTCCTCCGCTCTCAAGGAGTCTTTTTGAATGTTCGTAGTAGATCGGGATCCGATCGCTCTGGATGAATTCGCTGTCCCACTTGCAGCCGAGCCAGGACAGGTCATCCCTTGTCATGTCGTAAAACTCGAGGGCTGATCTCTTCAGTCGCGGGTCCGTATCCTCGAATCTCAGGAGGAACTTTCCATTGTACATCCTAGCATAGTCGTGCGAGAGGATTATCGCTCTGACCGAGCCAAGATGGAGGGCACAGTCAGGGTTCGGGGAGAATCTTGTTATGATCTCTTTGTATGTACCGGCGTTCGCTAGCGGAGGGAGGGCCCTAGGCTTCTCAGTCCTGGTCGACTCAAGCGTCTCAGGCCAGTTCTTTGCGACAAGAGACTTCTGCTCATCAAGTGTAAGCCTGTTAGTCTCTTGGACGATCTCAGAAGCAATTTTGGTGACTTCTTTGGCTTGTTTTCTCAGCTCAGCCTTCTCTCCAAGGACTTTGCCGACGACCGCGCCGACATCTGCCTTGCCATCATGGGCAACTGCATTAAGCAGCGAATACTTCCTGATGATCTCTTTCAGATCGTCGGAGCTGGTCAAAATGACCACTATGAGCGTTCGATGGCTGGATCGTGAACACGATAGCATCAGAGTTGAAGTTTAAATAGTCATCTTTTGTTCTGGGTCCTCGCCCACCAACTCAGTGTGCACTAGTGTAGCATGAGTTTCTACTTCTTCCACTCTGTTCCGGGTATTCCGCCCTTGACCAGGTCGGTTCTAGGTAGATCATTGTAGATGACGATAACATTGTTCCTGTCGACACCGAGTACCTCCACAAAGTCCTGAGTTATCGCCTCAGCTAGTCTCTTCTTCTGTTCGGGAGTTCTTCCCTCAAAAAAGTCTATCCTCACAACGGGCATCCCAGACAGCTCCTGTCTGATGCTGACTTAGCGATGATATAAGCCTTTGATCGCCTATGGGCCCCATGAGCCTGTAGGTTGGCCAGCGTGACGCCGAGAACTCACCAACGAAATAAATAGCGGGCGCATGGTAAACGAAATTGGATGTCTGGATCTGTCAGGACCAAAGCCCTTCTCTGTGTTCCGATGGCGGTCTCAGCAGTTCTGATGCTTTTTCTTGCACTAGGATACTTGGTCGTAGCCATTCTGGGAATACCGCCCACGCTTGGTTTTGTACTTCACGTTAGGTTGTTTGGAGCACTACCGTTAGTTGTTGGGTTCCTCTTCCTGCTGTGGCTGTTCAGGTACAGAAAGCCAGCCGATATCTTGGTCTCAACGTATGTGACCTTCTCCAAGGTGAGAGGAGTCTCTCTGGAGAAGCCTCTAGGCAGGACCGAGCCGCTTGTTATCCGAGGACCACACCGTTATGTTAGACATCCGCTGTATCTCGGGGTGGTGCTTCTGGTGCTCGGCTTCTGGGTCCTTCTCGATTACACTCTTCTGTTATTCTCAGCGATACTCCTCCTGCTCTGGTTCAACTTCGTGGTAACTCCATTCGAGGAGAAAGAGCTCAGGGCGATGTTTGGAGATCACTACGGGCAGTACTCAAGAGAAGTCCCGAAAATGATCCCTCTCACTAAATGGCGCAAGAAATAGGCGGCCATGGTTGAAGTCGTTTCTTAGTGCAAGCTTTCTCTAACGGATCCTACATTGTTCATGTTGCTAGAACAGTAAGCCTGGCTTCTTCGCTTCGGACATTGCTCACTGTAAGGGGTTTCATCTCTCTTTCTATCAGTCTTGCCTCTTTCATGTCCAGAGCCTCTTCCAGCAAGGGCGCGATGAGTATGGAGTTACTTCGTTCAAACCGATCTCTGATGAATTGCAGGAACTTGATGAAGGAGTTGAAGCCATGATTGGTTATCAGGTATTCAAAGCCGTCCAGCAGCACGATGCCGCGTTTAACCCTCTGCAAGAAGTTGCCGATGAGGATGGACAGATCGATGAGGGAGTCGACAGTCTGTTGGCCCTCTATTCTCTCAGCAGTCAGCCAGACTACAGGCGTTCTCTCCAATCCGTATCTTCTTTTGACCTTGGCGGGATGCTCGCGAGTTATGCACAGTCCATCTGCGCCGTTGAAGACCTTGTCGGTGAAGACCTGGAAAGCCTTCTCTGAGTCGTTCTTGACCAGATACTGACTGCCGAACTCCAACTCGATCCAGATCCCCCTTTCCCTTTCCGTTCTTTCTATCCTCAGTTGCATGTATAAATGTTTCTCTGTGGTACACAGTGACACATTTCTTACGTGCAGTATGGCCTGTACTAGACTCAGGGTTGCGTCCAATCCGCTTCGTCGGCAACTACTTCAAAGAATGAGGAGCGGATCTCACTTTCCCAGCCCAGAGGCTCTTATCGTCAACGCAAGTATGAGCGCGTAGGTTAGATTCACTGCATAGGCGTAGACTACTCGAAGAGTCAATGCTAGTTGAAGCCCCTGCAGTACGAAGAGACCATAGGTCACAGCAACAATAGTCGTCAATAGAGCGATCAGATAGACATTGCCTTTTCTAGCTACGAGGAATGCGGCTGCTAGCAAACCCCACATCGCGCCTCCCCAACTGAAGTTCTGAAGCCACTGTTGTGTGATGGCCGGCGGAGACATCCCCACCAGTTTGGATATACCAGCTATGCCCAAGCAGTAACTGACCAGAGCGACACCTAAAGCGCCTAGGAACCCTCCAAAGAATGGAACAGCGACCCTGACGACCGCCTCAGAAGGCTTACTCAAAATGACCACGGGATCGCGTCGATCTCTCTGATTACAGCCTTGTGCGGGTCAGAAAATATATGATTTGCCAACAACAGTCTTGTGGCGGCCGGTCAGAAGTCAGGATACGTAAGAAGCCTGTGAAAGTCCGCTACATGGACTTCACCAGCATGTACCCTGCCCTATTTCAATTGATGAAGCTTTGGTCTCTCCTCATTGCTGAAAGAATAGAATCTGTTGACGCTACAAAGGAAGTCCGACGCCTGGTTGATAATGTGAACCTCGAAACGCTGAGAAATTCAGACATTTGGAAAGACATGGTAGCCATAGTTCTGACTCAGCCAGATGGTGACGTTCTCCCTGTCAGAACACACTACGGCGATAAGCAGGCATACAACATAGGAATAAATTATCTGACATCAAAGCGTCCCTTGTGGTACGCTCTGCCGGATGTAATTGCCTCCAAGCTTCTGACAGGTAAGACTCCAAAGATTCTGAGAGTAACTAGTTTGTTTCTGAAGGCATTCAACCTAGTCTTTCGCCAACCAAGATAGTAGGCGACTACAACGTATCTCCCAATGAGAACTTGTTTCATAGACTCATTGAATTGAGAAAAGAGGTTCAGTCCAAGAGAGACCAGGAGCAAAAGGGATCACCTGAACATCGTGCTTTTGATACCCTGCAAAATATACTGAAGATCATCGCAAACGTTGCTTCCTACGGCATATTTATTGAGGTCAAGACGAAAGACGAGAAGTGTTTTGCCGATGCATATGGTTTAGAGCACCTTAGGGCTCAAGCATCTAAGAAGGAGAACTTTGGAGACTTCTTTCATCCGATAATCTCCACGATACTGACTTCAGGTGCAAGACTGCTCCTCGCAATGGCGGAAGCATGGCTCACAAAGCATGAGGGTTATTATGCTTTCTGCGATACCGACAGCATAGCGGTATCTCCATTCCATTGGAAGAAACTGCAGGAATTCTTTGAACCGCTTAACCCATTCAGAGAAGGCGAATTCCTCAAGATAGAGGACGAGAACTACGATGACGAGACTGGACAGCTTAGAGAACTCTGGTTCTACGGCATCTCAGCGAAAAGATACGTTCTCTTCACATACAAGGATGGGGAACCTGTTCCGATTGATGATGGGTGGTCCTCACACGGACTTGGACATCTGGCCATTGAGAACAAAGAAGAATGGGAGAAGCGATTATGGACTGACATTCTTAGATGTGCTTATGGTAGGATCTCTAAGGAGCAACTCGTGGAGCCCTACAGAGGCGAATACGCTGTAGCAAAACTTACTTTGACCAAACCCCACCTTCTCCTAAGAGTGAAAGGAGTCAACAGGCAAAAGTCAAAAACGAAGTGGATTGGGCCGTATAGCTTCGTTTCAGTGGGAAGCCCTACCACATCTAACCGTAACGGTAAACCAATTGTTCCTCTAACACCATATACACGACCTTATGATCTAGCTCCTCATCAACCCTTCACGGACGCCAACACTGGCAAGCTACACAAGGAACACACTGAACTATACTGGAAAACGGTTGACGTTATGATTGGTGAATACATAGATCATCCTGAAAGCAAATTCGAAAATGGACACCGATGCGGAAGAATGCGCCGCCGACGCCTCACCATTGGTTCAACAATCTACATTGGCAAGGAGTCAAACGAATTAGAAGAAATGCAGATCCTAGGACTTTTCAATGAGGCGTACGTAGAGTACCGGAAAAAATATGACTCAATGAATACGTCAGCATGCTAGGCTAGGAAGTTAGATGCCAGCAAGAATACTCTCTGGTATTTGAAGAGACAAGCGAGGGAGAAGAAGCGCTCTAGAACATGTTTTCACGTGAAAAGATTAACTAACCCCCCCAAATCAGTTGAATTGCAGGTATCATCGTGTTCAGGGAATTTTTCCCATGGCGCGCGTGACAGAGGAGCAATTGAAGTCTATATTTATCTACCAAGTCCAAATAATCGTTCATCTAACAAATCTAAAGCTAATCTATGTGCTTTTGCCAACACCTTCCCATAATCTACTTTACCACTTGTTCTTTCTCTCACGTATTCATCTATAGCATCGTAAAGTGGGCTAGAAAAGTTAAGATAGTTTAATTCTCTAGTTTCTATATCAGCTGGAAGCTGTAGATTGCTTATGCATCTTTCTGCTAGTTCTCTTACCCC
>CAZRDQ010000016.1:0-31934 GCA_964598945.1 uncultured Candidatus Bathyarchaeia archaeon
GTCTGCGTGTGTGCTCGTATCCCGCTTCGGTTCCACGGCGCCCACCCAGGTTCGTGAATGGTGCGCATTGTGGCTTGAACCGTTAGGTTCCGACTATTCTGGGGGTGTGGTGGAGTCCTCTGGTCCGCTGGCAACCGCACAGACTAGAAATGCAGTCGGATTCGCTTTATCTAGAGCATCAAACCTTCAGTCTGCAGCATCCTCTGGAACCTGATGGCGTCCTCCTTCATGCTCATATTATTAAAGAGAACATACAGCTCTCTGCTTCTCTTGCAGAGGTCCTCTGTCTTGTGCATAAGTGACTGCAGGTCTGAGTCAGTGAATTTGTATTTGTAGTTGATCTCCTTACCCAGTCCATGCAGCCTTATGTAGTTGACAGGATGTTCTGAGACAGGCTCCCTCTTGAATATGTCAGTCACGTGAATAAGGTTCAGAGAACTGCATAGTTCTCTAACTGTATCTCTTTCTTCGTGCCAGCTCTTGTGTCTTGGCTCCCAAGCCACCTCTATTCCTTCTCTGGGAGCCTTCAGGAAGAAGCGCTTCAGGTTTGTCAGGTTCTTCCTGGTTAGCTGAAATGATGGTGGACACTGGACCAGGCAGATTCTGCTCTGGAGGGCGTCCATAACCTCTCTGGTCTTGTTCCACATCTCAAGGTTCTCCGCCGTCGGCCTCAATAGGCCGTATTTGCTTGCCAGCTTTGGATGGATCTTGATCGAGGATTTCCTCCATGTGGGACTCGAAGTAGGGTGGGTTATGGCCTGGAAGGCCTTGACAGTGAACTCGAAGCCTTCCGGAGCCCTTTCCCTCCATCTCCTTACAGTAGATAGTTGAGGCAGCTTGTAGAACGTCTGCTGAATCTCCACGACTTTCAACCGCTCAAAGTAACTCGACATGCCTCCTGCAAAGCCACAGCAACCGATCTTAACCCTACACTGCACAGGACGAGACCTCCCAGTAATATCGTTCCTTCTCTCTTGTGAAAAGCCTAGCCACCCATCAAGTTACCAGAACCACTAGATCACTGCTTATTGTAGCTACAACTAGCAGCGTCTGCTAATCAAATTATGGAAATCCCAAACCTGCAGTAAGGGGGCGCTCATCAATAACTACGACAAAATCTATTCCGGCAATAAAGTGATAACCCGCCTCAGGCGATCCATTACATGATAAGGCTATACAAGCCTCCGGAAGTGGAATCATGTACATTATGGTTGATGTAGAGGCTGACGGCCCGATCCCAGGCAAGTACTCCATGATCGAGTTAGGCGCTGTGGCTGTCGAGCCGGGGCTCAATCGGCTTTTCCACGCCAAGTTGCGTCCAATATCAGATGAGTATGTGCCTGAAGCACTGGCGATAACAGGTTATACGCGCGAGCAGACGCTCCAGTTCGATGAACCCATCCGTGCGATGACTGACTTTGAGAATTGGATCCGCTCAGTAGATCCAGAGAGGCCTATGTTCATCTCGGACAACAATGGGTTCGACTGGATGTTTGTCTGCTGGTACTTCCATAAAATCTTGGGGCGGAACCCCTTCGGGCACTCATCACAGAATCTGAATTCACTCTACAAAGGGTTGACAAGAAATCTGTTTGGCTCATTCAAGCACTTGAGAAAAACACCTCACGATCATAAACCAGTTAATGACGCGAAAGGAAATGCAGAAGCGCTGCTGGCCATGATCGAGAAATACCGGCTAAGATACTAGCGCCTAGCTACTTCTTTTCCTTCTTCTTAGGTGGGAGGCCTGAAGCGTAGTCCAGTGACTTTCCTATCCATTTCTTCAGCGTACTAGTGTCCTTCAGCATGGGGGAAGGCACAACAACATATTCTTTCATGGTCCTACCAGGCATAGGTTCGAATTGACGTGCTTGGTTGAGTTTCAGGAACGCTTCCCTATCCTTCTCAGACAGACGCAGAATCATGCTCTCCCGGAACAATCCCATGAACATATTGCCTTTGAGAAAGCTGCACGGATAGCCGAACATCTTTCTCTTCTCCACACCCGCTGCCACGGGCACCAGATGTTCAAAGGTGTCAACAAGCTGCTGAGATGGCTTTATCCACTTCATCCTTCCACCCCTTAAGATATCATACTAGGAACATGTTTTTGTTTGCTCTCAACCTGCACTTGGTCAGTCGCTCACCTCAATGCCTTTGCTCTTCAGGTACCCTTTTGCCTCCTTGATGGAGTGTTTTCTGAAATGAAAGATCGAAGCGGCCAGAAGGGTTGAGGCTTTACCCTTGACAACCGCTTCGTAGAGGTGCTCTAGTGTGCCCGCGCCTCCTGAGGCTATCACCGGTATCTTGACTGCATCAGCGATGGCCCTTGTGAACAGGATGTCATAACCTGCTAACGTGCCGTCTCCATCCATGCTAGTCGTAAGGATCTCTCCGGCACCCAGTTCTTCACATCTCCTAGCCCACTCGACCGCGTCGATTCCTGTCCCTTCTGTACCGCCCTTGATAACAACCTCGAACCCTGAAAGCATCTTCGGGTTTCGTCTTCCATCTATAGCTACGACGATCTTCTCTTTCCCGAACTTCTTTGAAGCCTCTCTTATGAGTTCGGGCCGCTTCACGGCAGCTGTGTTTATTGATACCTTGCTTATGCCCAGCTTGAAGAGCTCCTCCATATTCTCAAGGCTGGATATTCCTCCCCCAACCGTTAGCGGGATCGAGATGACTTTTAGAACGTTCTTGACCCATTCCAGCCGAGTCTTTCTCCCTTCAACAGTTGCTGCAATGTCCAGCATCGCAAGCTCATCAGCCCCCTCTTGCTGATAGAACTTGGCGTTCTCGACAGGATCTCCAGCATCACGGATGTTTACAAAATGAACGCCTTTGACGATCCGTCCTTCCTTCATGTCTAGACACGGCATGATCTTTACAGCAACCATAAGCTATCCAGCCCACACAGAGGCTTTCACTAGGATATTATTCTCTGATTTCAGTTTGTAAGCTGCGCGCGCCCCTAGAGCTTATCTCTGGCCTCAGGGAAATCGGCTTTCGATGTTCGTATGATCCTATGTTCAACAAACAGTACGACAGCGTCGCCTTCACTGGAGGGTCTGTGCTTCAAGCTAGCCTTCACCGTTGTGCATTCACCTTGCTCCAGGATGATACTGGAGTTCCCCCTCTCTACTGTAAGACTGCCCTTCAGTGCAAGAAAGAATTCATCTTTGGTGTGAACGTGCCAAGGGAAGGTGCCTCTCATCCGGGCTATCCTTACGACATATTCTCCATCGAGTTCTGCCACATCGAATGGGGAGTAAGTTTGAAGCTTAGAAGCAATCTCATGAACATTGAACTTCTCGCTTGACATAACAATCATGAAGTGCAAGGGATCGGCTAGTCTTTATAACTTGCATGGTTCAATCGGATTCGACAGGGCCCCACTCTCAAGAGCCGTCTAGCTTGACTTTGTCACACAAGGAAAGATACATGGCTGCTGCAAGACATGAGCAGCCTGACACCGTTCCAATAGACACATCATTCCTAGATCTAGTTCATGTTGAAAGAATTACCGGAAAGAGACCGATTGGAGCAGTTTCGGGAGGTGGTGCCTGGGGATTCAGCTCAGAAGACTCAAGATCAGACTTAGTTGAGCTTGGTATAAGAAACCATGAACTGACTCTGGCAGCTAGCAAAAAGATTGGTCTGGACTCACTTGTCGTCTCAGACTACTGGCTCCTTCCCAGAGGTTACAGACACAAGTTCATAGACAGAGACACTTACGTTGATCATTGGGGGAAGGTGTACAGGGTCCGAAGAGACATCAGAACGGCCTACTGGATAGACGGCACCATAAAGACGCCCGAAGACCTAGACAGGTTTGTGCCCCCTGACCCAAACAGACTATGCTACGACATAATCGACATCACCGTCAAAGAGGCCCACGGAGAATACCCCGTGATCGGACTGGGGCACTGCGCAGGCTCATTCCCATACCTGATGAGAGGCGGAATAGACAAGTTAACCTATGATATCTATCGAAACTCTGACTTCGCCAAGAGCCTGATCAAGATCGTAGCTAATACTAATTTTGAGATCGCCAAGAAGATGCTTGACAGGGGAATAGACGTATTCGTGGCAGCTGACGACATCGCGGACACCAGAAGCACCTTCTTCCCTCCAAGAATCTTGCGAGAATTCTTCTTTCCATACCTTAAGCGCCTTATAGATGAATGTCACAGGCGTGGAGTCCTTTTCATGAAACACTCTGATGGAAACCTCTCCCCAATACTGGACGACCTCATCTCTCTAGGCATCGATGGATTGCACCCAATAGATCCCAGCGCCATGAATCTGGCAGAGGTCAAGAGAAGATATGGTCACAAGATATTCCTGAGAGGAAACGTCGACTGTACACACGTACTACCTTATGGCGATGAAGAGGGCGTCAGAAGAGAGGTTAGAAGATGCATAGATGAGGCTGCTGAAGGTGGAGGATTCATCCTCTCAGACAGCAACTCAATGCACAGCAATGTCAAGACTGAAAATATTCTCGTGATGATTGATGAGGGAAGAAGATATGGTCGATATCCACTCGTAAAGAGACCCTAGGATACTTGACCGCTCTGTGATGCGCCGCATTTCTTGCAGTACTTTGCCGCTTCGGGGATCTCTGTTCCGCAGTTGATGCAGAATTTCTTGACCTCAGCGGCTTTAGGAGTCTCAGTAACGCTTTTTGGCGCCGCAGCTTTTCTGCGGCGAGATCTCTCTGCGATCGTAAAGATCAGCCACGCAATTACACCATACACCACTGCATTGAACACGGCGTAGACCAGGATCGTTGCAGGTATGCCAAGAACAGGATAGGTGGTCTGAGGAACCTCAAGGAGCCAGTAGATCTCTTTTCCAGGCGGGATATCGGTGTACTGCAAGGTCACAATCAGAAGTATCACGAAGACCGTCAGGAATACGAGTGCGCCCTTCATCGCCACTCCACCCTCACCTAGTCGCAAGATGGACACTTAAATAATGTGATGGACCGACGAGGCGCTCTACGCAGTAAACCTCTGATGTGAGCAGCAGGTTGGAGCTAGACGATCTTGTACTGAATAGGATGTCCTTGGCCGTCGAAAGCTGCTAGGTCCTTTTCGGAATCATACGGGTATGCCATTATGACCATCACACGTCCGTAGAAGTGGTTCAGATCTTCAGTTGAAGGTTGCAGAACTCCATTCGGGTGCGAATGTGCAACACCGACCAGTGATAAGGCGCTTGGAAGCATACTAGGAGGAAAACTTGAGAATCCATGCCCGTGTGTGGCAAAAGGTGGAATGGCCACTCTGTCTATGAGTATCTTCTCCTTGCTGGCTTTGCCTTGGAGCAATAGAATCCCCTCCTTGGGATAAGTCATCTTTGCGTAGCTCAGGACGCTGTCGATTACCGACTGACTAATCTCCAAAGACCTATCCAATCTCTGCGGGGCATCTCCTATTGTGCATAGCCTTGTGGTTCTCTACAGCACCAGCAGGTCATTCTAGTGATAGAGATGAAGGCTTTTAAGATGTTAAGTGATATGATGAGAAAGTGAGCGCTAGTTATGCAATCCAGTAGACTCCGCATCCGGACCGCTGTATGGTATGGTGTCCTGCTCTGGATAGCTGGCTTCGTTTGGGGAACGATCGTATTCATGGCCCCAACCTTGAAGGGCCTTCCATCAATCGAGTACGTCTCGAAATACCCGGCCATCAGCGCGCCGCTCATGATTTTCTATTTGGCTACGGTGTTCTTTCTTGCAAAGAGATGTCTGAAGTCGACAGACCGAAAAGCATCCGAAGGCCTGAAGCTAGGTGCGGTCTTCTTCTTACTGAACATCGTTCTGGACATAGTAGTCTATGTTGTCCTATTCCAAGCTTGGGACTACTTCAGTTACGTATCGATTTGGCTGGCTTACGCAATTCTTGTGGCTGTTCCTTTGGCAACTGGTAGATGGCTTAAGTCAAAGGGCTAGCGCATTATCCTCGAACTAATAGTAGACCTCGTCCCCAAAGTAAACGAAACCAAGCGATTTCATCATGGAATCCGCAATAGCCCACATCTCATGTCTTGTCTGAAGCCATGAGTGCGAGGGTGAGAGTTGGAGAGCGCCGACGTTATTGTTGTTGGGGCTGGCCCCGCTGGAACCACGGCTGCAAGGGAATGCGCCAAACGCGGCCTGACGACGACTCTCATTGAGAAAGAGAGTATCCCCAGACCCAAAATTTGTGGCGGCGGTGTGACCCTCAAAGCTATCGAGCTTATCGGTCAAGAGATCCCCAGCGGCCTCATCGACCATTATGTGCGAGGATTCCGCATATATTCTCCGTCATTAGATTCCTTCGAGTTTGTCTCCAAAGATTCGATTTCAATATCCACAACGCGAGACAAGTTCGATTCCTTTCTTGCTAGACTAGCAACGCTTGAAGGCTGCGAGCTGATCGAACATGATCAGGTTGTCGATTTTGAAGTTCTAAGAGACACGACTGTCTGCAGATTACAGAGCGGCCGATCTGTCGAAGGCCGCATGATAATAGGCGCTGACGGCGTAAACGGGATAACTGCCCACAAGGTCGGGTTGCGTAAGAGATGGAAGAGCAGTGAGGTAGCCCTATGTCTAGAAGCCACAATTCCCTTGACTGAGAAGCAAATGAGCAAACTCGACTCAGGACTATTAGAGCTTTACTTCGTCGATAGTCTTGTGGGATACGGTTGGTTAATCCCGAAGAGATCATCAGCGTCTTTGGGAATTGGCGGACTTCTTTCTTGTCTTTATCGTCCAAGAGAACTTCTCGACACCTTATGTCGAACGATTTCGAACCTCAAAGGGATCAAGGCAGATTTATCGAAGTTCGGTGCCCATCTTGTTCCAGCCGGAGGATTCGAACGAGATGTGGTCTCCGACCGTGCGATCCTGGTGGGAGATGCGGCCGGCTTTGTCGATCCGTTGATGGGAGAAGGCATATATTACGCGATGAGAAGCGGGGTTCTAGCAGCAATCGCTAGCGCCAAGGCGATCGATGAAAACGATTCTACTAAGTCCTTTCTGGAAAAGCAATATTCAGAGGCTTGCGAAAGATCGTTTGGAAAAGAACTCAAGACCGCACTTGAACTCACATACAAAATTCATACTAGTTTCGGTACATTCTTTGATCTTCTTAAGCGATATCCGGTTTTTTCAGGTTCTTATGTGGCAAGTCTGGCTTGTGGAAGGGCCACATATAGGAAACTGAACAGAAGGATTCCCTTGCTACTAATGACCAGATACGTAGAGCGGAACTTAAGGAAGCTATTGTCGATGAATTCGCTGATGTAGATTTCAAGGTAGACTGACTAAGAGTTAAGAGAGCGGCGCAACAAGAAGCGCATGTGCACTACATGCTGTTGAGATGAAGATGTCCTCCTCTTATGAGATAAAATCGAGTGAGTGGCACAGGTTCTTCAAAGGAAAACTGAGCGTCACACTAAAGGTTCCCATAAGATCTTTTGAAGACTTTGCCGTTTGGTATACTCCAGGTGTCGCGCAACCCTGTAGGGAAATCGAAAAAGATCCTGAGCTGATCTTCGAATACACAAACGTAGGCAACTCCGTGGCCATCGTAACCGACGGCTCAAGAATACTAGGCCTAGGAAACATAGGCAAGGCAGGCCTTCCTGTGATGGAGGGCAAAGCCCTGTTATTCAAGTACTTGGGCGATGTCGACGCTTTTCCTCTATGCCTCTCAACTCAGGACCCAGATGAGATAGTGCAGGCTACAAAATGGATCTCGCCATCATTCGGAGCAATCAACCTAGAAGACATAGACGCACCAAAGTCCTTCCACGTGTTTGAAAGACTAACCAAAGAGCTGGCAATTCCTGTCTTCTACGATGACTATCAAGGAACCGCTATAGTCGTCCTTGCAGGGCTACTCAATGCGCTCAAAGTGGTAGGCAAGAAGCTAGGCGAGATTCGTCTTGCTGTGATCGGAGCTGGCTCCGCTGCCATCGGCTCGGCCAAACTTGTGATCGAGGCTGGGGTCAAGGCTCAGAATCTCGTGATGGTCGACAGCAAAGGAATCATCTATGACGGAAGAGAAGACCTGGACAAGTACAAAGCCGAGATGGCCAGGATAACGAACAAAATGGGAGCAAGAGGCGGAATCCAGGACGCACTGAAGGGGGCTGATGCTGCCGTAGCTCTGTCAAGGCCTGGTCCGGGAGTGATAACAGGAGAGATGATATCATCAATGGCTGACAACGCCATCGTCTTCGCCTTGGCCAATCCTGTTCCGGAGATACTGCCCAGAGACGCGAAGAGGGCTGGAGCCAAAATAGTTGCCACAGGCAGATCAGACTTTCCCAACCAGGTCAACAATTCGCTAGGGTTTCCCGCGATCTTCCGTGGCCTGTTAGATGTCAGAGCGAAAGGCATAGACACAGGGATGATGATCGCAGCAGCGCATGAGATATCCAGATTCGCCGAAGAGCAGGGCCTAAGGGAAGATCATATAATTCCTATGATGATGGACTCGGCCCTTTACCCGCGAGTTGCCGCTGCGATAGGGAAGGCTGCGGTTGATGCGGGATTAGCCAGAGTGAAACTGAGCTATCAGTCTCTGAGAGAAAGTGCTGAACATAGAATATCCCGCTACCAGCAATCATTGAGGCTTCTGGAAAAAGAGGGATTCTTGTCTTTTCCTCCAGCCAGCCCTTGAATTAGAGTGGAATCCAACATTTCTAGATGAGTGACAAGCAAGGCTGTCGTTTTCAACTGTAAATGCTCTTCTCCAGAGTTGCGCGTAATGGGTAGATGGGACTCCAGTCTACGAAGGTATCTGCATTATTACTGCTTTTATTGAAGACGCTGCCTCAGAAAGCTTCGTTTTCGTCTCAGAGTCCAGTTCCAGTTCAATGATCTTCTCAACGCCGTTCTTTCCAAGTATTATGGGTAGACCTATGGCGACGTCAGTGAGGCCGTACTCCCCATCAGCAATGACAGAGGCACCCATCACCCTTCTTCTATCGTTGAGTATAGCGTCCGCCATCACAGCAACGACAGATGCAGGAGCGTGCACAGTTGCCCCTTTGGATTTTATAACATCCATTGCGCTGACTCTTGTCCTTTCCACTACTCTCTGAATCTTCTCAGCACTCATCAGTCTCTTGATCGGTATTCCTGATACTGTGGTGCACTCGACGAGCGGCATCATAAGATCGCCGTGCTCTCCGATAACTAGGCCTTGAATGTCCTCTCTTGAGACATTGAGTTCTTGCGCCAGGTACGATCGATACCTGCTGGCATCAAGCATTCCACTCATCCCGAGGACCCTGTTACGTTCGAAGCCTGACTTCTTGTACGCTATGTAGGTCATGGCATCTACTGGGTTGGTGACTATCACTATCTTCGATTCCGGTGCGTACCGCGCTGTCTCCTGGACCACTGAAGAGACGATGTTCGCGTTCCCTTTGGCGAGGTCACGTCTTGAAGTATCTGGCTTCCGGGGATATCCCGCAGTCACAATCACCAGTTCTGAACCAGCCATATCAGCAAAATTGGTGCTGCCTTTGATCTTTCCGTCAAAACCGATTGATGGGGAGGCTTGCATTATGTCGAGTGCTTCGCCTTGGGCAAGGCCTTCCTGAATATCGATCAAAGTGATATCAGCGATACGCATGTGAATAATGCTCAGTGCACAGGCGCTGCCAACTTTTCCAGCACCAACTATCGTTATCAATCAAAATCAACCCGAACCACAGATAATAACGTCCTTCTATCGCGAATTTTCGGCTCCGCTCACGTAAGACAGTTCTCTATTTATGTCTTTGTAGAATTAACTGAACTTTCATTCAGGATATTCGGTCATAAACGGCAGGATCTCCTCTCGGGAGATCTCATCTCCAACTTTGAGTGTTTGCTCTCCCGGCCTTTTGGGAATCAATTTTATGTGAGGATCATTGAGGTACAAGCCGATACCTCTGTACTCATGTCCTTTGACTACGATCTTTTCGCCGGAGCATATGAAGTGAAAATACCCATCATGGACAAAATCGATCTTGAAAGACTCCCTCACAACTTTCAGGACTCTGTTCTGTTGCTGAGCACTATCGGTCCAGAGGGCACCATGACCATAATGGGGCAAGCCTCCCTCCATGACGAATGAAATTCCGTCAAGAGTAAACGTCAGAGGAGTTGCAAAAGCTGGGATCGGTGAATCGGACGCTAACAAGATATACTGACTAAGTGCCTTCTCGACTCTGAACGATCTTGGCACCGGATAACTTCCGCCTAACTTTCCTATTAATGGCTTCCTAGGATCTAACGTGTAGCCTCCCTTAGCTCTCAACCAGTCATTTACGGGGCGGACTTCAACATGGAAGTGAGGGTCAGTCCAGAAGTCAAAGAACGGGCTCCAAACGAGTCTCCCTATTACGTCTCCAGGGGACACTCGGTCTCCAACCTTGACCTCAGGCTCCGCATGGAGAAGCTTGACACACGTTCCGGGGTTCTCTGTCTCTATTGCTATGACGTAGTCATCAATCAGCTTCAGCTTCCTCGCTTCCAGTACCTTTCCCCGCACTGGACTGAAAGCTGTCCTAACCCCTCTGCGAGGGTACAGATCAACAGATGATAAGTGTCTGTGCGCGTAGTAAGGGCTGTTGGTGAAAGACAGAAAGCAGTCATTATGAGCATACAGTGTCGCTCCCCTGCATTCGGCAATCGGAGTCACTTGGCAAACCGCCATGAAGCTGATGAAAAAACTATCTCGCTCAATCGATATGCTGGAGACCTTAGCGTGTTAGTGCCAAGTTCAGGGACATCAGACATATAAGATCAACAGGGGGAGGCATCCTTTCGGGTAAGGCACATGATACGTAATATTGGAACTGTCGCTGTGATGGTGTCTGACGCTCAGAGGTCAAAGAAATGGTATGTTGAGA
Organism: uncultured Candidatus Bathyarchaeia archaeon; assembly: GCA_964598945.1. GTDB lineage: Archaea > Thermoproteota > Bathyarchaeia > 40CM-2-53-6 > RBG-13-38-9 > JAGTQV01. The sequence continues at coordinate 10,909 of CAZRDQ010000016.1, forward strand.
AACTGGGCTTCACAGTTCAGGCCGATTTTGACAAATGGATTGTAGTCGGCCCTGCAGGTTCATCAGCAGGGTTACACCTGTGCGATGTGGAACCGCTGGAACCTGGAAACACGGGAATAACTCTCCTTGCAGACGATCTTGAGGCCACCTACAAAGCGCTGAAGGACAAGGGAGTTGAGTTCACCCGAGAGCTGGCTCCATCTGAATGGGATCCCAACATGAAGTACGCCATGCTCAAGGATCCTGACGGAAACGAATTCTGGCTAGTAGCCAGTGAAGAGTAGCAGACATATCTGGGTCAATATGCGGCTTCAGTGAGACCCTGTGACCCCCTCACAGCTAATGCATAGGCTGCACGATATGGAATTGTGTTGAGCACTGTCAGTACTATGTGGAGTTATGTGACTTAAATAACAAACAGGATGTTGTTTGGAACGCTTTGGTGGTTTAACAGTCTAGAAACAAACGAGGCTCTAAGATGGCACAGATTGCCGCTCGATGCGTTTTCAGATGCGACTTGTGTTCCGCATACAATAAAAATATCAAAAGTTCCGAAGACAAAACCAAGGTGAGTGAAGGTTGGGCCAAGTATTGGGGTCAATATGCCTCCAGAGAGTATAGGTTGCATGGTTGTTTAGCAAGCGGCAATCCTAATTCTGCCCTACCTGACAAAAGTTGCCTAATTCGCCCCTGCGTTATGAAGAAAGGATTGAATAATTGTGCGCAATGCAACGAGTATGTTTGCAAGAAATCAAAATCAAGGATGGCGAGCTACCAGGAAATAGCAGATAAGCACAAAGGAAAGATCTCAAAAGAAGAATACGACTTTTTCTTTGAGCCTTATGATTCTAGAAAAGTCTTGGATGAAATAAGAAAGACCTCGCAAAACTAGTATTACCAAGTACTTATTCTCGGGCATCTGAATCATGCAGTCTCCAGGAGGCGATCGGCTAGCATTCTGTCACGCATCGCCGAATTTCAAACAAGCCAAGCGCAAGAGGAAGTGAGTCTAGACGTACTCGTCGAAAGACACACGTGAGATCACTGTAGAGTACTTACGGCCGCCCAACAATTTATCCGTGTACAAGAATAGGCTACTTCATTTCGATGAGAAAGTAATAGTGTCTGAAGGCGTTGCCCACCCGAGACATGCAGTCATGGTCGAAGACAGTATTGTCCTAGACCAAGGCTACCCAGTCGTTTGGTTTGTGTTTCGAGGCGAATGGTACGACATCGGCAAGGTCTATGATAGGAAAAATCGACTCAAGGGATACTACTCCGATATAATCAAGCCTGCAGTGATCGAGAACAACATTGTTAGGATCACCGACCTCTTTCTGGATCTATGGGTATCCACTGGCGGAAAGGCGACCGTTCTGGATCTGGATGAGTATGAGGAGGCGGTTGAGAAGGGATGGCTGGAAGCCAAGATAGCACTAGAAGCCAGAACGAAGCTTGATCATCTGGTCGAACTCAGCCGAAAGCATCTCTTCCCGCCTAGGCTTGTCATTGATTTTCAAGAAAGAATGTGAGAGGTAGAGCGAATAATAAAGAATCTCGAATTATGACAGGGTGACAAGAAAGGATCACTGAGGCCGTTACGGCCCTAAGAGCTGGAGGAGTCAGTACCAAGAAAAAAAGTGGGTGCTTTAGCTGGTCGTCAGCTAAAGTAGTCCGCGCATTGTCCCGAGACCGGCGAAGAACGCGATGCCGATGGCTGCAAGGACGAGCACGATGACCCCAAGGACGATTATGGCTATGATCGCTATGGCTAAGGCCATCAGCCAGCCTGTGTCGAAGAAGTGCTTTATCAGCCACAACCAGATCAGGAGCGTCACTATGAACCCAAGCAGACCGTGAATGTATGCGCCGAGGATAGTGTTGATGATTATGCCCAGCGTGACTATCCAGATAGCGTCCGTGAATTTTGCCTTCTGTTTGCCAACCAATGCGCGACCTACAAGCCAGAGGATCGGAGACAGAATGATTGCGCTGATGATTATCTGTATCAGCAGGTTTGTCAGGTTGATATCAAAGGCCATGTTTGTTCAAAGCTTTCTATGTCGTTTGTGAAAATATAAGACTATCCAGCGTATACTGCTCCAACTGAAACAGAAACTAGCATGTTGAGGGCCTGGGCGGCGGACTCTTTGATGCACTATTTCGGATAGATACGGAGATCCGAGGCGCTCATATCTCTTTGCTAATACCGACTAAGATTTCACGTTGGCGAGCTGGAGTAGTCCTTCTCTTGACACTTTCTGTCGCCAATCCCCTACCGTACTACATGGCATCAATTGTGCAAGCTCAATCGTTATGTTGGGAGAGGGAAAATTCTTTCTGGAATATGAACCTTCTACAATCCATTTGACCTCTCAAAAGAATCTAACATCAGTTATATCCGAATAGGCGATTATATTCAGTATGATCTAGAGCATCTAGAATCCAGACGTATATGGTAGAGTTTTTTCGGATTATTGAGTAGGTCATTCTGTGTCTGCGATCTAGTTTGAAGCGGAAGAGGTTAGGTAGATCCAGATCGCGATATTGCTTAGGCCAACGGTCAGTAGGGATCTTCTCGCCGGCTGTAGGATTCTCCAAGAGAAGCTCTTGTGCATCATCTATAAGACTGGCAAGGTGCTTGTCTTCGCTGCGATCTGAGTCTCTTAGTCTTTCGAGTTTCTTGACAAAGTCTGGGTGTCCCGCGACCTTAACACGGGGCTTTTCTCCAGAAGTCGGAGAAGCTTGGGATTGTCGGTGAACACCCAAACGATTGAACCATCCTCGCTGAGGAATACCTTATTGGACGCCTCCAAATACTCTAAAAGCTTAACCAGCGTCGGATACTCCACTTTGCGTGGAAGGGCACGCATCAATGCGCGTCTGGAAGGGAAGCTACCGGCCTCACGTATGCAACGTTCAACCATCAACTGCGTGTCCAATGTAGGGCTATGTGGCCTCTTCGAAACTAATGTCTCCAATCTGCCAGCCTCCCGTGTATATATGTATACACAGGCAAATATAGGGTTTGCGAATGCCAAATCCAATAATTAAGGAGTCAAGTTGCCATGTTGCCTGGGTGACAGACTCCTTGATTAACTATTTTGGATAGATACGGAGATCCGAGGCGCTCATATCTCTTGCTTGTACAGCTTGAACCCAAAGACCACGGACCAGAAGGCCCCTAGAGCTGATGCTAGGGCCTCAGGAATCGCTACTCTCTCAGTCGGAAAAGACCACACGAACGCCGATGCGATTGCAACAGAGACAGAAACCATTCCCAGGGACCTCTTATCTAGATCTCTCATCAATGACATGCCGATTGTCAGCTGAGATAACGGTAACAGAGCGAAGAAGGCTACTGAAACATAGATATGTGGTTCCAAGTTCTCTGGGAATATCCCAATGGCAGTGAGGGAGATTGCCGCGAGGATCAGCATGACCGCTCCTGCGCGGGTGGCAGCTCCGGTTAAGGCTAGGTACATGCCTGAGCCAAGAAGCAACACAAAAATTCCGCCCAAGATCAGAACGGTGTTGAATAGTGCCCCTGCATTCTGGCTGACACCAAGATCGCTTAGAGCGTTTCTTTCCCAGCTGAACCATGGAGAGATCGAGATCGCAGCGAATATGCCCAGGAATATGAAGAAGGGTGTTATGATGCCAAGCAGTCCAGTCATCCGCATCCACATAATCTTCTTCGCTGACAGCATCTGACACGTCGATTCCTTGTTTGGTGTTCCTCCGGGTCATTCTCCAAGGGCTTCAATTATCAGACTCCGGATTCTTGGTCCGTCGAGCTCCAGAAGAAAGATGTTCTGCCAAGTACCCCGAACCAAACTGCTATCCTTGATGGGCAAAACTCTTGAAGGCCCGATGAAGGTCGAGGCCAAGTGTGCATCAGCATTATTATCTATCCGGTCATGGCTCCAGCCTGCCCCCTGCGGGAACTCCTCGCTCACCTTGCGAATTATGTCGCTGGCCAAGCCTCTTTCGTTCTCATTGATCACTATCGCTGCCGTGGAGTGAAGACTGTAGACTAGACAGATCCCGTTCTTCACTTGAGCATCTCTTACAAAATCTTCAACGTTACCTGTTATATCGATGAGTTCGGTCCTGTTCTTGGTGGAGACACTGATCTCCTTAAGCAGGATCCTCAAGCTCCCACCGATTCAGAAGAGTACTTCTGTTTTTGTGGCTTACCTACCAACGTTGATAGTGCACAATCTCCTGCATCGGTCTTCTATCAGAAGCAACAGGCGATTCGTCAGGGTAACCGAGCGATGTCATGGCAACTACCTTAATGTCATCAGGAACGCCGAGGACCCTACGTGTGGCTTCGGGACTGAAGGCCGCTATCCAGCATGTCCCAAGACCCTCCTCGGTTGCGCAGAGAACCATGTTCTGCATGGCTATCGCAACATCAACCCCCCAGTATTCTTCACCATCTCTTCTAACCCAGGCCTTCTTTCTGTCCACACAGGCCACGATCACAACAGGGGCGTTCAGAATGTCGCTAGTGCTCTTGAAGAACTGATCACGCTGATGAGCCACTACGAGCTCCTCTCTGACAGATGGTTCTGTCACGACAATGAAGTGCCAAGGCTGCTTGTTTGCAGCTGAAGGCGCCAGCCTCCCCGCCTCAAGGACACGATCAAGTTTCTCCTTCTCCACAGGTCTAGACTTGTATCTCCTGACGCTTTTTCTTACCCGGATCGCTTCGAATACGTCCATCTGACATCACTTGCGAGAGTATTCTCGGGTTCAGCTACTTTAGGATTCCAGTTCTTCAGCGACTCGAGTCCAAAAGGTGAGGAATGGAATTGTCTTGGAGATCACAGACCGCTGAGCGTGTGCATTTCTGAGAATTCAGCTAGCCAAGTCGGCAAGCTGTTTCTTGCGGATTCCTTCTTTGATCTCACGAGCCATTCTCCTGCCTGTAGACATGGGTTTTGAGAACAGGTAGCAGGAGTACGGCGAACCCTCAGGATAGAGGTTTGTCCCGGCGACTATCCTGACTGAAACCTCAAAGGTGACAAACTCCAGATTGTCAGTGCAGATAGTCTCCAGACAGAAGGGTCCAACCATTCCAGGCGGGAAGAGCTTCACAGAAGCTTCCGTGACTCTTCTTCCAAGATCCAGGACTGTGGGAAGAAGCGATTCCCGAAGAACCACGGGTATGTTGCCAGTGACCACGTATGATGGTTCTGTTCCGGCACCGTTGTCAGGTCTCGGAATCCTGTAAAGGTCGTCTACGTTGCTCTCGACTCTTCTGTCGATCCCCAGTAGCTCAACACGTCCTTGTCGAACTTTGACTTCTCCTTGAAACATCAATGAATAGAAGTACTGAGGGTAGTAACGGACTCCAACTATAAGCTCCTGTATTGTGGCCGTTTCCAGGTCTGCATCTCTTATGGTTCCTCGCTTGATTTCACTCTCAATCTGTTCTTGGTACTTCTTTTCTGAGTCGACTACGAAGAAGCCTCTTCCTCCCCGGGCGCCGTGGAACTTTACGATGCACGGTCGATCGATCTTAGAAGGATCTGGGTACTCTTTCGGGATCTTGACTCCTGCTTCTTGGAGCCAAGCTCTCATCTTGCGCCTGTCGCTCTCAAATTCTAGAGCGCTTCTGTTACCATACATTGGGACGTGAAATTCTCTCTTGAGGTTCTCTGCACCAACGTACTCCACAAACGAGCCGTGAGGAATGATTACTACGTTTCTGCGCAGCAGCTCGTCCTGAAATCTCTCCTTTATCAGGTCTTGATAGTCATCAACAATGATGTAGTCGTCTGGCTTGCCTAACTGGAAAGCCTCATAGACGAAGCGTCTGTCAGCTGTGCAGATGCCCACTGTCTTGAAGCCTTCCTGGCGTGCGCCGTGGAAGATCTGCAGGGCGGAGTGAGAACATATGGTCCCGATCGTGATCTTGCCGGGTTTGTAGCGCTTAATCGTTCTGGAAATCTCGTCTTTGTTTATCATGTGACAACTTCACTAAGCCTGTCTGCCTGTCTGGCTTTGGTGATCTCCAGTGCTATTCTTCTGCCTGTGGTCATCGGCTCTCCATAGTACCATCTTGAATATGGGCTTGTCGTAGATATTATCGGTGAACCTGGGACTCTAGGGCTTACGTCAAAGATGCAGATCTCAAGGTCCTTTGTGATCGCCCCTTGGAGGGCAAAGGGACCTATGATTCCCGGCGGATATTCACGTTTACAGGTCTCAGCAAACCTCTCACCGATCTCAAAGACCTTCTCAAGGATCGACTCTCTTACTGTGGCCCCTTCATGTCCGACCTCTATATTCTGAACCACCGACTCAAACTCGAGCTGGTCTCTGGCGGGAAGCGAGAGAATTCCATCAAGATCTGTCTGAATCCTTCTGTCAACGCCGAGGAACTCTACCTGGTCATCTAGGGGAGACCAGAAGTAGTTGAAGTTGAATCTGGCGCCCATGACAAATTCTTCGATGGTCGCCTTCTCCAGATCTGCCTTTGATATTATGCTTTTCTTTATTCTTGTTTCAGATTTGGTTTTGTAGTCCTCGGGGCTTGAAGCATAGAAGAACGCTCTCTCGATCTTTCTCTTGGCCTCAGGTACCTTGACTATGACGAGGCGATCGATCTCTTCAGGAGACTTGAAGCTTCTTGGAGACTTTATCCCTGCCTTCTGGAGCAGATACATCTGGTTACGCGGGGCATCCCTCTCCTCAGATCTTAGGATCGCTCTATTCCCGAATATCGGAATCAGGAATCTATTCTCAATGTTGTCGTATCCCACGTAGGTAGAGAAGGACCGATTTGCAGTGAATATCACATTAAGCCTTCTCAGCTCTTCCTGAATATCCGGGTTGGTCATGTCGACGAAATTATCGAGAATGATCACTTTGCCGATTATCCGTTTGTACCTCAGGTAGGTCTTCTCGCGGCCCCTTTGGCATATGACGACGGTGTCCAGGCCCTCATCCTTTGCTCCGTCACATATGTCTAATGCAGAATGGCTTCCGATAGTACCAACCCTCAGATCTTTGAGATCATACTTGTCAAGAACCTTGCTGACTTCTTCTCGGGTTATCAATACCTGTTCGCTCCACTCTTGGCTGAAGAGGCGATGAGGTGTCTCAGAATGGCCTCGTATGAATTGACTAGGAGTAAGTATAAGAAACTTGACGCATCGATGCGCTAGAATACGCTGCCAAAAGTTAAATCTCGAACTGCAGAATTAGCGCAATGATGACGCGTATTGCGCCCCTGTGTCGTCCTCGGCTGTATGCTCATCATTATTGCATCAACTGTCCCAATTATTATGTTCGAATCGGCTGGAGCCGAGTCAAATGGCTACCTGACTGAAGGTATCTACTGGACTTACCAAATGACACGTAGAAGCGAATCCATCGGAACAGGAACCTACGAAGGTCAAGCCACTTTCATTGAAAACACCAAGGGAAGGGTCACCGTGAAGAAACTGAACGCAACAATGCTAGTCATCGAAGACCTCAGAGAGATAAATCAGTCAAGTTCTGGAAGCGGCTTCTTCAAGCAGAACATGAATGCTCAGACGACCCTGACAATTATCTCCTCAATAGACCGCCGAACTCTTAGAGTTATGTCACGTGAGACGAGGGGCGATCCCATGAGCGACGAGTACGTATACGACTCGACAAAGGGAGCACCAACAGCCTACTTTGTCTCAACATCGCTCAAGAGAGGCCAAGATGCCCAATACTACTGGGGAGGGCAAGTGATCAACTGCTTCGTCGACGAAGGAGCGGTTAGTCTGCATGGCATTAATATCTCAGCCATCACCCTGCGTTATTCCGGTCCGAAGAAAGTGCCGATTCAAACCGTGACACGTTTTCCTGAGGACGGTAATGCTGAAGCAACCTTCTATTTCGAGAAGACCGCTGGGCTTCTGGTGCTCTACACAGCCAGAGAAAAAGCCAAAACCAAGAGTGGGGCTTGCTGTGCCGTCACCACAACAAACACTGAGAACTACACGATCCAGTCAACATCTTTCTGGAAATCTGCCAAATCTCCACAAGATCCAACATCATCACCTTCATCCCCTTCAACGCCCACTAGCGAAGTCACGCCTCCGCAAGCACTCACCGAGATCCTTAGCCGGGAGAATATTGTGAGTACAAAACAAAACTTGATTCTGGTGTCTGTTGCAGCTGTGATTCTCATCGGGCTCTCACACTTGATTATGCGTCGTAAGGGCGGGGTCAGTCGATCTAGCGAGGAATGAGAAAGAGGCCGCAGCGGTCGAGTCTCGCCTTGCGAAGAGCACTCTCGCAGTTTTTCTATCAGTAACCGAAAGAACCGTTGCATATAGTTGTGTTCTCAGGGCATAGCTACGACCCTGAGGGCCTCTCCTCTCCTTACGAGATCTAATCCGTCATTGATCTTTTCAAGAGGAATCCTGTGACTGATCAGCGGGTCTAGCTTGAACTTCCCTTCACTGACAAGTCTGACGACTTCTTCAGTCTCGTACTTGGAGCTTGCACGTGAACCAACTACCTGAAGTTCCTCTCTCACAGCTCTTCTAGGATCAAGGACCAGGTTATCTTCTGAGTATCCGATAAACACCAGCTTTCCTCCTCTTGCCAGGATGTTCATGGAATCCTGCATGGTCTTTGTTCGTCCGACAAACTCATAGACAAAGTCCACTCCTCTTCCACCTGTCAGTCGCTTGACCTCTGTCACGAGGTCCTTCTCTGCAGAGTTGATCGTATAGTCTGCGCCGAGGGACTCTGCTGCTTTTAGCTTGCTCTCCTGGATGTCTACTGCTATGACAGTGGCCCCGCTAAGCTTGGCCATCTGGAGCGTGCAGAGGCCGACTCCTCCTGTGCCGACCAGCGCCACAGTATCCCCGAGCCTTACTCCACCGATCTGTCTGACAGCATGGTAAGCTGTCGAGCCTGCATCAACTAATATCCCCGCCTCATAGGGCACTTCGTCCGGTATCCTCAGTATGCTTCTCGCCGGTGCCTTGGCATACTCTGCATAACCACCATCTGTGGTGAAGCCAAAGTGTTTGAAGTTGGGGCTCACACAGAGGCTTTCACGCCCTCGTAGGCAATAGTAGCATTCACCACAACTGAAGTAGAAGTGAATGAGAACCTTGTCCGCTATGCTGATGTCTTTGACGTCTTTGCCAAGCTCGACCACGTCTCCGGCTGCCTCATGTCCCATGGTCTGAGGAATCTTTCCCGGCTTGTTCAGCCCCTCATCGATGAAGTGAAGATCGGTGTGGCATATCCCACAGGCTCTAATCCTGACAAGAACCTCTCCTGAGGAAACTGCTGGCTTGTCAACTTCCTCTACCCGAAGCGGTTCGCCCACTTTGTAGAATCTCGCCGCCTTCAAGTCACTTCATGGCTAATCTTACTTCTGAAGCATTAAAAGCATTAGACAAGTCTGACCTGCGACTCGAAACATTGATTAACGAACTGTGACCCTCTTGGCTAGCGTCGATTGCCTGAAATGCGAATGAACAAGCCACGGTGATACTATTGGCAAAAAGAAGCTATGAAGACATGATGAAACGCGCTTATGAGTTAGGGTTTGACTTCGAGAAGGAATACGGCAGCTGCCCTCAATGTGTCTTTGCAGCCGTCAGTGAAGTCTTGGGGATGGATGGCCGCGAGATCTTCAAGGCGATAGATGGGCTGGCAGGAGGGCTAGCACGATCTGGCGACGGAACATGTGGAGCTCTCTCGGGCGGAGTCGTAGCGATAAGTCGCCGATACGGTCGTGAAGACTTCCCAAACCTGGGAGAAAGAGAGAAGTGCATGACCCTGGCCAAGAAGCTCCATGACAAGTTCCTAGAAGAATATGGAAGCGTTCTCTGCAAGGATATTCAGACGAAGACTCTGGGAAGATCCTACAACTTCTGGGATCCAAAGGATCGTGAAGAATTCGACAAGGCAGGTGGGCACACTGAGAAGTGCCCAGATGTTGTAGGAAAGGCCGCAAGGTGGACCGTCGAGATCTTGCTAAACGAATCGAAGTGAATCGCACTTAGACAGTAGTCTGCTGCTGAAGACTGTTTGAAAACAAGATTCCTTTCGGAATATCGATGCCACAGACTTATTAATGATCCATATTAGGCATTTAGACCGACGGGGCAACGAGAATGTCTGAGATAGTCCTTGACGAGCTGAAGCAGAAGCCTCTGCAGGAGCAGAGAACAGAGATCTGCGAACGCAAGGGCCTAGGCCACCCAGACACAATATGCGATGCCATTGCGGACGAGATCTCCAAAGCGCTCAGCAGAGAGTACCTGAGGAAGTTCGGCGCCATAATGCACCATAACACAGACAAGAGCCTGCTTGTTGCTGGAGATGTTGAGGTCGCGTTTGGAGGAGGCAAAGTCCTGAAGCCGATGCTTCTGGTCATTGGCGACAGGGCAACCTTCACTGTCGGCAATGAAATCATACCAGTGGAAGACATTACGCTCAAGGCCTCAAAGGAATGGATAAGGAACAACCTAAGACTAGTGAACCCTGACGAACATGTCAAGTACCAGGTTGAACTGAAGCGCGGCTCTCAAGCCCTCACAGACATATTCGCAAGAAAAGAAAAGTTCCTAGGCGCCAACGACACCTCAGCAGCCGTCGGATTCGCGCCCATGACCGCGACCGAACAGATCGTTCGAGACACTGAGTTCTACCTTAACGACTCGCCGTTCAAGAGCGACTTTCCCGAGACCGGAGAAGACATCAAAGTAATGGGGCTACGCAAGGACGGCGAGCTGAATCTGACGGTGGGAATGGCCTTCATAGATGGACACATAGACAGTGAAGCCAAGTACTTCAGACTGAAAGAGGAGATTCTTGAAGAGATCAAGCGATACGTTGAACCCAGAGTTGAGATGAAGGTTGATGTGGACCTCAATACCGCTGACAGGCCTGGTCGCGGCCTCGCCGGACTATACCTGACCGTACTTGGGACCTCCGCTGATGGTGGCGACTGCGGCCAGGTTGGAAGAGGAAACCGCGTCAACGGCATAATACCATTGAATAGACCAACATGCTCAGAGGCAGCCTGCGGCAAAAATCCAGTGAGCCACGTAGGCAAGATATACAATATCCTGACCTACAGGATGGCTGAAGAGGTCTATCACAAAGTCCCTGGGCTTGAGGAAGTCTACGTCTGGTTGCTAAGCCAGATCGGGAAGCCCATAAACGAGCCGAAGGTAGTCTCAGCCCAACTTGTACTTGAGCCAAACACGTCGATGAAAGCGATCACTAAACCTGTCAGAGAGACTATTCAGGCCGAACTCGATAACCTTGATGTCTTCTGTAAGGAACTTGTTGAGGGCAAAGTCAAGGTGTGTTGACTGGCGATCTCTTGCCTGAGCTTCTATCTCTTCTTGACCTCGTCCAAAACCAGTTGGCAGCTCCAGTACTTTGAGCAGTAGACAGTGCAGTAATCAGGGTCAGGTCCATTGCAGCTGCTGTGATTCCTGTAGGACTTCAGGTGAAGACCTAGATCGTGGTTGTTGCCGGGGGATGAGCCTTCTCTTGTCTCAGTCCTGTTTCGGCGCCAGTCGCCAAGGATTGGGAGGCTTGAGAACATCTGGCATGCAGGGTGGTTCCTGCTCACCTCGACCTCAGTCTTCGGGCAGAATCCGCTCTTGCACTTGCTGAAGGTCTCGCATTCACCGCATCTTCTGCCGATGTTGTTAGATACCAGACTTGCGGACTGGCTTAGCTTCAGTGGTCTGTTGGCCGTTCAGGACACCGCCTCTGAAGTCTGGCTTCCGGATTTATTATAGAACTTCTTTAAAAGAAGGTGTCAAGCGAGGATCACAGTACAAATTCATGTTGAGTCTTTCTTGAATCAATCGAGAGTTGACTGGGTGAGTCTGGCTGAGTGAAGTCATTCAGATGGTGGTTTATTGTGTTTCCGGAAAAGAATGGCCAATATATGGATGATTCCAGATCCAATTGGGGACAGATGCATTTGGCTAAGGCTGCTTCTTTTGTGAAGAGGTTCTTCCTTTACGTTTCACGGGCAGCAGTCGTCTACTTCGTCCTTACATATCTTCTTGCGATGGCATTGGGTATCTTCTTCATGCTGTTCACCACAGAAGGCAGCAAATTCAGTCAGACATCTGTCGGGAACCTCCCTCTCGGTCTGCTCGCCATCTTTGTCGTCAGAATACCTATCACAGCGCCGTTTGGAATAGTCTTCGTCCTCACATGGCTGATCTACATCATCTGTTTCGCTCTCGCTTTGAGAATGAATGAAGGATTCATCCAGGGGCTGCGAGGCAAAGCCTCTCAACACCCTATCTTCAGCTCGATCAACTTTCTCTTCCTCTTTCCGGCACTCTCAAGTGCTCTGTTGGTCTTGGTGCTTCTCATGCAGGGTTTCCAGGAAGCCGCTGGATTACCCACAGGCACAATTGAGTTCAAAAGCGCTTACCAAGGGCTCTTTGAACTAGCTTACTCTCCAGTCTTCGAGGAGGTGATGTTCAGGATATCGCCGTACGCACTCTACTCTGCCATAGCCATAGGTCCTAAACTTCTTGGTAGAGGCACACTCAAGGCCAGTGCGATCCTGAGGTCGTTCTTTCTGTCAGTGGCTTTTCCTGATAGGGTAAAGGAGATTTCGAGACCAAGCATAAGAAAGGATGGGTTCAGGAGAGGGATCAGCATAGGAGAATGGGCTCTGGTGATCTTGACCTCAACAATCTTCGGCTTGGCCCACTACCTCTCAGGTTCAGGCTGGGAGATGGGCAAGATAACATCTTCGTTTATGGCGGGGCTGGTGTTCTTCCTCTCATACCTAGCCTTTGGTTTCTATGCGCCAATTCTGCTTCACTGGTTCTTCAACTACTACTTCTACGTCTATGAGGTCGCCGCCCAGAGCTATCACGGAATCTACGAGACACTTGAGAACACTGTAAGCCTCTCCGTCCAAGCAGCTGGTTCCTTCGTGCTTCTGGCCTTTTCAGTCTATGCCTTATTGATGAAGTTCTCTACGGCAGCAGATATGGAGCATGCGTACGAAAGCCCAGCTGCAACACCCAGAGCAGATCCATGATTTCTGATCCTCCAGAGGTTTCGGATCTTGGCTGAAGACCAGCTTGTATTTCTTGGAACTGGCGGCGGCCGATTTTCAATGATCACACAGAGGCGGCAGACTGGGGGCATAAGGCTGATCGGATCCTCCAACATTCAGATAGATCCGGGCCCTGGATCAGTGGTCTACTCTAACAAACTCAACCTGGATCCCACAAAGGTCGATTCTCTTCTGATATCGCACTGCCATCCTGACCACGACTGTGACGCCGAGATATACATCGAAGCGATGACAAATGGAGGAACCAGAAAGAGAGGCTCTCTCATCGCCCCCAGAGGGATCATTCGAGGGAACAGTGTATGCGAGCCTCGCATATCCGCCTACCACAGGAGGATGGTAGGAAGGCTATTTGAAGTGGCTCCCGGAGCAGCAGTCGATCTTGGCTCGGTCAAGGTCAAGGCTGTTGCCGCCAAACATGAGGATCCGGATGCTGTAGGCTTCAGGATAAGCCTACCATCAGGGGATGTCGGGTACACATCTGACACAGAATACTTCGAGGGCATCGAAGGGCAGTTCAGGGGCGTCAAGTTGCTGGTTATGTGCGTCCTCCGCCCCAGGGGTGTCCCTATTAAGGGGCATCTCTGCACAGACGATGCCACCAAGATCTTGAGCCAGGCCCAGCCTGATCTATGTGTGATTACAGGTTTCGGTATGAGGATGATCTATGCGAACCCTGATCGCGAAGCAAAGTTCATACAGGAATCCTCCGGGGTCAAGACAGTGGCGGCAAGAGATAACCTGAGGATGGGACTGGGAGAGGTTGAGACACGCCATAAGCAGCGACCTCTGGGAACTTTCCTGGACTAGCCGCCATCCTTGAGGAGCCGCGGAGTTAAGAAATGCTTTTGAATGGTTCGAGGTAAGTTGGAGCCCCAGGACGAGTAAAGACCCGCCAGCAGCCATGGTGTTGATCTTGAGCACCAGCCACAGCCAAGAGATGCCCAAGTCCTATAGCCCTCCGGAGTGCGAGGCCAAGTGGCAGAGCCTTTGGAGCAGCTGGAATGTCTACAGCTTCGACCGCAACGACAGGAGCCGTCCGACATACAGCATCGACACTCCTCCACCGTATCCCAGCGGCGAGTTCCACATGGGGAATGCGCTGAACTGGTGCTACTTCGATTTCGTTGCAAGATACAAGAGGATGAAAGGCTTCAATGTTCATTTCCCACAGGGGTGGGACTGCCATGGCCTACCCACGGAGGTCAGAGCGGAGAAGACCTACAAGATAAGAAAGCGAGACGTCTCAGTGCAGGAGTTCAAAGATCTGTGTGTCAAGCTCACGAACGAGTACATAGCGAAGATGAAGCAGACCATGAAGTCCATAGGATTCTCCATAGACTGGAGCCTCGAGTACCGAACCATGGATCCATCATACTACCGAGCTACACAGCTCTCATTCCTGATCCTTCACGAGAAAGGATACATATACAGAGGAGAGCACCCGGTCAACTGGTGCCCCAGATGCGAGACAGCCATAGCAGAGGCAGAGGTTGCATATGGTGAGCGTGATGGTGAGTTCACGTATGTAACCTTCGGGTCTGGAGGCAATAGGCTGCTCATAGCCACGACGCGGCCAGAACTCCTGCCGGCATGCGTCGCTGTCGCCGTCAACCCTAACGATGAACGTTACAAGCCGCTCATCGGGAGTGAGATCGAAGTTCCACTAATCGGCCGGAAGGTCAAGATCCTTGCCGCCGACGATGTTGACAAGGACTTCGGAACCGGCGTCGTGATGGTGTGCACATTCGGAGACAAGACTGATGTTAAATGGCAGAAGAAGTATGGGCTTCAAGTGATTCCCTTGATAACTGAGGACGGTCACATCAGCCAGGTGGGTGGGAAATACCAGGGTCTGAGTATTGGGGAGGCAAAGTCCGCGATAGTCTCAGACCTCAAGTCTGGAGGCTCGATCGCAAAGACCGAGAAGATAAGGCAGAGCATCGGAACCTGCTGGCGATGCGACACGCCAGTGGAGATAATCTCAAGGACACAGTGGTTCATGAGAACTAGGGATATGACCGAAGAGGTCCTCACGTGGACACGCAAGGTAAACTGGATCCCGGAGTTCTCAAAACATAGAATGGTAGATTGGGCACGCTCCTTGGATTGGGACTGGGTTATCTCGAGACAGAGGATCTTCGCGACGCCGATGCCCGTATGGTACTGCAAAAGCTGCAGCCAGATCATCATCGCTGAGGCAGGATGGATTCCAGTCGACCCAAGGTTCGAACCGCCAAGGCTGGCGAAATGTTCCAGATGTGGCTCAAGCGAGTTCGTCGGTGAAAGCGACGTCATGGACACGTGGATGGACTCATCGATCACCTGTCCAGTTCACGCAGGCTGGCCTGACGATGAGGAATCTATGAAGAGGCTCTTCCCAGCCGATCTGCAGCCGAATGGCCTAGACATAATCAGGACATGGGACTACTATCTCATGGTCAAGAACTTGGCCCTGTTCGGGAAGGCGCCGTACAAGACGGTTCTGGTCAACGGCATGGTCAGGGGCGCGGACGGCAGAATGATGCATAAGTCCTTTGGAAACTATGTGGAGGCATCAGAGGCGACACGCAAGTACGGTGCCGATTCACTCAGACAATGGGCAGCTGCAGGCGCCGCGACGGGCTACGATCTGCCGTTCAGTTGGGCCGAGGTTGAGTACGGCAAGAAGTTCCTCACCAAGCTCTGGAACGCGGCCAGGTTCACACTCTCGAACCTTCACGACTTTGAGGAGGGGTCTGTTAAGCCGGGCCCCATCGACGAATGGATCTTGACTAAGCTGGAGAAGCTAACCTCTTCCGTAACCAAGGCCTACGAGAACTTCCAGTTCAATGTGGCCTTGGAGGGTATCAGAGACTTCACGTGGCACACCTTCTGCGACCAATACCTTGAAGCGGTCAAGCACCGACTATACAGCACCGAGACCGGCGCGGCGCAGAGGCGGAAGGCTGCTCAGTATACTCTCCACCGCTGCCTACTCAGGATCGCTAAGCTGCTCTCTCCAATCTGCCCGCACATATCCGAGGAGATCTATCAGAATATTCCCGGTTCGAAAATAGCATCAAGAAGCATCCACCTATCAGCTTGGCCTCAGGTCGACTCAAACCTTATCAACGAGAAGGCAGAAGACGACGGGGATGCCATCCTGGCAATAGTCTCAGAAGTGAGGCGAATCAAGTCTGCACAGAGGATGTCTCTTAAGGCATCGATGAAGAGTGTCCAGATCTATGCGGATAGAAACTACATCGAACCGATAAAGGGCTCCACAGAAGACATTGCTAGCATAGTTCACAGCAGCATGGTTGAGGTTAGACCTCTTGAAGAAAGCAGCCCAGGCAAAGAGATCCAAGACCACCCAGGGATCAAGATCGAAATCTGCCTGTAGAGACTGCACGTCTATCTCGAGCAAGTTTTTAATATTCCGGAGGTCGCTGTAGGAGGTCGTAAGTTAGGGATCGCCAGATGAGAAGTCTTGACTAAGCCGCAGTTGCGCTGATGTCCACGCGAGCTTGCTTTTCATCTTCAAAAATACTTCCTAGCTTACAGAGAAAAGGAGGAGAGAAGGTTTGAGTATGGAAGAGGGATCCGAAGGCTCCTTGAGGTCCAGCGGAGAGCCCCAGAGAGGTCTTGGAAGATTCCGCCAGCCGGTGCCTGTCAAGGAGGGTGAAGAGTATGAGGTCACTATCGAGACCGTTGGGAGAAAAGGCGATGGCATAGCGAAGGTTAATAACTTCATAGTCTTCGTGCCAAACACTAAGGCCGGAGACAAGGTCAAGGTCAAGATAACTGGGATCGGAGCGACCTTCGCGACTGGAACCGTGGTGCAATAGGGGAAGAACAGGAATGAAGATCAGCGAGCTGAGACCCGGCATGAAACGGGTTGAGCTTCAAGGCAGGATCACCGAGATAGGTGAAGTAAGAGAGGTTATGACCAAGTTCGGAGAGCCGGGCCGAGTAGCGACAGCAGTCTTGGAAGACGACTCGGGCACGATCAAGCTCTCACTGTGGAATGAGACAATAGACACCGTAAGCGTGAACAGCACCGTTAAGATCGAGAATGGGTACGTGACGAGTTTCAGAGGAGAGACTCAGCTTAACGTGGGACGATACGGAAAACTGACAGTCGTGTAGCGAAGACAAGAGGAATGGCTTGGATCGATCCTTCGCAGCCAAGACCGTCCCTGCCTCTAAGCAAGTTCTCTACGATATTCCAGAGAGGATGGAGTGCAGAGCGAAGAAGTGAACTCCACCAAGAACCCACATTAACTTGTAAAATGCTCTCGACTTACACTCTTGAAAAACTCTTTAAGGCACAATCTGCAGATGTGGATCTAACACAACGGTTTTTTTGCAGAGAGCTGGTCAGCGAACAAAGCAATACTTGGATGGCTAAGAACTCTCCCAGATAGAGCGATTGTGGACGAATAGATATGGCGAAACGAGCAAGAACTGTTCACGGAATGTTCCTCCCCAGAGCCTACTTTGTCACCAGCGGACAAGGGATCAGCACCGAGTCGCCTCTGAACGCCTTCGACGACGCGTTGAGTGAAGCTGGAATAGACGAGTGCAACCTCGTCTATGTCTCGTCAATAATTCCGGCTGACGCGATAGAGGTCAAACGCATGAGGATCACACCTGGATCAATCACTTTTGCTGTTGTTGCAAGGATGGACGGCGACGAGGGAGAAGTCATAGGCGCAGGCATAGGCTACACGAAATGTCGAGACAGGAAAGGCCCCAGTTACGGATTTGTTGCTGAGAACCATGGCTACAAGGACGAAGACACGATTACGTCTGAACTCTTCAAGAGGATGAAGCGGATGGCATCCGACAGAAACATGACCGCAGTAGACCCAAAGGTTCTTGTCAGGAGCATGCGTGTGCCAAAGGATCGTTATGGCTGCGTCGTCGTGGCGTGCGTATATGTTCCTTTCTCAGCCGAGATAGGTGAAAGAATCCAGTAGGTTAGAAAGAGTAAGAACCACCCTAAGAACTAAGAGAGCGGGCAACTGATCTTCTAGCTCCAGCCTCGCGGTATCAATGATGGAACATTGAAGGAATATCTGAAACAGTTCAGGTTCTACCTAAGACTCACCGGAGCCGCAGCGATATCCAGAAGATACTTTGTAATGAACGCCTTCGACGGCGCTTTGACCGCGCTAGGCGTGATAATAGGTGCCTGGAGTTCAGGGCCAATCCAGCCAAGGATCATCATTGGAGCCGGACTGGGAATGAGTCTGGCTATGGGCATCTCAGGATTCTCTGGAGCCTACTTGGCAGAGAGGGCTGAGCGTCTGAGAAGACTCAGAGAGCTCGAGAGGTCGCTGTTAGTCGATCTGGGCAAGTCGATTCACGGCAAAGCATTCAAGACAGTGATTCTGTGGGCTGCAGTTGTGGACGCTCTATCACCAGCCCTTACTTCGATAGCTTCAATCTCCCCATTTATTATGGCTAGCCGCGGTCTGGTCTCTGTAGACCAGGCAGCAACTCTATCGATCGCGATTGTACTGGTCATTCTCTTCTCACTAGGCGCATTCACTGGAAGAGTCTCCAAGGAGAGGATCTTGTTGTCTGGTGTTCGAATGTTGTTAGTTGGGGTAATCACAGCCTCCATTGTCTTTCTCCTAGCCAGGTGAGACTGCGATTACCCCATCACAATTAAAATACATGTATCCCAGATTAGCTTCTGAAGAGACCAGAGTCGTGTTGCTGTTGGTCCATGATCCAATAGTCAAGAAAGTTGTCTTAGACGTGTTAAAGCCACATCACCCCCAGATCCCTGAACTTGCATCAAAGCTAGTTGCCTGCCATGGGGTAGACCATGTCGGGATATCCTTGGCTGAGATCGATCAGAACACTGAGAGCATCAAGGTTCAGGTCGAGGGAACAGACATACGGATAGACACCCTGAAGAAGTGTATTGAGGACATGGGTGCGACGATCCATAGTATCGATGAGGTAGAAGTCGTAAGAAGGACCCAACATAAGTGATTATGTAGTCTCTCAGCTCTGTTCTGGCGCCGGGAGAGGGTTCCATACTCCTAGCCCAAAGCTTTTCATTCAAAATTATCATTATTCTTGGTTGTACCAGTGAGAAAGAATTTAAGCCACAATATCGTATCGTCCAGAAGAGATGCGTCTGGAATGGGTTTTTCCATGAAAAAAGAGCAGGATTCACACCCAATTGGGTTCAAATCCCGGCGGGCTCATCACTACTTAGGTTTAGAACCCTTTCAAAATTTTTATGACCAAACTAAATTGAGATACAGTAAAATGTGATATATTTATGTCGGAAACATTAGTGTATCTTGATTGGGCGCTCAGTTGCATTCTTGTTGTACTGCCATTTGTTCTTCGTTTGTGGAGCGGCTGGAGAAATCGTGTCTTTACGTTGGGCTTAATCATACTGTTTCTCGGAAAGATCGGTGAGGGGGTACCTGGTCTAAACTGGTGGCAGCATACGTATGTATGCGGCGATCCAGTGATCCTTGCCGGCTCGTTGTTACTATTTAGCCGACTTGGCGGGGCTTTCATTGATGAAGCAAAAAATATCGACCGGAAAATGGTTGGCGCTCTCTTCTGTGGTGGCAGCATACTCTTTGCTGTGATGGTGGGAATGGCTTACATAATCATCGGATCAGGGAACAACTATTACGTGCTGGTCTCCCTTGTGTACTTCATAGCATGGCTTACAATTGCCTTATCATACCTGGAGATAAGCAACTACCATCCCCTTGCTTTCATCGGAGCTTTCTTTGCAATACTGAGTATCATAATATGCTTCAGTCATGACGGGCCTTTCTGGGCCGGCACTATCACAGAGGCAGAGTATGACGCTGCACCATGGATACACATGTATACATTCGAGAATCTTGGAGGCATTTTCGGAATTCTAGGAATGATAGCTGCGAAAACATATCACCGAGTCAACCTGCCTACTCCAAAAACAACCAGGAACGAGAAGATACTCGTTGCAGCAATATTAATCACCATGGGAATCATCATTGCAATACTAATGACTGACCCCGCCGTATGGGGATAACCGCATCGTCTCTATCAATCCTCCCTTTTTTCACACATGCAACATTATAGCAGTATTCTTGAAACTCCGAACTATCAAGGGTTTATTCAATATCTAAAAAGTCATAAAATGAATAAAGCGCGCGCGGAAGGTGAGGAGTGTCCTCGAGAAGGATCCTGCATTTACCCGGTACATGTATGGTAGGGATGAAATGGTTAGAGAGCACTTTCCTGACAGGACTAATCTGTATACTGCACAACGGTACATATGTGCACTTGCAAGGCTGTATTGATTCTACACGTGTAATAAGCTCTGCATCTTGAATACCTGCTTATTGGCTCTGAAACCGATAACGGACGAGTAAGGCAAAAGAAGCTTAATACTTCTATCTGTACTGTAGTAAGGTCTACTGCTAAGGAAGGAATCGCCCTTGAGATCTGTTTGGAAAGTCAACAGTGCTCAACTTGCATTGGCCAGTGTCTTGTCGGCACTCGCAATCGCGATACCTTTGGCTTTCAGCGGGACGCCACTTCAGTTCTACGTCCCTCCAATCCAGTACTCTGCGACCGTCGCATCTCATGTTCCATCGATGCTCGCAATCACTATGGGTCCGTCAGTAGCAGCTCTCGTAGGACTCGCCTCAACCATAGGCTTCCTAGCAACACTTGGACCAGTCATCGCAGCTAGAGCATTCACACATGTCTTGTTTGGAGTTGCAGCATCACTATACGTGCTCCGAGGGGGAAGCTACATAAAAGCCCTCATCCTAATAGCCCTCCCTATTCATGCGGTCGGGGAGGGGTTAGTTGTCTACACGCTCGGCCCCATCTTCGGCGTCGTGAAGGTATTGGCTGAGGTTGCGGGCCTCTGGGTCTTTCTTGGAACCATTGTGCATCATCTGATCGACTCCGCTATCTC
>CAZRDQ010000017.1:0-31302 GCA_964598945.1 uncultured Candidatus Bathyarchaeia archaeon
GCCAGTTTCTCAGCCCCATCATTGACGGCTAGAATGTCTCCTTTCGCATCAATGATGGCAGCAGGGTCGGGTATGAGGCTGAACAAAGCCTGTAAGCTCCTACTCGGCTCCTCCAGCTTTCTTATCGTCCTCTTCTTTCTTGAGCAGATTTTTCTACCCGAACCTTTTCTCTTCAACACCACGCTTCTCCCTCACATTCTTCACGTGATCTAGAGACTTGTAACCTTCCTTCTGTGAAATTCAGTCCAAACCTATGAATAATGCTTTCAGGATTAACTTCTCACCAATAGTTGAACTGACGCTGAGAAGCTTCCGCAGACGTTCTGAGAAAGCTTCGAACCTAACATCCTCACCATACATCAAAGAGGAGTTGTTCTTCTCTAAATGTCCAAGAATGAGACCAGCAGGCTTCTCTCCGAGAACCTTACCCAAAACATGCAGGGTCGTCTCTAACAATACATCACAGAGAATAAATGGACGAGGCAGGCTCTCTTCATTGGAGGCCACTTCTAGCTCGCCTGAACGAGATATCATTTCCCCAGCAGCGACTTAACCATTGCTGCGGTCTTTTCTGGAGTGGTAGCGGTCAACATAGGGACTGGAATTGCTATTGCCAATAATCATACGCTCGATACTGAAGGATTCCTGTGATGGGCATGGCGTGGTGACTGGTGCTTCATAAGGGTTACAATCTGACCTTACGCTATTGTGGCGGGCAACACAGTCAGCGGCGAAAAGAGCACATTAACTGCTTTCGTAACATCCTCTTGAATGAAACTGATACTGCAGTGTATGCTCTATTGACAGTGGATTCTTGACAAAGCAGAGATTACGGAACAATTGTAGAGGTGAACCTGTGCAGGTAAACATCTGCTGTTATCCTAGACCCCGAGCAACATTAACATGCTATCTCTTGATCTCTAGGACATAACAGATGGTATATATGGCATTTCTTGGCATGCAAGTATTTCGGGAGACCTTTTTCAGGACCTAAGAACCAGTTTTGCTTCTGCAAGATTTTGAGTGGGTTTTGAACCTGAATGATGGCAGGCCCGACGGGATTTGGTCCCTTGATATCGCATGGGTTAAACTGTTTTTAGCTGTAGGTTTTACCAAAGTTCTAGCAAGAAAGCTCCCTGCTTTAGCAGGGAGATGAATTGCGATCCAGAGAGGAACATTTGAGGCTTAAATATTCAACAAGGCAAGATCATATTGGACTGAATCAGACAACCCAGAGACGGGCAGTAAGTCCAGATGTGGTTGAGATGCTCAAACCTCGAATAAGACTCTCAACCGAAAATGGGTAGAGGGAGTTCGAGTGGAAGCAAAACAATGCTAAACATGGCAAACCTTCAGTATGAAGGAACAGCTATCAGGGTGGTGACACACCCTAAACTTCTAAAGTGGGATGGAATGAGGTGGCAGCCTAAAAGGACAATGGCCCACCAACCGATGAACATTCTAGAAGCTAGAATCACCCCGCCTTTAGGCGGGTGAGTGTCAAATCTAACCACATTCCAGGGTACTGCTCGAACAAAGGCATTCTCAACTTTGCCAATTCTCTCTCAGCCTTCATACAAAATCCTTCTTAATCAGTGCCAGCAGATCCTTAGTCCTCCAGACTTTTACACTATTCTGCTTTTTGAAATGCTCGTCATCACTCCATATTCCGTTGTTTTCTACAGCCAAGGCGAGTGCGATGAAAGGTGTGTCATCTGGATCGATTCTATCCATAATCCTCTTGGCTTCATGCATCTTACTTTCAATCACAGCATCGCTGGCAACAAAGACTCTGCTATATAGAATCGAGAGTATCGTGTTCAACTGTTCTTCGGTCAGCCTTGCTTTTTCTAAGATTTCTTGCTTGTGCTCGTCGATTTCTGGTCTGACTATTCTAATGGTTAGAAAATCGAATTTGTCACAAAGTAGAATTTTCCTACTTGCAGAATTTCTAATCAACGCAGCAATTATTCTGTTAGTGTCGACAACAAGCCTCATCTACTGAACCTTTTTCTCATTTTAGCCTTGACAGCATGTCCTATTCTTTCAGCATCTTCTTCTGTCAGCTCGCTCTTGCTCAACAGCTTCTCAGTTAGTTCAATCTCTTTCAGCTTCCTTTCAAAGGCCTGCCTAGCTATGTCGCTCCATTTCAACTCTGTGTGCTCTCGCATTTTCTTATGCAGCTCTTCTGGGATAGATAGTGTCATATTGCCCATATCATCACCTATGTGTATTATGTGTTTACACATACTTAAGTGTCGCTCATTCACCGTCTTCCAGACATTAAGCTTGAAATGAGAACTTTTGTATCCAGCACTACCCTAATCATACATTCAGCTCTTTTTCTCTTTCTTGGAAACATAAACTCCTTCTTCAATCCCTTTCTGCATGAGCCTGCGCAGATAAACGCCTCCTGTCATACTTGACCCTCAAGCAACGCTAGCATACTATCTCTTAAACTCTGGATCACCCAACAGATGATGTACCAAGCATTCTTCGGCATACAAGTATTGTCAGAAGACCTTTTGGAGGACTCAAGAACCTGTTTCGGTTCCTCAAAAATTTGGGAAGGGTTCCGAACCTGAATAGTGACGAGTCCGACGGGATATGGTCCCGCGATAACGCGAGGGTTCAACTACGTCTTCCACATCAAGCCAGTGAGGGAGCAGATAGCGAGTATAGAGTTCGGGGTGGACTTCGCACACCAATTTACCAGTATGACACATGAGCGCACGCTACGAGAGACAAGAGTACTACGATAAAGAGCACAGAGGCCAGACTTTTTCATGAGCGTCAAAAAAAGGATTGGGAGTAGTGGGATTAGTATAGGATGTCAGTTTTCGCTATCTTCCATCTAGCGGATGTAGGCGAACCATTCATCATTGCGTGGCGGCCGACTTATTCAAACATAAGACGAGTTTCGGCTTCCAACAAACCTATTGAAGGTGAATATCACTTATTGACCTAACCGAGACCCACCTTGTTAACATATTTATAAAACGTTAACTATTTATGCTCACAACTACAATACTCGAATATGCCAGTAGTTACGAATACCTCCCCAGTAATCATCTTGGCAAAAATCAAACGCCTACGGCTGCTGAAGGAGTTGTATGAAACCATGCTTATGCCTCCATCTGTAAAGATGGAGTGTATCGATAGTGGAAGGGGAGTCGGAGCCACTGATGTGCCGGAGATAGAGGACGGCATCAAACAAGGCTGGATTCAACCTGTCAACTTGGACAAAGAAGAGATGAAAGGAGCAAAAGGCCTGACGGATAGAGCAAGAATAGGGTTGGGTGAGGCCGAGGCGCTGGCACTGGCCAAGAGTAGAAACGCCTTGGTTGTGCTGGATGACAAAGAGGCGAGAGTCATAGCAAAGAGTTGGAATCTGGAGTACACGAGCACGCTCATGGTACTGTATGAGGCCTTTGAGAAAGGGCTGATCAGCTATGATGAATTGGTCGAGGATCTGGCCAAGCTCACCAGAATCATGTGGATCTCAACCGACGTGATAACTGATATTATTCGAAGAGCCAGGGAGGTGAAGAGATGAAGAAGGAGGAGCTGGTTGCGACAAGGCTGCCTAGAAGCCTGGTATCCGACTTGAAGAGGATTGAGGATGCAGAGCAGTCCGACCGCTCAACAGTCCTGCGAAAATTGCTCTACAGAGCGGTTACCGACTGGAAGAAGGAGTATGCAGCTAGGCTATACGCTGAAGGCAAAGTAACCTTGGAGAGAGCCGCCATGGATTCCGCAGTCTCGGTTAGAGAAATGATGGAATATCTGAAAGCAAGAAAGATCCCTGCGCAATATGATGCGGAAGATCTTGAGGAAGACATGAAAAACTTCTACAAGAGAATAGGGCGATGAAGGCCCTCTATACCACATCGGTCTGAGGAGGAAACGCTTCACTGAGCCCAGAAGATTCGCCGCTAGCAGTTCGAATCAAGGATTCGCACTCAATAGAGTGTGGATACCGCCCAATCTAGCAACTCTTGAGTAAGTCCATCAACTAGCCTGCTATGATTTCATTGGTAGCAGTGTGACAGAAAAAAGGACCCGGATAAAAATCGTGGCGGGCCCGACGGTATTAGGTAGACTGCTATTTGGACATAATGACTGCCTGGTTCTAGTGCACATTCACTGGGCGGTTATCAACATGGACATTGATCTGAGTCTAGCAAGTCCTCTTGTCTGAAGAAGGAAACCGAGTGTCTAGGCACTCTCTGAATGTCCTCAAAAGATTCGTTCTGGATTTTTCGAGCTCTTTGAGGGTACCAGCGAGATTGCTCTTTCTGAAGTCACACTGTCAAGGAAGCCAGCTTCTAATCGCAATGGTTCAAGACGGATCTCTTGGAGCGTTTCGAGGTGTAGAGGCATTGGCTCAAGGTGCAACATAAGCTGGCACTGGGAAGGAAATCACAGAAAGACTGAGAGTGGTCCATGTGTGCTAGTGAAGTAGCAGGTGCCTATGCGGCTGCACAGGTCCTTAAGGATATCTCTTCGACCTTCTGTTCGAAGTCGGACTGCCTGCTGGATGTACTGGAGAAAGCATTTCTAGATCTTCGACTGCATCTTGGTCGATGCAAATCTATAGACTTAAGAATTGGGGATATTAGCCAATTAAGGTGGTGTTCTTGAAGAGGAGTTGCCTGCTTGGCACCATAATGATTCTCATTCTTATCACACAATTCACCATAGATACGTCACTTGTGAGCGGAACTAGCGAGCAGTACGAATTGTTCAAGACGCTTGCACGAAAAACGATTCAGGATATCTCAACCGAGCGAGGCTGGGCTCAACCGGAAATGGGCGTGATGCAACCATACGGAGAGAAGTACGGTTCTGCGTTTGTGGTTGCGGCGGGTAAAGAAGTCTACTATGAAGATTCAGAGGGCGGACGTTCAAAGAAAATCCCTCTGACGGCCCATATTGAAGTTTATGCTGATTCATCACAAGCAGAGTTCATCTTCAATGAAATTGACAATGCACAAAGCGCGCTCGACCCAGATGTATCCTATGAAATGCTAGATGAGTTTGAGTTTCATGGAATGAAAGCTCGCAAAGCCGTTTTCATTGTCACACATCTTGATGGATCAACATCTACAGAGGATTATGTTGTCCATTGGGTCTTTGTTCCAAGCCCTATGGCTGAGTCATCTTTGCATTTTGTTGTACAGGTAGAACACGAACAAGAGAGTCAACTAATGCCCGTGTCAGAGTCGCTGTACCACCATGCCGCCAATAACGGCATATTCCAAGCGGGCGCTGCTACCGATATAGTGAAGGCTTCCTTCACCTATTCCATCTCTGGGCTTACAGTCAGTTTCGATGCTTCAGACTCAACAGGAGACATCGTTGAGTGCCTGTGGGATTTCGGTGATGGAAAGACTGGAAGCGGCATCTCGACGTCTCATGACTACGAGAAACAAGGCACTTACCAAGTCACTCTAACTGTCAAAGATGGCAAGGGAAACACAGATGCAGCTCAGAAGACAGTTGATGTCGGAGACGCAGCTTTAACCTTAACAGCCTCTACAGACAAGGCGCTGTACATAACTAACGAAAAGATCATAATAAGCGGGAATGCTACTCACGGATCAAATCCTGCGGCGAATGCGAAGATAGACCTTAAAATACGCTTTCCAGACGGAACAGTGAAGACTGGGCCTAGCACAGTTACAGGTGTGGACGGGACCTATGATGTATCTTATGAAGTACCGAAAATTCCCTTCGAGACAGAGCCGCCAAAGCCTGAAGAATTCGAGGTAGAGCTGAAGATAGAGGTTACGGTGACCTATACTTCTACAAATCTCGAGGAAGTCAAAGCTTCCGAGTTTCTAGATGTCAAAGTCCGCCGTATTTGGCTTGAGCTGCACGGAGTATACCCTGTTCAAACAGTCACTAATGACAGAAGCCGCAATTACGAGTTACCTTGGGTATTGGACCAAAGATACTTTGCTGCAGAAAGAGAGGCAGCAGTACGTGTAGTGGTGTCCTGTCCAAGCCTTAAGGGAATCAACCTGCTCACACTAGGCTGGTCTCTGCCGAAAGCGAAACTCGAATTAAGTACAAACCGACCAGTCCACAGTGAAGTCCAAGAAGTCATCTTTGGTCCGGAACCTGCCCCGGTAGACTTCATCTTCAAGCTTCCACCAGGTGACTATGCCCTCTCTATACGTCTCGACCCTGACCTCAAATACAATGACCGTGTATATGAAGGGAGCGTGCATGTCAATGTTAAGAAGATGAAGAGTCTACAAATTGAATTTGTCCCATTATACCTCAATATGACAGACAAAGAACAAAAAGATGCTTTCTATTATTTCTGTCAAAGACAATCAAAATTCATGAAGAATATATATCCACTCCCCGTTTCAAGCTTCAGATTTACCTATGAAATAGAATCAAGAAAGCTCTTAGTCCCTACAGGCCTTCTCGGTCAATTGAATGAATATCCTTTTCGGCGCTTGGCTTGGTTGAAATGTATGCTTGCATTGAACACAAGAGCATTCTTGGCTACTGGTAGCAGCAAATGCGTCGGAGTACTTCCAGACGAAGACGGGTGGTGGGGCCCAACAAAAACTGGAGTTTCATATCCTCACCTTTTCATCAGGGCTGTTCTAGTCCGATATGGCCGCGCCGACGGCACCACTTCCCATGAGGTAGGACACACATTAGGACTCAACAAATGGCCGCAACCGGAGGAGTATGATAAATACCCTAAGCACGGGAGGGAAGTGAAGGGATTAATACTTATCCGGAATGACTGGACAAAAAATCAGTGGCGGGTAGTCAACCTAACAAATACAAAAGAAAGAAATGAAGCCTTTGGGGATTATGCAGGTGGGCGGCCCATATACTGTTTCATGGGCAATAATCCAGGTGGCCACGAAAGTTGGGTCTGCGATGAAACATATCCTGATCTTTTCAAGGCACTCATGGATCCTCCAGGCGAAAAGGTCGTTTACGTTGCTGGACTGATCCACCAGAACGGAACAGTCCAGCTGGAAAACTGGTACCTATCGGAGGGCGAACCTGACCCCTTAGATGAAGGGCCTTACAAGATTCAATGCGTATCCTCTACTGGAGAAGTTCTATATAGCGGTGGCTTCGGAGAGGAAGTGGAAGATTTCCTAGCCTTTGGATTCGCCGTACCTTATCCAGAGGGAACAACCAAGATAGTGATCAAAAAAGAAGAAGTCCTCCTTAAAGACGTTCAGGCGACACCTAACCCACCAGAAGTCACGGTCCACTATCCGAATGGAGGAGAGACGATAGATGGGACTTCAGAGATCAAATGGAGTGCAGAAGACCGAGACGGTGATAAGTTGTCCTACTCGGTTCTTTACAGCCATGATGGCGGAGAAAGCTGGATGGCTCTTGAAGTTGATCTGAATGAGACCGACTGCACGTTGGCTTCATCCAATCTTCCAGGCGGAGAACAATGCTTGGTAAAGGTTGTAGCGACTGATGGACTAAACACAGGTTATGATGTGTCTGACAGATTCTTCACTATTGCCAACAAGGCGCCATTTGTAAGCATAATCTCACCTAAAAACGGTGATGTATACCAAGTTGGTGAAGTACTACTGCAGGGCATAGCATATGATCTGGAGTCTACTGAACTGACCATTCAATGGACATCTAGTCAAGATGGGATACTAGGTTCTGGAGAAGAACTGTTAATCGATGAACTCTCACAAGGAGAACATACAATAACATTCACAGTGATCGATTCCACAAGCAAGAAGGCGGAAGAAAAAGTGAAAATAAAGATTGGGTCCCCAGATCAGCCGAGAGAACCGGGCGACACAGGCGAACAGATTCCTGAGAGTAGTATAGTCTTCATTATGCTGGTCACATCTGCAATCATGATAGCAGTAATCGCCCTTGTTAGAAGAAGGCGTTCAAGACAGAAGACGACTATTCAGGCCTCTGTTAAGCCTGCTCGATACTGTATAGAATGCGGAGCGCCCATACCAGAAGGCTTGGCGTTCTGCAAGTGCGGAAGAAAGATCGATTGGACGTAACCTAGCGATTCTGAAAATACCTCAGCAGTGATAAGGAGATTCTAGGCAAGTAAACGCTTTTGCCTTGCTTGTCAAGCAATGCGGGAAATCAAGTTGACAAATCAACACTCAGGCTATGTTACCTATGCTATCGATTGGCCTGACAATCATAATGGTTGATTGAAATGAAGACTAGTGAGAGAATCGCAGTCTATGTCGGTATGTTACTTTCGTTGATAGGAGTAACCCTGCTCTGGCTTATTAACTGGGTGCTTGTTGGGGTTTACACTTTTCGTTGCAGTCGTCATAATCTGGTATATGCAGACTAAGATCAGGGGAGATGTCTACCTGAAGGAGCTTGCTAATCGGACAGGCTGCAAATTTGACAGTGAAAAGTTTGGATATGGGCGTGTTTTTGGATCCTATAGAGGTTACGAGATAGAAGTGAGTGTTAACAAGGACTACTGTGCGCAGAGGGGTTTATCCGGTTTCATTTTGACCACAGTAATCCTCAACTCAGTAATCGGAAGCGTAGCAGGAATTAGGAATTTCACGAGCGTAAAGGTCAGGCATAAGGCTTGTCTCGATAAGCCTTTCAGACTGAATGACAGAACATACGTAGATGGACAGTTCATCACCAACCTGCCCTCATCCGACAAATGCACAGGACTGCCGATCTGTAGTGTCGCTTCTCTCATAGAGAGAATAGATGAGATGATTGAAAAAGCTAGAGAAATTGAACACGCAGATCAGCGTGATTG
Organism: uncultured Candidatus Bathyarchaeia archaeon; assembly: GCA_964598945.1. Lineage (GTDB taxonomy): Archaea > Thermoproteota > Bathyarchaeia > 40CM-2-53-6 > RBG-13-38-9 > JAGTQV01. The sequence goes on from CAZRDQ010000017.1 coordinate 8,777, forward strand.
AGAAGAGCTTGGATGCAAAGACGTAATGCCCAATCTGTGGGCGTCGGGCGCATATTACGATGAGGTCATACAGTGGCACAATACGGAAGTGGATATTCACATGGTCTATGTTGCAGCAGCAGAAAAAGGATTCGGACAAGAACTGTGGCGGGCCCGACGGGATTCGGTCCCGCAATAACGCAAGGGTTTAACTCATCATTCAACGACGAACCGACAAAGAACCTGATCATGATTCTGATTTGGCAACGCAGAGGTTGCTGAAATCCTAATTGATGAATTAGATTATAAATTCGCCAAACCTCCTTGTTATGATGTTCATCATTTGCTTAGGACTTATCACCTTGATACCTTTGAAGCTCTTCAAATTAAGTAAGTGATGGTCTCCGGATACAACATAATCTGCCTTGCCCTCATAGGCGGTATTCAAAACAACATCATCTTTTGGGTCTTCCTTAACTATTGTGAAGCCCGGCCGAGCCTCGACTATCGTAGATATCTTTCTTACAGACTGAGCAAGGAACTCAATCTCTCGGTTTGAATAGCCAAATCTCTCTTTCACCTCATCTCTGGAGAGAACATCCTCAAACTCATCCAGTATCGGCTCTGAGAGTACTAACTGAATCTCCTCGAACATTAAGGCTAAATCTAGTATCCTTGCAGAATGACCGCGCTTTGAGATAAAGGCAGAGACCAAAACGTTTGTGTCTAGGACTATCCTCATCGACTTACCTTTCTATAGGAATGTATCAGCCTGTCAATCTCCTTCTCTGTGAAGCCTACTTTCTCTGCCCTAGCCCTGGACTTTTCTAGGAGCTGTTTGAGCCTTACCCTCTCCCTAGATAACTCGAGCTTCCTGAGTACTATTGTGTCATCTAGACCTACAACTAAGAACCTCATGCCTTCCTTCAGGCCCATGCGTCTCCTCATCTCATTTGGAATGACTATCTGCCCCTTCCCTGAAAGCTTCGTCATATTCAGAGCCATACTACCACAGGTAAGATATGTCTTACTTTTCTAATTTAAATGTTTATCTACCATCTGGACGTTTTCCGATCGAAATTTCGTGAATCCGAATGATGTGGCGGGCCCGACGGGATTTGAACCCGCGACCTTTGGGTTAAGAGCCTCGGCCCAGATGTCTGGACCACCGCTCTACCTGACTGAGCTTCCCGACCAACCTTACTCTTGGTTTACGGGCCCAAGCCCGCCACCCATGGGTAGCGACACTAACTTCTAATAATCTTTTTTGGTCCATCACGGGCATGCGATCGCAAAGCTCTTTCTCTCACTTCTCAGTCTAAGCTACAGGGCGATCTCTTGTCAAGATTAACCTTCGTCGGCTTGGGACTTCACAGCGAGCTAGGAATCACTCTCGAAGGCCTAGAGGAAGCCAAGAGGGCAGAGCGTGTCTTTGCAGAGTTCTACACAAGCTACATGCCAGATCTCAACATCTCAAATCTTGAGAAGCTGATCGGCAAGAAGATCGAGATCCTTAAGAGAAAAGATGTTGAGGAAGCAACTGAAGCAGGAATTCTCTCTCACGCTAGGAAACAGCCTTGCGTATTCCTAACCCCTGGAGATCCTAATGTTGCAACGACCCACGTCGACCTAAGGATGAGGGCCGAGAAGGCTGGAATAAGGACATCAGTAATCCATGCCGCATCGATCTCCTCAGCCATTGCAGGCGCTACAGGTCTTCAAAACTACAAATTCGGCAGGACGGTAACCATCCCATTCAAGTCAACCTCAACCTCAGAAGCACCGTACGAGAATATCTGCGAAAACAGACTCCATGGCCTACATACGCTGGCTCTGCTGGACTTGGACGCCGAAAACAAGAAGTATATGACCATCCCAGAGGGGCTCACACAGTTGGTCGAGATAGATCAGCGTGAAGGGAAAGGGTGCATCACGTTGAGCACGTTGGCTGTTGGAGTTGCTAGACTGGGCTCGTCCAAAGCAACAGTGAGAGCCGATACTGTGAAGAGCTTGATGGGCCTTGATTGGGGCGGCCCTCCCCATTGCCTAGTCTTCCCAGGCAAGCTCCACTTCATGGAGACTGAAGCACTTGAGATACTATGCGGAGCAGGAAGAGACTTGCTTGAGGGCCACAAATGAATGACGAAGCGCGCGCGCTGACGGAGAAGTATATCTCAGCTGTAGAGCTAGCACTTGGAGAGCTAACTCCTGCGGAGTCTAGGTCAGAAGCTACTGATCTCAAGATTGAGTCTGTCATCGACGCAGCCAACAGATACTTAACGGATGCTAAATACTACCTGAATACTGGAAAGAAAGCAACAGCATTAGCCTCAGTCTCCTATGCTGAAGGTTTACTTGATGCTTTGAAATTCATGGGATTCGTAACCTTTGAGTGGAAGAGGATCGGTTGATCTTGAAGAGACGCAGACTTGTCCTTGCCACCGGCGCCTTCGATCTTCTGCATTTCGGTCATTTGAAGGCGCTCGAGGACGCCAAGAAGGCTGGCGGCAGAAACTCCAGCCTCATAGTCTTGGTGGCAAGGGACAAGACCGTGGAGAAGCGTAAGGGAAAGAAACCGATCCTTCCTGAAGATCAGAGAAGAGTCCTGGTCGAGTCTCTGAAGCCTGTTGACAGGGCAATACTTGGTTATGAAGAGCTGAACATAGGCGCGGTTATACGCAAGCTCAAGCCTGATGTCATAGCGGTAGGCTATGACCAGAACGACATACTGGAAGCCGTCAGAGAGTCCCTGAAAGACTACCCGAGAAAAGTGAAGGTTATCCAGACCAAAAGGTACGGGCCTGAGTATCTGAACAGCTCATCAAAGATAAAGCGGAAGATCATCGAGGAGCTGAAGTGATAACCTTAACCCTAACCGTATCTCCATCCTTGAGTTTGAGTCGTCTCCGCAGATTCTCTTCAGAGACCAGCTCGATAACATCAGGTCCATAGTGGCTCCTTAAAGCTAGGACCACACCCGCCCTCACGCTCTCATTCACAATGGCGGGAGCACACTTGACAGGACCGAAACTGCGATTCTCCGACTTGAAACTCGCGATCGACAGAAGAGGAAGGGCATCCAACATCATCTTCTCATTCTCGTAGCCCGGCCTCAACCTCAAATTCAGCGTCCCAGGGTAAGGCTCGAAACCCAAGCGCTCCCTCAGCTGTCTGCGGTAGCCCTCCTGACTGAGGTAGTAAATGCCTTCACCCATACCTGAAAAGAGCTCACCCTCAAGATAGATCTCATTAGCAGAACCCTCAAAGACACGCCTCAACGCCGAGTACATCTCACTCAGAAGATCGAGGCCTTGAGGAGTGACACGTATCGACTCACGCTTCGCGACCCGAACACGCTTGATGAGACCCTTACGCTCAAGCTCGATTAGATGCCTTGAAGCGGTCTGCTGCGAGAACCCCAGCTGAGCAGCCAGCTCACCGGATGTGCAGGTGAACTCCCTCTTAGGGGCTGAGAGTTCAGCCAGCTTGGAGAGTGTGAGTAAGAGGTTTCCCCTTATAGAACCTGCTTCAACTTTAGCCATAGCCTTACTCAACGAGAGAGATCTTCCCTGACTATTCTTCGACAAAACAATTATCTCTTTCTGGCTTTAAGCATCCCTTAAGACAGCTAGACCTAGCTTTCTGAGCAGTAACACCAATGAAAACCCTTGAAGAGCTCACCAAGCTTCAAGCGGCACTCTCCAAACGCGTGATACTCGAAGACCACTTCAGGAAACCCATCAGAAGAATCGCTGGAGTAGACCTGGCATTCATCAATGACAAAGCTGTTGCAGCGTGCGTTGCGCTAGACTATGGGAGTCTAGAAGTAATAGAGCAGAAGACCACCGTGGTAAAGTTGAGTTTTCCATATCGCGCTGGATTGCTCTGGTTCAGGGAAGGCCCAGCAATCATGCAAGTCATCAAGCGAATGGAGCTGGAACCCGACATATTCATTATAAATGCGCACGGAATCGCACATCCCAGACGGTGCGGATGCGCATCACACGTCGGAGTCACCATAGGGAAGCCCACTATCGGAGTGGCAGGATCACGCCTTTACGGAGAATACTCACATCTGCCGACTGAGTTCAGCGAACGCGTGCCTCTGGTCATCGATGGTGATATTGTCGGCTGGGTGATAAAGCCGGCTGAGGGAAGACCGATATATGTCTCTCTAGGCCACATGGTCAGTTTAGAGTCGGCAGCCAAGATCGTAGCCGATTGCCTGCGCGACCACAGGCTCCCTGAACCGATCTACCTCTCACACAGACTAGCTAACTCTGCAAAGAAGAAGCTCTAAGACTCCGGTTCGGAGCCATCTGAGCGCTGAGGCTTACCCAGCAGTCTCTGCTCGAAATCCTTCAGAGCGGTCTCCAACATCAGCCTCCTGACTTCGGAGACGACATCGCCTCTTGTTGATTCTATGATCCTCCGTGCGGCGTCCATCTTGGGTCTGAAGCCAGATATGATGGCCGTGTGGTCTATCGAGTACAGATCCTCGTATAATTCCTCCATCGTCTTCAGTGTATGCTCAGCCTTCGCGGCTTGGCCCGTTCTCAAGAAATTAAGGCACATCCTGCGCAGCTCGCCGATGAAGTCAAGTAGGCCCAGAAGGTAAGGTTCGATCTCAACGTCAACCTCGCGCAGGGACAGAATCTTCTCACTCGTCGCCATGCCATAGTGAAGCTTAGCCTCGGCATACTCCTGATAGGCAAGAGTCACCGAGCCTATACACTTCAGCTCTTTCCTCTTCCTTATGGCCTTCTCAAGATCTCTAAGCGCCTCCTCAGCACTCGCAATGTGCTCGGCGGCATGCTCTATGTTCCCACGGTGAAGCTCAACGATCGCTCGACCCGAGAATCGTACCGAGATCCTTGAAGCCTCGAAGACGCTGTCTCGTGCAGCATCCAGCTCCGCCAAGCTACTCTGGATGACATTCAAGTCTGCTTTCCGAAGCAACAGACACACCTTTGATCTAAACAGAGTTCTACGTTACTCTTATCGGCTTCTCTAGCCGGCTCAGCAGGACAACCCTGCTATCCTTGGACTCATCGATGATGCTGTAACCGATCAATCTCGCCAATCTATCGGAGAACTCACAGATCTCTTCATGATTCGGCATGTTCGCAAAACCCAGCCGTCTTCGGGAATATCCAACATACATGTAGGATTTCGGCTCCACATACGTAGGTTCGGCCTTTGAGATCAGCCTAGCATATTCTTCATGATCCTGCAGGTTCAGTCCCTTAACGAGCGTGAGCCTTATCGCAGTAGGACAGCTGAAACTCCTCACAAGCTCAAGAGTCTCCATCAATTTGCTCCAAGCGTCTGATGAGTGGGGCCTGCAGACCTCCTCGTACTTCTCAGGAGTTGGTGCTGAAAGTGAGATGTACAGCTGGGTCGGCTCCTCAGAGAGACCCTTGAGGACATCCGGCCTCGTGCCATTAGTAACCAAGAAAGTCGTCATACCTTCCCTGTGAAACTCGGAGAGCAGACCATCCAGATGCGGATAGAGTGTAGGTTCACCTGTCAGACTTATCGCGGCATGCTTGGGCTCCAAGGCTTCCTTATAGTATTCTGGCTTAACCTTCCCAGATGCGACCTGGCCCTTGTAGCCACTCAAGATCTTCCTCTGCGCCGCCACAGAGAGGTCCACTATCTTTGAGGGCTCATCCCAGACCGGCGACGTCAATTCGTTCCAAGATAACTCAGCCTCGCCGTTCTGGATGCGCCAGCAGTACAGACACCTCTGTGTGCACCAGTTAACTGATGGTGTCATCTGTAGGCAGCGGTGTGACTTGATGCCGTAGAACTTCGATTTGTAGCATGCTCTTCCTTCGGTGAGGCTCTTGTGCAGCCATCGGCATTTCTTGACAGCCGAGTGGTTACCTACGATCTGGTATTTCTGTCTCCGTAAGAGATCAGGCAGACTTAGTTCTGCTGAGCGATTAGAGTTGGATAAGGCTAGTTCGTCGAGGTTGCCATGGGCTGTCTGTGGATACATGATTTCAGGTCTGTTCTCTAGCGTTGAACTCGATAAGATCAGAGTGAAGAACCTAGGCAACCGTCATGGTGTCTTCTTTGATCCCTGTCTTCGTGATCACGAGCAGATCCACGGTTCCGCCGCTCGCTGAGTCTCTGGCAAAGGCTGCCTTAACTGCCCTCTTCAGAATCTCCTTTGCATCCTCAAGACTCATGTTGTCTGTGTACTCGTCCTCCAGCACGCCCACGGCGATCTCTGTCCCACTGCCCACCGCAGCAAACTTGTCCTGCATAACCGAGCCGAGCAGGTCCAGGACAAAGAGGCTTGGGCCATCCTCATCGATGCCACCAACGATCGTCTGTGTAATGTAGGGTAACATCCGCCGCTGGAAAAGCAGATTGCCCATCAGCTTCGCAGTGGCTTTTACCGAGATGGCTCGCTCCTTCTCGTAAGCGTAGATGTTCGCATATGCAGCTGCCTCTTTTGCTAGTATCTGCATGTCTGAGACGAGGCCTGCGAAGGCTGCACCGATGTTGTCTGTGATCTTGAAGATCTTCTTGGCTGACTTACTCATGACAAAGTAGCCGTAAGAGACCTTCCTCTCCGAGGCGAGGATGACGCCGTCACGATAGACCAATCCGACAGTCGTGGCGCCTGGGATGTACGGGATAGTCTGAGACATAACTGCCTTGTTTTCGTAACGGGTTTCTTATGTGTTTTGGTTCTGCCTTCCAGCGGTACTTTCCGTTTCAGAGCGCGGTAAGTCTATTTCGCGGTTAGACAGTAAAGTAGAACAAGTCCTCAGCTTGAGTCTTGATCCAGTATGCCCAAAACGCTGACAAAGGTCAAGTTCACCAACCTGGACAAAGTCCTCTACCCAAAGCTTGGAATCACAAAATGCCAAGTAATCGAGTACTACATCAGGATGGCCCCGAAGATGCTGGGTCTACTGGCTGAGAGGCCTGCGGTTCTGAACAGATTCCCCGACGGCGTAGACAAGGAGGGCTTTTATGAAAAGGCCATCCCCGCGGGTACACCAAAGTGGGTGAAGACCTTCAAGAGATACTCAGAGACAGCTGAACGCGATATAAATTACGTAATCTGCGATGACCTCGATACACTCATCTGGCTGGCTAACCTAGCGGCACTAGAGATCCATATCACGCTCTTCAGAAAGGATTCGTTTCTTTAGCGAGCGCGCGCGCTAACGGATTAGCACGTATCTGGGCCGATTTCGAAGGGGGGAGAAGAAAGGGGGGTTCTTAGATTTCCGTTGAGTACCTCTGCTAGCCTTTCTTGTTCTTCTTGTTAACGTACCAGAGCAGTGCAAACATTATGATGAAGGCTATGATGAATCCGATGTATCGGGCCATGTCGGGCAGTTCAAGCACAAAGGGATTGCTCATTACTCTACTTCACCTTCTTCGGGAACCATGACCATCTGGGCTCCACGAAGTCCGTGGCTGTAGCCAGCACTACCAGGGGCAGAACGATGTAGATCCAGGCGAATATTGGGAAGCCTGTTATGGTGATGTACCACCATGCACTCGCTACCGTGGGGAAGGACTCTGTTACAGCGCTGAACCACCAAGCGAACAGCAGGTTGTGTGGAAAAGCCATGTTGAGGCTCTGATTGATTGCGAAGACTGCAAGCCCCAATGTCTTGTTCTTCAGGACCAGTCGGTATATCGGTTTGTACGTCGCCGCGGTATACAGGGGCGTCCACCAATACAGCCAGCCAGCAATGGGACCGAAGCCCGCCATCGGCATAAGATCCAGCCAGCCGACTATCATGCCTGCCCACGGTCCTGCAACCATAGCGGCAAGCGTGATCGCGAACCCGCCGATGTTTATGGTGCCTCCGGGCCAGGGTGTTGGCGCCCACAGACCTATCGCCTCACAGAGGAAGGCTATACCGCCGATGACGGCTGTCAGAGCAACCTGACGTGCTGACATGAACGGTGTTCTTCTTGTTTTTTTCTCAGCCATTTCTGGATCAACGAACTTAGTTCTGGGGCTGTAGTCTATTTATCACTTTTCAAGCTCCACAAACGAGCACTCTGATCAAGACTAATAGGACTGGACAGAGTTGATCTGATACTAGTGGAGTAGACTTGTCCAAGCTAGCGCAGAAATCCCTCAAGGCGCTCAGCCGCACGCTAACCAAAGAGATAGAGAACGAAAGGATTGCCGAACACCTAGTCATAGTCAACGAATGTGAGAAAATCCCTCCCAAGGCGATAAGAGCAAAGACCCCCCTAGATGTCAGGAATATCCCGTCATCATTTGAACTTCAAGTCAACATAATCGAACCGGTTGAACCTAGAAGAATCGAGTACAGAATCGCCCTTAAAGGATGGCTCCCTGCTGAAGGCGATAAGCCACTGCTTCAGGTAATGAAAAGGACCGGAAGAGACCTAGTCAAATGGGAGAACTCAGTCATCAGGAACGGTCTACTCTCAGCAGCCGGCAAGTCTATAGTGACGCGAGAGATTGCTGCAGCACTCAATGAGCTGCCCGGTTTCATAACAGGAAACGGATACGAACCTAGCAAACTGCTCATCCATCCATCCGACGCAGTAAGGCTAGTGGAAGCAGGCATGATCACCCGCCAGCAATTTCACCCAGACTTCAGCCGGTCAAAAGGCTCATCTTTCATTGGAATGATCAACGATCTTGACGTCCACTGCATGCAAGCTATGAGAAAGGGCATAGCCATCATCTACGACTATCTTGAGGTTGAACTCTTCAGAATCACTCCGAAGATGACTTTCGATGATTTAACAAGTCCGAAGAGCCTGATCATACCAGCGCAATGTGCTGTCTTGCCAACTGCAGCGGCAGTTGCCACGGTAGATTTCAGGCATTCAAGCTAGATGCCGAGAGACGCACACCAGAATGCCACCATGTAGGATACAGGTGACGGGGAGGGCGACTGATGCTTCCGCTGAAGAATATCTTCAACAAGATACTCTGGGACAGGCGAGTCAGCACGGGTGATTACAGGATAACCTTCATCCATCGCGGGGCGCCTTCAGACGAGAAGACCATACCCGCATCTTCTGTGTGGCATGTTGGTAGATCATGGTTCACCTATGATGATCTCGGAGATGAGGTTCAGATCCCAATGCATAGAATAACCAAGGTCGAGAACCTGAAGACAGGCGAGGTTCTGTGGAGGAAGAGAGCCTCTTCTCGTCCTAGTCAGTCTTAATGGCGTTGTTAATGATCCCGGCACCGGTACAGGTCACCGTTGCAGGTTCACCGAGTTTGCCTTCTATCTCGAAACTGACCCCGAGAAGGATCTTGCAGAGTTCTATGCAGGTCAGAGTGTGCATTGTCAGTTCAGAGACTCTAACTCTTGACTTGCCTTCTGCCAGACTGGCATAGACTATTAATTGATCTCCAAGGTGCTTGTCAACCGGCGCCGATCTCCTGAGGCTCTCCAGGAGGTTAGAGGCTGCTTCCTCACCAACCTTCTCTGCCGGCCTGCCCAACTTCCCCAGGGCGTCCCCTCCCAACAGACCCCCCGACGAGAGCGACACAAAAAGAACAAGACCACAGCCCGGATCTACTGAACACTTAGGATCTCCTCCACTCAGCGATTCAGTGACTATTGTCGCATCGTATCCTTCCGCCGAGAGCATCTTCTGTGCAGACTTAGCCATCCTCTCGACTATGTGCTGCGGAAGCCTGCAGCTATAAGAGAGCCCCCATATCTTCTCAGGCTCACCAAATTCTGTGAGAACGATAGGTTTGAGCCCTCTTACGGGTTCGGATCGTGCCCTTACAACTCCTTGACCTCTTGGATAGAATCCGCGCTTAACAAGCTCGATCGAACCCTTGAATCCCATCTTGGCCACCGTTGGCAGAACTATGTTCTGGAGATGCTCTATCGCAGGTGCCTTCGGGTTATTCGTCCCACCAGTTATCTCAAGCCTAACCTCGCCGGGAGACAGGGCCATTACAGGCATCAGGGCCTGAAGGACCAGACTCGCCGATCCGGCCGTTCCAACATCCACCCTGAAGTCACCTCTCACAGGCAAGCCGGGTGTAAAGGCTATCTGGCGCGATCCTAGACTGAGGCCTTCGATCCTGGCTTCAGTCAATAGGCCTATTGCGCGGAGCGCATTCAGATGCTGCGCTCTTAATCCTGGAGGCAACCTCTTGGCTCGGACATTGACTATCCTTATCGGCTTCCCTGTGACCGCGGAGATCGCGGCTGAGAGCCGCAGTACCTGCCCGCCGCCCTCAAGCATGTCACCCTGAATGTCAATCACAGCTGCGCAACACCCGAGGCCCGTGAACCCTCTTAGTTGATCAATAAAGGCTTTCTGAGACCCTATGTATCTTGGGAATAGATGAATTTAATTACGCTCTCAACCAACAAGATTGACGGCTTATGGTTTGCCGCAGCACTCAACGAGAATGGCGAGATTGTTCACACCGGATTCTCACCCAGTAAGAGTAGGCTTCTGGAAGAGATCATCAAACGAGACCCAAGCATCAAGATCCAACGTGGCGATTCAGAAGGACGGCGTGTCCTAGAGATCCTCGGGAAGCTCATCCGGGGAGAAGATGCTGACCTAGCAGTGAGGATCAATCTAGATTCTGCAACAGCCTTTCAAAGGTCCGTCTATAACACCTTGAGGAGAGTACCTCGAGGTAAGGTCTCAACATACTCGATGCTCGCCGAAGCCACAGGTCGCAAAAGAGCGGCTCGCGTAGCCGGTAACTGCGTCGCTTCAAACCCGCTTCCGTTGATCATTCCATGCCATAGAATTGTTCTATCAAGCCTGAAGATCGGAGGCTACTCTATACCAAGCTTAGACAGGATCAGGGCGCGGCAACTCAAGCGAAAGATTCTGACCGCTGAAGGTGTTGAGTTCGAAGGAGAGAAAGTCGCTCTGAGATGCCTGTGGAAGCCTACGGCCTGAACACCGTAACTGAAGAGGGCAGAAACATTTGGCAGGTTATATATTCTCACAGTACTGATACAGAGAACCTGGAAGGCTCTGATTTGACTGTCACAGGACTCTACGTCGGCCGATTTCAACCTTTTCACCTCGGACACCTTGAGGTCATCAAGCTGATCCTAAGCAAGGTTGATCAACTCGTCATAGTTGTCGGAAGCGCCCAGTACAGCCACACTGAGAAGAACCCCTTCACAGCCGGAGAAAGGATCCTGATGATGAGGGAGGCGCTGAAGGAAGCAAAGATCAGCCTGGACAGGGTGCAGATCATTCCGATCACAGACATTGGTGTGCATAGCATCTGGGCTTCACATGTCACATCATACACAGGCAAATGTGACTTGGTCTTCTCAAACGATCCTCTGACGACGCAGCTCTTCAAGGAGGCAGGGGTGAAAGTCGAGAAGATCCCGTTCTTCAAACGAGAAGCCTACTCGGCAACTGAGATAAGGAAGAGAGTCCTGCTGAATCAGGACTGGAGGGAACTCGTCCCAAAGAGCGTCAGCAAAGTCATAGATTCAGTGGAGGGGGTTAAAAGGATAAAGATGCTCGCTCAGACAGATAATCCGTTTTAGTGTTGTTCAGTTGCGGGCATTGTGTTGGCAGATTCGTTTCAGTTTACGGATTTCGTAGATCATTTTGCTCATGCATCCTTCGCGTCAATTCACTCTTGAAGTCGCTCTCTTGCCGTCTTTTTGAGAGCTTTCAACTCATACTCTTCCATAATTGTTTCGTGATCTAATCTCAACAGCGAAGATGTTTCCCTAATTGCATGTGCCCATTAGGAGGAAAAATACGGTACCTGCTATAAACGCAAACACTACTAGTGATTCCCAGAACACAACCGTCTGATGGACGCCGTCGAATGGCTCAGTTAACGGCATGCTAAGAAGTGCGAGGAATGTTGTAGAAATATAGCAAATGAAGATCACGAGAGTTCCATTGCCGAAGTATGTTGGAAACTTCGATTTTTCAGCTGCTTTTTTAGGAGACGGTCAACCTTTGAACGCTTTTCCTCGACAGTTCTAGGACTTATTTTCTGAAGTTCTTCATAGGCTTGGTTCAAACTCTTACTTGACTCTTCGATCATTTTGAACGAGATGTCCTTGGCGCGAGTTACCAGTAGCGCATAGGCAGCGAGAACAAGTCCAGCTCCCGTAATGCCTGCCTGAATAAGTTGGGGAGCGATAGCTTCTATCAAGAAATTCTCCACCTATGGATCCGACTTCTCTCTACATGTGTATGCTCACGCGATCTACACAGTCATCATTGTATACATTTATATAACTCTTTACGGTGATAGTCTATCTAACCACAATCGAGACTATGCGTGGCGTACGCATACCGCTTGTGGCGTGTGTCTGTCTGTATGTGTGGATGGGTGTCTGTACGGTGGTGTCTGCCAGAGTCCTTCATGAACCGCAACTGAACACAATCCTGATGGTGGAGAAGGCCATAAAGAATGCGGAAGACTATCCAACCAAGACCGAACTCTGGAAGTCATTACCAAAAAAGATGCAGTACCAGACATTCAAGAGGATCCTAGATTACTTGGAGGCCTCAAACAAGATCATCTTCAACGAGAAGAAAATCGTCTGGGTTGCGGTTGACAATCCAAAACTGAAGAGACTTTTGGCAACTAGTATTAAAGTACGCTAGCTCGACTAGTAACCGAAACGTCTTTCATATTCAGGATGAGGAAGGGCTTCAAGTTCTAATACTGTGATTCCTTTTTCCGTGCCCAACAACGTGTAGATTAGCCGCCATCCTTTGCGCAAGTTGTATTTGTACAAGTTACTGACACTCCAACGATTGACATAATATTTCGGGATTTGCTTCTTGCGGACACAGACGCCCAGTAGGTAATTCTCCTTTAGGAGTCCCTCGACCTGATGGACCTCTTCGACTAGCGACTTGTTTCCGCAATTGCACAGGAATTCCTGTAATTCGTCAGATCTCTTAACCATCAACGCTTTTCTGGGCCGTAGCAAGCGCGGTGGCAAATGACATCAAATGGTCTATTGTACAAGATCTACTCTTAACAGCTCTGGAGATTCCATTTACTTTCAGTTTCCTGAGCATGATCTTTCCGTGTATCAGGCTAGGTTTTGGCTGCCTTCCAGAGTGCGCTCAGACAGACAACCCAGCCCTCTGAATTATGATCGCAGTCCCAACCTGAACGCCCGTCAGCTTCGCCGCATCACCTTGGTTTACGGCAAGCTCAAGTAAGCCATGACCGCCCACAGTCACAAGCAGTTCTCCCGAAGCCACATCCGAATATGTTCTGCAGAGAAGGATATCTCGCATCTTGCCGTTGATTCTTATTTTGAGCCTGTCTCCAAACTTGAACCCCCCTCGCTCAAGAAGTTCAGGATGGATGCTCGTCACAACATTCCCGAAGCCATCAATATGAACAACCTTACCTCGAATCTCACCGCCCTCAAGCCGCGCTTCAGAGATCTTCAGCCTGACATAGTCGGAGACCGGTTGGCCCATAAGAATAGGAGAGATGCCGTTGGCCAGATGGCCAACAACATGGGCGAATATGTCTCGGCCATGAAATGTAGGCGAGATCTCGCCTGCAAAGTACTTAGATTCAGTAAGGTGATATGCTCTCACAACGCCCTCCTTCTCAGCGGCAAGAGCCAGCATGCCGTTATCAGGACCGACGAACTTGCTCTTTCCAGTCTCAAACAGCAAGGGCCGTCTTGAGCCCCCCACCTCAGGATCAACAACAGCAAGAAAGATCGTCCCGGAAGGAAAATGCGGTGCCGCCGAAGCGAGCACAAACATGCCCTCACGGACATTGTGTCTCGCTATCTCGTGGCTTATGTCCACGATCGCGACTGAGGGTGATAGTGAGAGAATAACGGCCTTCATCTGTGCCACATATGCATCTTTCAGTCCGAAGTCTGACAGAAGACCGATCAAGACCATAGTCCCAGCCTCTTATAGCTGTGGCATCCATCAATCTCATTTATCAGATCCTTCAAAGTAACCATTTCTAATCTGGATAAAGAGAAGAAGGCTTTGAAGCTCATAGCGCTTTCAGACCTCCACAGAAGCTTGGCCGCAGCCAAAGTGGCAGCCCAGAGAATATCCGCAGAGCACCCGAACGCAGTACTGGTCTCCGGAGATATCTCACATGGCGACGTCGAAGAGGCAGCAAGACTTCTTGAGACCTTGAGTGCGGCAGCGGTTCCTGTATTCTTCGTCCCGGGGAATATGGACTCGCCCAAGCTTTCTGATTGGAGCAGCGAATCGATCAAGAGCCTTCACGGACGCTGCGAAAGCTTTGGGGGCTATGCACTGGCAGGTCTGGGAGGCTCGGTGCATACTCCCTTCAATACCCCGCTTGAGTTCAATGAACATGAAGTGTCACAGATCCTGAACCGAGCCGCATCCGGATGTGGCACTGAGAGGTTGATCTTGGTCTCTCACTGCCCTCCGAGAGGAATCAGGCTGGACAAGACGAGAATGGGCATCCATGCAGGAAGCCACTCTGTCAGGCAGTTCATAGAATCAAGAAAGCCAGTCCTTGTCGTCTCGGGACATGTCCACGAAGCTCAAGGAATCGATAATCTAGGCGCAACAGTGATTGTGAATCCAGGCCCCGCCTACGCAGGCAACTACGCAACGATCGAGCTGCATGATAAAGTCCAGGCGACACTGTCCAGATTTGAGGTATGAATGCTCTACGAAAATGTAAAGAAGCTTCTTGAGTACTGTCAACTGAGATTAGGAGTAAAGCCGCGGCTCCGCTGATACGACTTGGCACTCCAGGACACCAGCAGCAATGAGAACCCACTGATAAGGTACGATCGCATAGAACGCAGACTCTACCAGGAAGAGCTCGCACGAAAGGCAAGACTCAGGAATACTCTCGTGGTTCTTCCAACAGCGCTTGGCAAGACCATCATAACAGTCATCGCGGCAAGCTACTTCCTGCATAACTACAGGCAGAGCCGCATCCTCCTGATGGCCCCTACCAGACCGCTCGTCCTGCAGCATCGCAGGTCTTTCCTTGAGGTCCTGAAGATACCTGAGGATGAGGCCATAGCCCTTACAGGCAAGATAACGAACAAGAATAGAGAGGCTATCTGGAGAGGAAGAGCCAGACTCATATTCGCAACCCCCCAGGTCGTGAAGAACGATCTTCTGCAAGACTACGTAGACATGAGAGAGTTCAGCCTGCTGGTCTTTGACGAATGCCACAGAGCAACAAGAGACTACGCATACACCTACGTAGCGAAGAAGTACATGCAGAGATCTCCCTGGCCGATAATCCTTGGAACAACAGCCAGCCCCGGCGCTGACAAGGAGAGAGTAGAGGAGGTTTGCAGAGCCCTCTTCATAGAACAGATAGAATACAGAACAGAAGAGGATGCCGATGTCATACCTTACATAAACCCGATCCAGATGGAATGGAGATACGTTGACCTGCCCCAGGAATACAAGATACTGAGCCGAGACCTCAGAGAACTCCTAGGAGAGAGGCTGAGCTGGCTCAGGAGAATGGGTTACCTGAACAAGAGCGTGGACCACGCCACAAGACGAGACCTGCTGGAGATCGGTGAATCCCTAAGGGAAAGAATCAAAAGGAGCGGTGCATCTGGGAAGGGCCCTATCTACAGCGCGATAGTCACACAGTCAGCTGCGCTTACCCTCTTTCATGCTCTGGAGCTGCTGGAGACCCAAGGGGCGTACACACTAACGTCTTTCTTGGATAAGATAGAGTCTTCTGACAATCTGAAACGCAGCTACAGAACGATCGTCAACAGCCCACGATACCAGATGTTCAGAGAGCACTTTGACAAGTTCGCCGACATTCCTCATCCCAAGGTCAAGTTGCTTGTAGAAGAGATTCAGGATCAACTTCAACGAAATCCGTCCTCAAGAGTGATCGTCTTCACACAGTACAGAGACACGGCCACAAGTCTTGTTGAAGTTCTCAAGAATGAGCACCGCATCAAGGTGGAGAGGTTTGTGGGGCAGGCGACAAAGAACGGTGACGTCGGCCTCACGCAGGATGAGCAGTCCGCTATTCTGAAAGACTTCGCTTCTGGAGACACGACGATCCTTGTCGCAACCTGCATAGCCGAGGAGGGGCTTGATATTCCCAGCGTAGATCTCGTGATCTTCTACGAACCTGTACCCAGTGAGATCCGGCACATACAGAGACGTGGAAGAACCGGAAGGAAGGCTGCAGGAAGAGCCGTCATCTTGGCCGCCAAGGACACCTTCGACATAGCATACGTGTACGCCAGCAAGAGAAGGGTTGAGAGAATGCGAAAGATCACGCGGCTGCTCAACCAAGACCTTAAGCCTCTGATCCGACTTGGCCCGAAGCCTGAGCCGCAACCCTTGACCGCTCAGGAGATTCAAGAACTGGAAGAGAGAGTCCAAGCATCCCCCAAAGAAGATGCTGAGGCTCTTGCAGATGACAGAGGAAAGCAATTCCTTACAGAGGTGGAGCATTCGTCAAGGAGGCTCATGGATGAGATAATGAGTACCGGAGCAAGGGGCGTCAGCATCGAGGCTTTGACAAGGAAGCTGTACCAAGAAGAAGGCATCTCACCCAACGCCGTGACAGCAGCTGTGAACAAGCTTGAGGACTCCGGCCATATCATGAGGTTAGGATGGGATCGCGTGGCCTCTGTCTCAGCAGCCTCAGCACTCAGAAGACCAGGTGGCGAGAATGCGAACGACCTCTTCAAGATAGTCGTTGAGAAGGTCTATCCAGGAAAGGTTGTTGCGTGGATCAATGACAAGTGGAGAGCCCGCATCCTGCCAGATGATTTTGAAGGCCCACCGAGACTGCTCAGAAAGGACTCAAGGTTCACGGCCAGAGGATCACTCTATCGAGAAGACGGTGTCCTCTGCTTCAGAGTTAACGAAGTAATAGAGTCGGCGCCTTAGCAGCATGATCTCTTGCAAGAGATCTAATCATCAAGTGGGCTGAGACTCTGCTCGGTATGACTGACATAACATTTCTGTTTTTGCTGAAGAAGTTCTGGAGCAGCTGCCTGATCTCAGGCACCATCGGTATGGATCTGGCTGACCATCTTGTCTTAGGCCTCCAAGGCACCCTTACATCTCTCGTTCAAGCCGCTTCACCTCCTCAGGTCCCGGCATCTCAAACGTTCCAACAGTCACCAGGAGCGTTATACTTCTCTCCTCAGGCTTTCTCTCAATCCACCTATCAAGAGAACTATCCATCAAACCATCAGAACAGAGATCCCCATCTTGAGCTATATGAGACAGAGAGCAGACCGAAACTGGGGAAGAGGACACAGTTACTATTCGGGACAGATGCAAGTGTTAGTACATTACTAGCTACTATAACACAAACAGCCCAGAAAGTTAGCATTAATAAGCTGGCGGGTTTGCCTTAATGGGATATCCTCAGGTGTGAGCGATGCCACTGAAGAAAGGAGACTTTGCACTGATCAACTTCACCTCCAAGATAAAGGAGAGCAACGAGACCATCGAAACCACCCTTGAGAACGTAGCCAAAGAGGCAAGCCTACACCGTGCTGAGAACATCTACGAGCCCCAGTTCATAGTAGTGGGTGAAGGATGGGTTCCTAAGGGTCTTGATGAAGCACTCACCAACCTTGAGGCCGAAAAGGAGGTGACTGTTGAGGTCCCTCCTGAGAAGGGGTACGGTCAACGTGATCCTGCAAAGATGAAACTCATACCAATGAGGCGCTTCAAGAACGAAAAGATCACGCCCGTCCCAGGAGCAAGGGTAGAGATAGACGGCCGCTCAGCTCTGGTTAGATCTGTCGGAGCAGGAAGAGTCCAGGTAGACTTCAACCATCCGCTGGCGAGCAAGACACTCGTCTACAGCTTGAAACTCGAGAAGACGCTGGAGTCTATCGAGGACAAGATCAAAGCAATAGTCCATAGAAGACTCACGATGCCCGCCACCGAGAAGTTCAAGATAACCGTCTCCCAGAACGAATGCGTTATACAACTTCCGGAGGAAGCTTTCCTCATCGAGGGTCTGCAGCTGGTTAAGAGGGCGATCTCAGCCGATCTGCAGAAGTTTATGCCTGAGCTTGTCGAAGTGACCTTTACTGAGACCTTCAGGAAGCCTCTGGCTACCTCTGAAGAGAAACCAAAAGAAGCTGCGCCTTCAACGGGCACTGCAGCGACCCCTTAACATCAACGACCTTACACCTGTCCCCCTCAAGCAGCCCCACTGGAAAACACCTAGACCAATTCCGACAATTTCTATTGTTGCAATCGATCTTAGCATATGTTATCAACGCGTTGTTGACCGCAGCTCGAGCTTGAACCGCGGCCTCAACCGGCGGCTCCTCAACCTCAACCACAACAGCATCTTCGGAGTGAAGCAGGCATGGGAATCTCTTCTTGGAGGGCTTGCTGACCTCGTAGATTCTTCCTGGCTCAAGATTCCCCAGGCAGACCTTCCTGACGTCGCATCTTGCACAGAGTTCAGTCGTTCCCTCGAACAGGAATCTGAATCCGACTCGAGCTTGCTTTTCACCTATGAGCGTGACCTTACGTCTCATCAAAGCATCCTTCTCGAAAGCTTTTTAAGTTGTTGAGGGTTGTGAGATACCCAGTCGCCAAGACTTCTTGCGCGATTCTGCTGTATCTGCTCGGAGATTTATCGAGGCCAAACATATATGTATCCCGCACCAGAGGACTTTGCGAAACAGGTAGCCAAAGGAACAACAACAATAGGCGTCGTCTGCAAGGACGGGGTTGTCCTGGCAACAGACACCAGAGCGACGATGGGCTACTTCATAGCACATAAGCATGCCAAGAAGGTATATCCGGTCGCTGAGCACCTTGCGATGACCATCGCCGGCGCGGTGGGCGACGCTCAAGCAATGGTTGACATTCTCAAAGCCAATGCTGAGATCTACCGCCTTCAGCATGGAGTCGTGATGCCTGTCAGCGCAGCTGCGAGGCTGGTCGCGAACATACTCTTCTCAGCCAGACTTATGCCGTTCGTGCTGCAAGCACTGATCGGCGGTGTGGACTCTACTGGACCTAGGATCTTTGCTCTGGACCCGCTCGGAAGCGTGACAGAGGAGACCTGTGTCTCCACAGGATCCGGTTCACCAATAGCCTACGGCGTCCTTGAGGCCCAGTTCAAAGAGGGGATATCTGTCAAGGAGACCATTCCCGTGGTCCTGAAGGCTGTGACCTCAGCGATGAAGAGGGATTCAGCCAGCGGCGATAGCTTCGACATCGCAGTAGTCACGAAAGAGGGCTACAGAGAGCTCAGCGAGGAAGAGAAGAAGGCACTCGTGCCGAGAGCCTGAAGCCACTCATACCCTGTTCGCGCTCAGAGTGAGCATACGTGCCCAAGAACATCAACAGTGCGCACTCCAAGATCATGACAGCGATATTGGAGAATATGCCCAGGGAAGCAGAGGTCACGAGGATCGAGTTTGAAGGCCCAAGGCTTGCGATATACGTCAAGAACGTGAACCTTCTCATGGAGCAGAGCCATGTTGTGACAGACATCGTTAATCTCCTGCACAAACGCATCGTGATCCGTTCAGACTCATCCATCAGGATGCCTGAGAAGCAGGCTGAAGATGTAATCAGTAAACTCGTTCCTGCTGAAGCCGCCATCACCTCGATGAACTTCGACCCAAGCTTGGGCGAGGTTATAATCGAGGCAAAGAAGCCTGGTCTTGCCATCGGAAAGGAGGGAACGATACTTCAGGAGGTCATCAAGGCAACTGGGTGGCGGCCCAGAGTCTTGAGGGCTCAACCGCTCCCTTCAAAGATCATCGCAACGATGCGACATATGACATATACCGAGAGTGAGGAGAGAAGCCGAATCCTGAGGGATGTTGGAGAGAGGGTATTCAGACCGACGATAAGCAAGGCCAGCAACGTCAGGATCACCCCTCTGGGTGGTTCACGTGAGGTCGGCCGGTCATGCTTGATGGTCGAGGCTAACGAGAGTACAGTCCTCTTGGACTGCGG
This sequence comes from uncultured Candidatus Bathyarchaeia archaeon, assembly GCA_964598945.1. GTDB lineage: Archaea > Thermoproteota > Bathyarchaeia > 40CM-2-53-6 > RBG-13-38-9 > JAGTQV01. Next base: position 28,691 of record CAZRDQ010000017.1, read on the forward strand.
GATCAACCCTGGCTCACATGATCCAAACCGATCATACCCGAGACTCGACACAGACGAATTCAAGATAGACAAGCTGGACGCGGTGATAATCACACACGCACATCTTGATCACTGCGGACTGGTACCTTTCCTGTACAAGTATGGCTATGATGGACCTGTCTACTGTTCAGAGCCAACCTCTGTCCTGATGACACTTCTGCAGCTGGACTATCTGGATGTGACCAGCAGGGAGGGAGGATACACCCCGTTCGATCAGAAGAATGTTCGCGAGGTCGTGATGCATACAATACCTCTGAAGTACGGGGTTGTCACAGACGTCGCTCCGGACATGAAACTGACGCTCCATAACGCAGGCCACATCCTCGGCTCATCAATAGCACACCTGCACATAGGCGAGGGCCTGCATAACATTGTCTACACAAGCGACTACAAGTTCGGCAAGACGATGCTCCTTGAGCCTGCATCACTGGTCTTTCCACGCGTGGAGACCCTGATCACAGAGTGCACATATGGTGGACAAGGGGATCTGATGCCCAGCAGATCCACGGTGGAGACCAAGCTCGTCTCGATAGCGAATGAGACCTTCAAGCGTGGAGGCAAGGTACTGATCCCGATGCCTGCGGTTGGAAGAGCCCAGGAGATAATGATGATCCTGGACAACCACATGAAGAGCGGTGTATTGATGGAAGCACCGATCTACATCGACGGGATGATCTCTGAGGCGACCGCCATCCACACAGCCTACCCAGAGTACCTGTCAAGAGAGATAAAAGACAAGATCCTCCACCAGGATGTGAACCCGTTCCAGTCAGACTACTTCGTCAACGTGAACCATCCGAGTGAGCGTGAGGGGATCATTGGCGGAGGCCCCTCGGTCATCCTGGCCACCTCAGGCATGCTCGAAGGCGGCCCTGCGGTCGAGTACCTGAGACACCTGGCCGCAGACGAGAGGAACACGCTCATCTTCGTGAGCTACCAGATCGAGGGAACACTGGGCAGCAGGATAAGGAACGGTACAAAGGACATAACGCTCCTGGGCACCAAAGGCAAGGTCGAGGCGGTGAGGCTCAACATGGAGGTGGAGTCGCTGGAAGGGTTCTCAGGACACTCAGACAGGAACCAGATCATCGAGTTCGTAAGAAGAATATCCTCCAAACCCTCAAGGGTCATAGTCAACCACGGCGAGTACAGGAAATGCGACCAGATCGCAGGAGCGATCTCAGCGCTCTTCAAAATAAGGACCACGGCGCCAGAGAATCTGGAGACTATAAGACTGCGGTAGTCGTCTTTATCTGGCTTCTGAACAAGGAAAACAGCCACCGATTATGAAAAACTCAGGGCTCTTGCAGGGCCTTTGATGTATTATAGATCTTGTCGCCGACATAGTGCAGCGTCTTTACGATGGGCCCCCGTTCAGTCCTGCGCATCGTCTCTGAGTCCAGAAGAGCCCTGCCAACAGCCAGAGGTTTTCCATGAGTCTCGTCCACAACAACCACGAATCCCTCTTTGAGAAACGATTTCTCAATATTTCTCACCCCGGGAGCCATAACGTCCGCACCGTTGCATATGTGGGGGATGGCACCTCTATCGACGGCGATCTTGGGTGCAGATGCAATGTAGCGTTCAAAGAACAATGTCGGGATGAGTTGTCCTTCAGCCTTGAATAGGAGGGGTTTGCCGTCGAATAGGATTAGTTGCTCGCCGTCGATCTCAATGACTTCTGTTCTGGTCTTTCGCTCATCAAACTCAAGCTCATTCTTGAACATTTCAATCTCGCTGATCAATGGTTTGATCTCACTTTTTCTCAACATCCGCCTTTGATGAGACAAATTACCACCATCAAGTGACGACAATCCTTAAATGACGCGTTCAGGCCCTTAAAGATGGACCTCAGAAAGTGTGACAGTCATGTCTGAATTGGCCAACAAGATCTTCGAAGAAAGCCTCAACAAGGTGGTTCTTGTCCAGCTGAAGGGCGGAAGAACCGTCAGGGGGAAGCTGTACAGCTTCGATCAGCATATGAATCTCGTGATGGAGGACGCAGAAGACATTACGGAAGTAGACAAAGCAAAGAAGATGGGCACACTGATCGTCAGAGGAGACAATGTCGTACTGATAAGTCCCCCTCCGAGATAGAGAAGAGCAAAAGAAACTGGTTACAATAACGTCCACCCAAGGAAGGCCTTAACCAAATAGTCGACTAAGGAGGAGAGTATCACGGGCAAAGGCACACCCTCACTCGGAAAGAGGAGCAAATCCAAATCACACATCCGATGCAGAAGATGCGGCAGACACTCCTACAGTCTAACTAGAAGAAGATGCGCCGCATGCGGCTATGGCTTCACAAAGCGGATAAGAGAATACTCATGGCAGAACAAGAAGATCAACCGTGTAAGAATAGTCTGAAAGCATCTTGTCCTGTCTCAGATCCCGATATTTAGGATCCTTCTTTTCCGTCGGACTCTGATGGATGGAAATTTATAATATCGAAAGCTACATCTTTGTGTCAAGGTCTGAGGGCCGGTCGTCTAGTCTGGATGCACCGGATGCAGGACAGTTAGGATACCTGCCTGACACGCAGGTGGTCGAGGGTTCAAATCCCTCCCGGCCCA
>CAZRDQ010000018.1:0-28962 GCA_964598945.1 uncultured Candidatus Bathyarchaeia archaeon
GTCTGTGCGTCTATGTCTCTGGGCGTCTCATGTCCTGTTATGAGGTCCCTCACTGCCCCAAGTTCCTAAATGGTAGCATCGCCGCCTGGGCCCTTTCAGAAAAAAGGTCAGGATAAGCAGTAATAGTCTGGTTTGGATATAACTGGGTCATCGTATGCTTGAGGTGCAGTTCAAGGAGTGAATCGAATGAACTCAGTTGAGGATATTCATAGAATGGCGGTAATAGGCTCGGGAGTTATGGGTCACGGAATAACTGAGATCTACGCTCTGAACGGCTACCCGATAACGATGATGGATGTTAATGACGAATATCTGCAGAAGGGGATGAGACAGATCAGGGCGGAACTCAGAACGCTAGTCAATAATGAGTTCATTACTGAACGGGAATCTGAAGAAGCATTGAATCGGATATCAACCACGACGAGCATCAAGGACGCTGCTCAGGAATGTGACTTTGTCACAGAAGCTGTGACCGAGAACCTCAAGATGAAAAGAGAAGTCTTTGCTCAATTAGAAAGCCACGCCTCTGATAATGCGATACTTGCGACTAACACGTCGGGCCTGATGATTACCAAGATAGCTCAAGGACTGAAGAGGCCTGACAGGGTCATTGGAACCCATTTCTCCGTACCTCCCCACATCGTCCCGGGCGTAGAGATAATCAGGGGAAGGAAGACTTCTGACCGGACATACAGGATATCATACGACTTGATGAAGAAGATCGGCAAAGTACCTTTCGTCGTCAAGAAAGAGATAGATGGGTTCCTGCTCAATAGACTTCAACTTGCTCTTGGAAGAGAAGCCTTCTACCTTGTTGAGAAAGGAGTTGCGACCATTGAGGATGTGGACATCTGCCTCAACAGTGTTCTAGGCCTAAGATGGGCGACAGTTGGAGTTTTCCGCCAGATGGATTCAGCAGGAATAGATACTGCCTGCAAAGTTTGGAAGTACATACTTCCAAGCATATCAAATTCAAGAAGAATTCCCAAGGCCATGACTGAGAAGGTTGCGAAAGGTGAGCTGGGGATGAAAACCGGAGAAGGATTCTACGACTATACGAAATTCAAACCTGAAGACGTCACAATCGAAAGAGACATCGGATTCTTGAAAACACTCAAGCTCATGAAGACACTCTGGAAATGACAAAGTAGACGCTCCTTCCAATTCGGAGACTGTTCAACTAACGCGCAACTTCAATCAGACAGATTCGCGGCCATTTAAATATTGAAAAGATCGTTCTACGATGTTGCCTTCAAAGTTGTCAAGGCGATAAGACACGGCCAAAAAGCAGATTCTCTACGTTCCCAGATCTGAACTCGAAGGCCATTGTACGGGTTGCCGCCTGTGCGAACTCATGTGTTCCCTCAAACACGTGAATGTGTTCAATCCTGACAGGGCAAGGATCGAAGTGGTCTCTTTTGACGGAGGCCTCGACATTCCCGCGACGTGCACCCAGTGTGGCTTGTGTCTGGACAAATGTCCACTTGGTCTGATCAAGCTCAACGAAAAGACTGGCGCCATAGTCATAGATGAGGAAAGATGCACAAGTTGCGGCGTCTGCCTTGAATGGTGCCCGAGCGGCGCCATAACAAGGGATCCTGCCACAGCCAAGGCCCTCAAGTGCGATCTCTGCGGCGGCTCTCCAGAATGTGTCAAGTACTGCCCAAGCAACGTCCTCCATCTAGTTGATACTTCAGGCACCAAGGCCATAGATGCCAGAAGGACAGCTTTCGCGTCTGTACTAGCAAATGAAGAACTCCTGCTTAGAGGCCGTGGTGCGGGAGCGTCTGCCCTGCAGTTCACACAGAAGATCCTAGCCAAGGAGGAGAAGTAGGTGGAGTTCAAAGGAGGTTACTCAGGCAGGATCCTCAGGATCGACCTGTCAAGAGAGAAACAGGTTGTTGAAGAGCTGGACCCCGAGTTCGCTAGGATGTTCATTGGCGGAAGGGGTTTCGGCTCCATCATACTCTACAGGGAACTGCAGCCGGGAATTGATCCGCTTGGCCCCGACAACATAGTGGTTGTTACTCCTGGCGCCCTCACCGGCACTGCAGCGCCCGCTGCAAGCAGGACAACGATAACCTTCAAGTCACCTCTGAGCTCGTTGCATGGGGACTCAACCTCATCCGGATTCTTCGGCGCCAACCTCAAACACTGTGGATGTGATTGCATGGTGATCTCAGGTAAAGCATCAAACCCCGTGTACATATCCATTCAAAACGAGAAGGCCGAGATCCGCGATGCCTCAAAGCTATGGGGCAGACTCACGAGCGATACCCACAAGATGCTCAGAGATGAACTTGATACACCTGACCTCGCCACGGTCTCGATAGGTCCAGCGGGTGAGAAGCTCGTGCGTTACGCATCAGTGATGACCGACGGCGGTCTAGGAGCACATGCAAGATGTGGCGGCGGAGCAGTCTTCGGCTCCAAGAACCTGAAAGCTATTGCAGCAAGAGGCAGCAAGGACATTCGAATAGCGGACATCCAAGGTTTCAAACAAGCATTCCAAGATTACCTAGATGTCATATCAGTGGACCCCTATGTGCCTCCGGCCAAGAAGTACGGCACCCCGCGCTTCATCTATCATAGAGCAAAGTTTGGAATCCATGGGGCTGAGAACTGGAGATACGGACCTTACGAGTGGAGCGGGGTCGATCCCGACCTGCTCAGGAATGAGTACGCAATAAAGGCGGTATCCTGCCCGAACTGCCCTGTGATGTGCAGACGAGAGTTCAAGGTGAACTCCGGCAAGTATGCTGGCACCATCGCAAAGATGGAATGGGAATCGATCGCCAGAGCAATAACCTGCGGCGTGACCGATGCAGAATCGGTAATCTACCAGACCAAGCTCAACAACATGTACGGTCTGGACGCTGAGAGTACAGGAGACACGATAGCGTTCGCTATGGAGTGCTATGAGAAAGGTCTGCTCACAAATGAGGACACTGGCGGTCTGGAGCTCAGATTCAGAGATCCTAACGCCATGATCGAGCTGACAAGCAGAATAGCCTTGAGAGAAGATATCGGTGACCTGTTGGCAGAAGGTACCCGCAGAGCCGCCTCGAAGATCGGTAAGGGTTCTGAGAGATTTGCTATGCAGATTAAGGGTGTAGAGATGAGTGCCGGAGATCCGAGAGGTATGCCGGTTAGGGCTGTTTCATACGCGACTGGAACAAGGGGGGCTGACCACCTCAGGTCAAATCCATACATAGAAGAGATATCTACGCCAGCCGAGGCCAAGCAATGGTTCGGCAGCGAAGAGGCCGCTGACATAAAGAACGGAGTGCAGGGCAAAGGCAGACTCGTCAAGTGGAGCGAAGACTTCGTTACCGTAGGGGATCTGTTGGGACTCTGCAAGTTCGCGTATTATCGCTCAGCGACCTTCGAGCACCTGCGGAAGAAAGGCGTAGAGATAGCAGCTAAGCTGTACAACGCAATAACAGGATCGAGTCTCGGGAGTGGCGACATGATTATTGCGGGCGAACGGGTATTCAATGTCGAGAAAGCATTCAACACAAGAGAGGGAGCCTCAAGAAGGGAAGATACAATACCAATTAGGTTCTTTGAGGAGCCTCTACTGGGAGGAGGACCGAGTGGCGGCGCTGTTGTGGACCGAGACAAGTTCGAAAGGATTCTCGATGAGTACTACAATGCGCGGGGATGGCTTGTGGACGCAGGCCTGCCAAGGCTTGAGAAGCTGGAGTCCTTAGGCCTACAGGAGATCGCCCGAGATCTCTCACGATGTGGGCTGGTGAAGGATTAAGCCCGGCCGGCAGCCGCATCTCTCTCTCTGATTACTTCGATTAGCGTGTTTATGCTGTAGAGTAGACTCAGGGCCCCGCCGGGGAAGAAAGCACATTTGAGAGCCTCAAGGATCTCGTCCCTCCTCGCACCTTTTTCAAGAGCTCTTCTCATATGATTCTTCATTGCCGAGCTGTCTCCCGGGTTGCGTGCTGCGATCGCCGCGATGAAGAACAGCTCTTTTATCTTCTCCGGAAATATCCTCGTCTTGAGCATGGCTAGTTCGTATAGCTTGTCGTAGGTCTCCAGGAACTCGGGGTCGTCCTCTGCGAGCACCCTGTATGATGGATATATGTAGCCTCTTTTCTTCATCATTTCCTCCAGGAGTCTTTTGGATCTTTCGCTCATTTGAGCATCGCCAAACAAGAGAAATCGAGCAATAGCGATTTAACAATATCTGGATAGGGTGTAGTGTCCCCTCTTCATTCTTGAGAATCATGACCTCCGGTACTAGAAGAAAGAAAAAAGGGAGAAAGGAGGTTTTAGTGAAGGAGTCTCTGGGTCTGCGTCACTGTAGCCTTCGTCGCAAGAGCCACAGTCGACAGGACGAATGCAGCTGTCGCAAACATCATCAGTGGAGATACCGCCGTGAGTTCCGCGACGCCTATCGTGGCTATGCTTGCAACCCATGCTACAGCCAAGGGCTTACCTATCGGACGGATGCTTATCCTCTTTCTTCTTGCCAGTTCTGCAGCAAGCAGAGCTATCGGAGCGAAGTAGACTACACCGATTAGGCTGCTGGCCACCAGACCAGCCGCTACCACTGCCAGCTCAGGAGCGAAGCTCAGCGTTGAGTACACCCACTGCGCTAGGTACAGTGAACCGATCAATGGGTAGAGAGCTGCTTTCACCACATTTCTCAGCAGCAGGTTACCCTTCACCTGCTCGGCAACGGTTGGACTGAACGAGTAGTACCAAGCATTGAAGACGTTCATGAACTGGTTCCCAGCGAATGTCGTCTGGACCGAGCGGTCTCTGAAGAGTCTAAGGAAGTAGACCTCAGGAGCCATTTCTGAGCCGTATGTGGCCGTCGCTATGATGCATATGCCGGCTGTTGGCGATATGGTCAAGGTGGCGGTTGTTATTCGCGTCTTTGCTCCACTGGTTCCCGTAACTGTCATAGTTCCGGTTCCTGCAGGAGCTGTCGCGGCTGTAGTGACGGTCAGCGTCGCTGTGGTAAGGCCGTTCGGCGGAGGTGTCACTGAAGCGGGACTGATCGAGCCGCTTGCACCAGAGGCGGGCGGCAGTGTCACAGTCAACGTCACTGGAGAGTTGAACGAGTTCACTGAGAAGACCGTTATTGTGAAGGCCTTGGATGAGCCGTTTCGAACTGTGGCTGAAGTCGGAGAGATTGATAGTGTGAAGTCCGGCGCAGCTATGATGATCAGGGTGACATTCGTTGTGTGACTCTGTGTTCCAGATGTTCCATTGATGAGAAGGTTATAGGTCCCGACTGGCGAGGTCGAGGATATGGCTAGGCTTAGCGTTGATGAGTTGGAGCTTGCTGGAGGTATCAGCACGGAGGAGGAACTAAAAGTCGCAGTCACGCCCGATGGCAATCCTGTGACTGCCAGCGACACAAGGGCTGAGTAGTCATCTGACGAGGTCGCTGTGACCGTATATGTCGCTGTGGAATTCTGCTCCGCAGTTCTTGATGCTGGTGTGGTGTCGATGCTAAAGTCACCGACGCGGATGCCAATGGATTGTGAACTCTGAAGCAAGCCACTTGTGCCTCGCAAAGTCAGGTAGTACGTTCCTTCAGACAAGGAGGACAGTGTCGAGATCTCAAGGTTTGAAGATCCTAGTCCGCCAGGCGGAGGCAAGACGGACGCTGGATTGAAGATTGCTGTCATGCCAGCCGGTACGTTGCTTGCCGTCATGGTCACGGTTGAACTGAATGTACCCACTGACTGAACGCCTATACCGACTGCGGTGCTCTTTCCTCGAATGACTGACTTGAACATGGGTGCCGAGATGTAGAAGCCGCTGACTCTAACGGTTATGGCCCACGTGTGAACTCGTTGTGGCTCTCCATACGTGGCGAGGCTCGCCGAGCCGGTGATGACGACTGTGTAGTTTCCGGCAGGCGTTAATTCCGTTGTGGTTACTTGGAGACTTGAGGTGTTGGTAAGATATCCCTGGACGTTCAATATGAACGGATCAAAGATGGCCGTTATTTCGCTCGGGCTACTTGCCGCGGTCAGAAGGGATACTTGGTAGATGCCTGGTGTTGTCCTGAAGCTCATTACATTGATCTGGAGGCTTCCCGTGCCGCCAGGCACTACGTCAATCACGGTGCCCGGGGTGCTGGAGAGTCTAAAATCCCCAATGGCAGGCTCATTAACGATCACTGCAAGCCCGACATTAGCGTAGCTGCTCCAACCAGGGATACTCGACTCTGAGGTTGCCCAGCCAGTGATCTTTATGGTGTACATGCCTACAGGAACATCCGCGGGAGAGCCGACGGTAGCCATCACGTAAGTAAAGGCTTGGCCATCCTTTGGAACGTTTACGGTGCTTCCGGCTGGAAAGTTTAGAGATATTTTGGTGCTTGGTCCGGATACCGTGGCGTTCAGCTTCACAAGACCATTGAATCCCTCGACGGATTGAACAAGTACCGAGTACCAAGCGAACTGATTGACTGTATAGTCTACCGACTGTGAGGGCGGGCTTACCACTACATTGAATCCTGTGACTGCGCTGACCTTGGGGAGCAGGCAGTCATCCTGTAACAGTGAACCCACCGTGAGCGACACCAAAATCGATATCAGGAGTAGCGACATGAGTTCCCGTTGTTTCATCTAGTTTTCCTCCTTATGACGTTCAAGGTATTCAGATATAGCGATTTCGAGTTCTTGGCTCTGTTTCTTTGTTGTTCCATGTTTTTTTATCACTTGTCCGAGGAATTTCTTCCAGAGTTTGTCGTCTATCTGCATAGTTGTTTTATGCTTTGGCATCAGGATTTTTCCCCGTAATGGCGTAAAGTCATCGAACCATATTTAATCCTTCCTAGACATTTTTTGTTAATCGGTCACTACAAAATGAAAAACAACAGATAGACCCAAATAGGAGGCCGTTGGAGAGAAATTCTCCGATATCGATGTTACTAGGGTTGTAATCCTCATTTCTGACTCTTGCTTGGCTTCATTCCCTAGCGAGCATCAGTCCTCAGTGTGTACAATTCTGTACTCGAAAGCTTAAAATAGAGTACGCATAACCATGATTGTCCTAACTCATCAGGCACACGACCAACATAGCCGTGAGCATCACATTGACACCGAAAACCCATCCGCCCATGCTGGACATCGGATGTCTTAGACCGCATGAGCAGATAGATCCCATCAGGCTGGAAGAACTGAAGAGACAACTTGCAACTGACGGCTACCAGAAAGACCCAATAATAGTAGATGAAAAATACCTGATAGTCATAGATGGACATCACAGGATCCTCGCTCTGAAAGCTCTCGGATACTCCAAGGTTGTCGCACACAGGATCAAGTACCTCGATGACGACAGGATCATTCTAAAGACATGGCATCCAGTGGTCAAAGGACCAAGAACGAAACTCCTCAACGCACTCTACCCTTACCTCGAAGCCGCAGAGGGGCGAACTGACACCCTGGAAGAACCCAAACTTTTGCTCAACGATGCCCAATACGGTCTGAGAGCCTCCAGGGGCACTATAATGGATTGCCTATTGGGAAGATTCAAGATGGAATACGCCCCAGACCTGGAGATCGCCAAGAGACTCGTCGAGAACGGGGAGTACGCTGGAGCGATAATATTCGAGGCAATCGGCAAAGAAGAGGTTGTGAGAGCTGCCCTATCCGGAACAGTACTGCCCCCCAAGACCACCCAACATATAGTCCCAGAAAAGCCTGTGGACTGGTTCATACCCCTTGAGACTCTGAATAATGGTGTGCAGCTGGAGCCCTCGATAAAGAGAGAATAGAAGGGATCGGTCAGGACTTTCGTCAAGCAACAACCTAGAGCGGCGATCCACCGAAGAACTCACTTATCTTTCTTGTCTTTCTCTCCTGAAGAACTTGAGCACATTTTTGCGGAGTCAACCTTCTAAACTCCAGGCCAAGGGTAGCAAGTATTCCTTGGGCACCTGATCTTAGACTTGGCGCGGCCACTATCCCCCTGACATGAAGCCCGGTCGCCTTGTTCACCGCGTCAACATAGCGTTTCAACTGAAGGATCGCATCTTTTCCTGCCGAGGTCCGCTTCAACTCAACGACCACAACCCGTCCATTCGCATCCCTTCCATAGAAGTCAATAAAGCCGGGCTCAACCTTCCTCTCGAATTCAACAAGCCGCAGACCGCCCTCCAAGAGTCCGGGGTCTGACACCAGAGCATCCCTCATCTGCTCTTCGCTCACGTACAGGCTGAACTCTGCCTGGTCGATGGGCCTGAATGATGCAATAAACATCACAGCATCGAAGAACAGATCCAGAGTCTCTCGCGGCTTTGAACGATAGGCCCTAATTCTGAGCATACCATCCAATGATACGGATAGAGTACAACCTGGCGGTTGCCAGTTGACCGGCTCGTAACCCGTGGGCCTATGGACTTGGACCGATCCATCCCCCTTTATTATCACAGCCCTCTCACCCGACTCCAGAGATGAGGATGCTCTTCCGGAATAGCGACATTGACACGTCCCCACTACTATGACGAAATCCCTCCTGCGCAGGGAGTCTTGCAGAAGAGCTGCCGCCTCTGTTAGCTCAGGTCTTCTCAGAAGTGAAAAGTCTGAGATCGCTATCTTGGGCATATCCGTCAAGCTCTCTAAGCTCCAGCATGCATCTATTAATTGTGGAGATAGTGCTGAGAAGATTTTTATAGTAACTTGTATGTGGACATTCACTCATCGGGATGCCTTTGGAGCCATCAAAGAAGCCCCTGAATATGCTCATCAAGAAGGTGAACCAAGAAGTGACAGTCAAACTCAAGAACCATGCTGAGTACCGGGGGAAGATGATAGACTGCGACAGCCACATGAACATAATTCTCGAAGGTGCCACCGAATACAAAGGCGATGAGCCCTCCGCTAACTTCGGAAACATAATCGTCAGAGGCAATAATGTTCTATACGTCTGCATCGAGAAACCATAGACAGAATGAGGAACGAAGCTAGCCGCATCCCAATGTGAGTCTAGGTTCAGAGTCTACAAGCCAAGAGACCTTCTCTTGCCTGTAACATATTCGAGGACTCTTTCCTCATCAGGCTTGAGTCCTGCCTTCTTCGTGAAACACCTGATAACGTTGGAGATGTCTCTTCTTAGATTCTCTTGAGCATTCGGATGGCTCACCCCGACACACTGAGGCCAATCGATTATCAGTACCTGACCGTTCGCTTTCACCAGAATGTTGTACTCACTCAAGTCAGAGTGGACAAGACCTGCTCTCCGGTACATCATTCTCATGTTTCTCAGAATCTTTCTCAAGATCGCCTCTGGATCCGTCATCTCAGCGAACTTTAGCTCAGTACCCTCAATTACACTCATAACGACAGCATGCCTATTGTAAGCCAGCGGCTTCGGAACACTGACGCCCGCGGCATAGAGTGTCCTCAGGGCGGAATACTCCCTCTCAGCGGACAGTCTCGATTGATAAAGCCAAGAGATGTGAGAGCGGTCAGCGACGTATCCTCTCTTCCTCACCGTCTGCCTGAAACTCATCCTGCCCAGCCTGTGGAGCTTTATCACACATCTCTTACCGCGACTATCCAGGGCCTCGTATATGTCAGATTCCTTGCCGACACCCAGCGACTTACCTATCGCCTCCACCGCTCCAGAATTGACAAAAGCTCTCAGAGCCAGAGCATCATAACCAGAGCCTGTCAGCACATAACCCTGGTAGCCTGAAGGTGGCTTCGCAGATCCTGCAAGAAATCGTTCTCGAGAAAGCCTCCTGATTCGATAGACTACCTCATCCTCTCTAAGCCTTGAGAACCTCACAATCTCCTGAAGCGGCACGAACTCGTGACTCTTCATCGAAAATTCAGTCACTGAGAGAATTCTGAAATCATTGCTCACAAGAGACCTGAACCTCTCAGCGACGAACATGTACGTCTCGCCCAGTATCTTTGACAGCAGGGAATAGTGAACTTACCCACCCCTGAAGGGTGTGGGCTTCTCCCCTTGCGGATAGAGAAGTTCCTGCTTCAGCGATGAGAACTTGCCCAGTTGGGTAGAGGTTCTTATCTCCACAGGCGTATATTCGGATGGTTCCCACCCTATCTTTTCAAGCCCTAAACGTCTTATGTTGAGTGATGCGTTGAAGTCTCTACTGATCTTCAACCCACAGTGAGGACACTTATGTGTCCTTACTGCTAGAGTCTTGGGGACCTTAGTACCGCATCCACTACAGTTCTGGCTGGTGTTCCTAGGGGATACTCGTATGTGGAATTTACAGGCAGTCTCGGCCTTGTACCCCACCATCATTCTAAATCTTCCCCATGAAGCGTCAGCCATGTTTCTGGCGTTTGGGATTCCACGCATCAAACCTTGAACATTCAGGTCTTCCATGCAGATTACATTGAACTAGCAAGAAAGCCCACCCCTTCAGGGGTGGGATGAATTGCGATCCAGAGAGGGACATCGGGGGCTTAAATGTCTGGTGTTTCAATAATAATGCTGGTAGTTTCATGCAGAGAACCAACACCTTCATCCTTGCTCCAACAGTAGAGCAAGAGAGGATACTGAGGGATAAAGCTACCAACTGTGCCAAACTTTGGAATGAGGCAACCTACCGCAAAAGACAGGCATACATGAACTATCAACCCATAGATTGGCAGTGCTTAGATCTCTACCGCAAGTATTCTCCATTGACTGATTCAGCTACAACACAGCAGATCATCAGGAAGAGTAACGAATCATGGAGAAGCTTCTTCGCATTAAAGCAGCTGGAGCGAGAAGGCAAACTTCCACCAAACATCGAAAAGGTGTGTATGCCAGGATACCGGAAGAGAGATGGGAAATACAGGTTGATGTTAGTTCTGAGGAATGACTGCTACAGCCTAAAGGATGGAGTGATGAAACTACCTAAAGGACTGAGGACACCCTTCAAAGGTAAACCTAGATGGAATGGTAAACAGGGTAGAGCCGAGATCATCCATGATGAGGTTGATGGGAAGTGGCGTGTCTTTCAGGCTGTAAATGTGAAGCCAATATTCAAGCCGCAAGGCTCCAAGACATGCTACATCGACATCGGCATTATCAACCTGTTCACCATCTGGCTTGAAGGATGGAGACAACCAATAGCATTCAGTGGGAGAAATCTGCTGTCTGACTGGTGGCACTGGAACAGACGAATAGCGGAATGCCAGAGCATTCTTGAAACAATTAATGGCAGGAAGAGTTCGAAGCGACTCAGCAGATTGTATAGGATGAGGCAACGGAGATTCCGACAAGCCATCAACACTATGATACGAAACATAGTGATAGACCTCTATGACCTAGGGGTTTCAAAGATTGTTATTGGTAGCCTAACTGGCATAAGAGAGGGCAATGATAAGGGTAAGAAGAGTAATTCGATGATCCATAGCTTCTGGAGCTTCAACTACCTCGTTCAAAGACTAAAGTGTACAGCGCAGGAATACGGCATAAGAGTGAAAGAAGTCAACGAGTACAAAACCTCATCAATATGCATAAGATGTGGCTCAGAAAACATTGAGAGAAAAGGCAGACTCTTCAAGTGTCTAGAATGTGGATTGGAGGCTCATAGAGATGCTATTGGCGTCTTGAATATGGCAAACCTTCAGTATGAAGGAACAGCCATCAGGGTGATGACACACCCTAACCTTCTAAAATGGGATGGAATGAAGTGGCAGCCTAAAAGGCCGATGACCCGCCAACCAATGAACACTCCAGAAGCTAGAATCCCATGGCTTAACGCCGACACCAGATCGCTTTCATCCCACCCTTGAAAGGTGTGGGATTTCCCGCTCACCTCTGTTAAGAGATGAATGCACTGGAATACTGACGCCTAGAGCGAAGACTTCAGTCTGAGGCTGAAGGTATTGCTGAGATTAGCGTTTACTGGCAGAGCTTCAGAAGTCAGTCTTATCGCCGTCTTCGCAGCATTGGTGGCGGTCGCCACCGTCTCATTTTCGGTAAGCGTTCCGGCAACCAGGGGGTACTTCAACATCGGCGAGACCGCCATTTACGTCTCGGCACTGCTCTTCGGCGCCTCAGTCGGCGGCCTCTCAGCAGGCATCGGATCCATGATTGCTGACCTGGTGCTGGGCTATACATTGTTCGCCCCGGCGACACTGCTCACGAAAGGAATCGAGGGCGCCATTGTGGGATATCTTGGGAAGAGGAGAGAAGTCCTGGGCCACCGGTTGAGGAGATTGTTGGCAGGTGCAACCGCATCAGCTCTGGGCACTATCATCTTGGCCGTGGGCTCCAGCTACTACACGGGCTCAGTGGAGTTCACTCTCGCCTCACCAGTGAACCCTATTAGCTTCGAGGTTGATGTTCCCTTAATGTTCTGGATTGTACTAGCATTTGTCGCAGCGGTCTCGGTTCTGTACGTGTCACTGAAGTATGACCCTAGTCTCAACTTGGAGGTGATCGCAGTTCTGACGGGCGGGGCTGAGATGGTGATAGGTTACTTCCTCTATGAGCAACTGGTCCTAGGCGTCGCCGCAATAGTTGAGATACCCATCAACATTGGCCAGATGATGATTGGTGCTGTCGTAGCCATACCCCTTGTCAGAGCTGTTAGGACCAGAATTCCCCTGGCCGTTCGCCCGTCATGACCAAACCTAGGATCCCAATGTTATTCATGTTGCTCCAGCCTGATGGTAAGCCAAGCCATCATCAGCCAGTAGCGCTTGTACAGGACTATCTTGACCTATGATTACGGCTTGCCTCTTGCTAGGGCCCTCTTCAAGCAGGCTGCGATGAAGCCGTTGTAAGGTGGGGCAGGCCTGTTAGGCCGGGACTTGAACTCTCCGTGAAACTGGGTTGCCAGATGGAAGAGCTGACTCGGGATCTCAAGAACCTCCATGCGCAAACCGTCTGTGCTCCTGCCTGAGAAGATAAGCCCAGCCTCCTCAAGCCGGGCAAGGTACTTCTGGTTTGCCTCGTAGCGGTGGCGATGCCTTTCACTGATGACCTTTCTTCCGTAGAGCCGGTAAGCCAGCGTGCTAGGAGTGAGAACTATCTCGTTTGCGCCCAACCTCATAGTGGCGCCTTTCTGCTCCATCGAGTGTTGTTCTGGCATGAGATCGATAACAGGATGTTCAGCATCTGGCCTTATCTCTGTGGAGTTCGCTCCGACCAGGCCTATCTGCCTTGCGAACTCAACAATAGCCATCTGGAATCCGAAGCATATCCCGAGGAAGGGTATATTCTTCCGGCGTGCATGCGATATTGCCATTATCTTTCCTTCTGTGCCTCTGGCGCCGAAGCCGCCTGGAATCAGTATTCCATCGTAGCTGTCTAGTTCTCGGAGTCTGGAGGGATCCTCTTCGAAGGTCTCGGTCTCTACCCAACTTATCTTGACTAGGGAGTCGTTGGCAGCACCCGCGTGTCTTAGGGCCTCATTTATGCTGACGTACGAGTCTGCCAGCTCGGCATATTTTCCGCATACTGCAATCTTCACCTGATTCTTGGGGTCGACAAATCCCTTCAGCATCTTCCTCCAAGCCTTCCAGTCGGGTTTCTTGGTCTTCAGAAGCATCCGTTTACTCAGGTACTCGCCCAGGCCTTGGTCATCGAGTATCAAAGGGAGTTCATAGACGCTTCTTATGTCAGGCGAGGTGAATACAGCTCTCTCTTCTATGTTACAGAACAGGGCGATCTTTCTCTTCGGTTCCGGCTTGAGCGCACTATGGCTTCTTACAACGACTGCATCTGGCTGTATTCCGATCCTTCGGAGCTCTTGAACGCTGTGCTGTGTGGGTTTTGTCTTCTGTTCTCCCACGACCTCGAGGATCGGAACAAGGGTGACGTGTATATAGAAGACGTTGTTCGGCCCCTCCTCGAGTCTCATCTGTCTTGCTGCCTCTAGGAAGGGTAGGCTTTCTATGTCTCCGACCGTTCCACCAATCTCGATAATGGCGCAATCAGCTTTGCTTTTTCTTGCGGTTGACCGTATCTTATCTTTGATCTCATCCGTGATGTGCGGTATTATCTGGATGCATTTGCCTAGAAGCTCCCCCTTGCGCTCTTTCCCTATCACTGAGATGTAGATCTGACCTGTGGTGATGTTGTGTTCCTTGGAGATATTCACATCCAGGAACCGTTCGTAGGTTCCTAGGTCCATGTCGGTCTCGCCGCCGTCCTCGGTGACGAAGACCTCACCGTGAATGTAAGGATTCATTGTTCCGGCATCAACATTGAGGTAAGGGTCTATCTTGATAGCCGTGACGGTCATTCCCCTGGTTTGCAGAATCCTTCCAACAGATGCTGCTGTCACGCCCTTGCCGATTCCGGACATCACACCACCCGTTATGAAGATGTACCTGACCACACCCCACACCTCAACAGTACAAACCGCACCAAATGGTCCTTATAACATTCTCCTGATGTCTTTCTCTCTCAAGCAAATGGTCTCATTCGTCAGGCTCTTCCTGTCTGGCCTGCATCTTGCTCCTCTCTGGGAGCATCGAGTATCTTCCGTCGGAGGTTCTGTACACAGCGAGCCTTCCAACCGTCTCCCACAGATCCTCTTTCAGACGCCTGACTTGAACAGTGAGGACCTCCGCGGACGGGTCAGACTTTCCCGGCCAGACTGCGAAACTGAGAAAGTCGCCGTCCGGCAGCCTCGTGGAGAAACGGGCCTTCGGTTGCTGCCTCTCAGACAAGTGAATCACCAACACATTCGTCAAACAACTGATTGTTCTTATAGAGAATTCGGTTAAGCTTACAGGGGTTAGTTCAAGAAAGCTACCGGCTTCAGCCGTGTAGATGAATTGGGCACAGAGAAGGCATTTGAGGCTTAAATGTGAGGTCACACCATAATTGATATTGGCAGTTTCATGCGGAGAGCGAATACCTTCATCCTTGCTCCAACAGTGGAGCAAGAGAGAATACTGCGTGAGAGAGCTATCAACTGCGCCAAGCTTTGGAATGAAGTAGTCTACCGCAGAAGACAAGCATACATGAACTACCAACCCATAGACTGCGAATGCAAAGAACTCTACCAGAAATATTCACCATTAATTGATTCAGCGACAGCTCAACAGATCATTAGAAAAAACAAAGAGTCATGGAGAAGCTTCCTTGCATTGAAGAACTTAGAGCGAGAGGGCAGACTTCCGACGAACATAGAGAAGGTGTGTATGCCAGGGTTCTGGAAGAAAGATGGAAAGTATAGGCTGATGATGGTTCTTAGGAACGACTGCTACAGCCTCAAGGATGGAGTGATGAAACTGCCAAAAGGATTGAGAATTCCCTTCAAAGGCAAGCCAAGGTGGAGTGGTAAGCAGGGAAAAGCCGAGGTCATCTATAATGATGTAGATGGAAAGTGGCGTGTCTTTCAGGCTGTAAAGGTGAAGCCATTATTCAAGCCGAGAGGCTCCAAGACATGCTACATAGACCTCGGGATCATTAACCTCGCCACCATCTGGCTTGAAGGCTGGAAGCAACCAATAGCATACAATGGGAGAAACCTGCTCTCTGACTGGTGGCACTGGAACAGGAGAATAGCGGACTGTCAGAGCATACTTGAAACAATCAACAGCAAGAAAAGCTCAAAGCGACTGAGCAGACTCTACAGTACACGCCAGAGTAGATTCAGGCAAGCCATCAACACCATGACAAGAAACATGGTAAGAGACCTATATGATTTGGGCGTCTCAAAGATCACTATTGGAGACCTGACAGGCATCAGAGAGAACAATGATAAGGGAAAGAAGAGCAACTCAATGATCCATAACTTCTGGAGCATCAACTACATAGTTCAAAGAATGAAGTGTACAGCGCAAGAATACGGCATAAGAGTCAAAGAAGTCAACGAATACAAGACCTCAAGCAGATGCATAAGATGTAGCTCAGAAAACATTGAGAGGAAAGGGAGACTATTCAGATGTCTAGAATGTGGATTGGAAGCCAACAGAGACGCTGTTGGAGCCTTAAACATGGCAAACCTTCAACATGAAGGAACAGCCATCAGGGTGGTGACACACCCTAAACTTCTAAAGCGGGATGGAATGAGGTGGCAGCCTAAAAGGGCAATGACCCACCGACCAATGAACATGATAGAAGCTAGAATCTCCTGACTTCAGTCATGGAGAGTGTCAAAACAAGCCTTTTAGAGGAGAGTTTTTCGAAAGGCCTCTGGGGCATGTGTTCGATGCCGTGCAATGTGGTCGTGGGAGGGTTCTTCGGCGATGAGGGCAAAGGGAAGCTGATCGCGTATCTAGCTCTGAAGGATAAGCCAGCCATAGTCGCCAGAGGAGGAGTTGGACCCAATGCAGGACACACTGTCGAGTTCGAAGGCAAGACATACTCTCTACGAATGGTGCCCAGCGGCTTCACAAACAAGGAAAGCAGACTCCTCATCGGCCCCGGTGTCTCAGTTGACCCAAGCGTCTTGCTCAAAGAGATAGCTCTGACAGAGACAGACTCGAGAATAGGCCTGGACCCTCAATGTGGCATAATCGAGGATAGACACATCCGAGCCGAAGCAGGGTCGGAACATCTTTCCCAGAAGGTCGGCTCGACCAAAAGTGGAGTTGGCGCATGCAACGCCGATAGAGCGCTCAGGATGGCAAGGATAGCCAGAGAGATCCCTGAACTGTCGAGGTACTTGGTCGATGTCGCCCGTGAAGTTAACCGTGCACTAGATAACGGCAGACCCGTACTGGTCGAGGGAACGCAGGGAACCTTCCTATCCCTGTATCACGGGACTTATCCATACTGCACCTCCAAAGACGTCTGCGCCTCAGCCATATGTTCCGACATAGGCCTCGGCCCCACCAAAGTGTCAGAGGTAATCCTGGTCTTCAAGTCATTCGTCACAAGGGTTGGTGAGGGCGAGCTCCAAGGTCAGCTCAGCAAGGAAGAGGTTCTCAAGAGAGGCTGGGTGGAGTACGGAACCGTCACCCGGAGGGAACGGCGAGCAGCACCATTCAACTTCGATCTCGCACGGAGGGCGGTTATGTTGAATGGAGCCACACAACTTGCAGTAACAAAGATCGACTTGATATCTCCAAAGGCCCGCGGTGTGAAACGATTCGATGGGCTTCCAGAGAAGGCCAAGGAGTTTGTTAAGGAGATTGAGAACGAAACGAACAGGCCGGTAATGTTTATTGGAACTGGCCCATCAACATGGGATGTGATCGACAGGAGATCAACCTAGACTAATTTGATGTTGCTCGTGATCTTATCTTAAATACAGTCAAAGCAGACATAGAATTGGAGGCCATCGAGATGAGAGAAAGAGTAGTGAACTTGTCGATGACAAAGAGCGTTGCTCTAATGGCCTCGATGGCTGCCCTCGGAAACGTTCTGGCTTTCATCTCAATGTATGTTGGAAGTTTCCATCCTCAGGTTGCTCTGGACTTCTCACACCTTGCGACCGCGATAGTGGCGGTATATCTGGGTCCGGCCATGGGAATGTTTACAGGGGCTCTAGTAGGATTAGCCCCTTACTACTACTTTGGCGTCCTCGGCTGGCTTGGACCTTTCCTCGGATTCATTGGTTTCTTCTTGGGCAAGGCTCTGTCAGGGTTATTCTTTGGACTACTGGCAAGAAGGATGAGACCACTGTCTGCCATCATACTTGGGTTCATTCCAGAGTGCCTCTGGATATACATAGTCCTTAGACTCTTGACTCGGCTCTTGCTGCCTGCCCAAATAGCATCAGGGTTCACTGATGCGATCATAGTGCTAGTGCTGGCGAAAGCCTGGGTCGAGATTGTGATCATCGGGGTCGTAGTGGACCTGGTTAAGAAGAGAAGAATCGTTGATGCGATCCTAGCACCAACGACGAGTACATGAAGAGGAATCTAGCAAGCAAAGAATCTTGTTCTGCTGAGCGTATGGAGATCGGCGCCAGTATCAAGATCAAACGCCAGACCAGGCGACCAGTAGAGCTTGAACTTTCTTCCGCTTCTCATCGCTTCCTTGAGATGACCAGTGAGACTTCCTGGACCGAATCTCACCGGGATAGATCTTGGAGGCCGAAGGAACAACGTGTTGGTTCCGCAATCTTTGGATGGACAGATAACTATCGATTCATCGGCAGCATTATTCATCATATTTTTGAGTTCACGACTTGAGAGAAGAGGAAGGTCTGCCGCAATGACGAGAACAGAATCGAAGCCTTCTGCCATGCAGCGACTGATGGCCTGTGTAACAGCACCGTTGAGTGAGCTGGTCTGGTCTACCTCGAATAACGCGCCTGAACTCTCCGCAACCTTCCTAACCTCCTCGTCGGATCCAACGACGATTGCTTGACCCACCCACCTAGTCAGCTCGCTCAAGACATGCCCCAGCATCTTTAGAGTCAGCTCCTTTCTCTCATCTGGATTCAGTGAGGGAGCGAGCCTGGCTTTGGAGTGTAGCAATCTCTTGACCGGTACGATTGCACAGGTACGCAACAGACTCAGGCCTCAAGAGCACGCAAAGTGGTCTCAGCCAGCCTAGTCTTTGAATCCAACGTATTCATCAGGGTGTTCGCCACGACAACGCGCATACCCAGCTTCTCGATGCTGCCTCTGCGGGGGAGATCCTCTCTGTCTATTATGAGAGTGTCTATGAGACCTTTGTAGAGCGAGGCAACTCCAACAACCGACGGCTCCCTCCCCAACCCAATCAGCATTCTGTCAGCTGGACCCCTGACCGGTTTTCCGGCTATCAATGGACTGATCGCAATCTTTCTGGCCCTAGATCTGTTGATCGCCTGTCTGATACCGCGGATAGACAGCATGCAGCCTATGCTTACGATAGGGTTGCTTGGAGCAAGGATTATGCCTCTGGCCTCATCGATGGATTCTAGAACCTCACCGCTAGACCGAGCGGATTCCGAGCCTCTGAAGACCACATTTCTAACCTTTGATTCGAACTTCTTCTTAACAAAGTACTCTTGAAAATCGAGTAGGCCTTCATCGGTATCTACCTTCGTTCGCACAGGATCGTCTGTCATCGGCAAGATCAAGTGGTTCACCCCCAGAGTGTTACATAGTCTCTTGGTAACCTCTGAGAGAGTAAGTCCTTCAGCTAGCAGTCGAGTCCGCAGGATGTGAGTTGCAAGGTCCCGGTCTCCAATCCTGAACCAGGTTTCCTGCCCGTAGAGGCTCATCATGCTTAGGAAATTGAGGCTGTCATTCCTGAGACCCCATCCTTTCTCTTCATCGACAAGGCCGGCCAAGCTGTACATTAGAGTATCAAGGTCCGGCGAGATGTGCAGCCCCATCACATCCAGATCGTCTCCAGTGTTTCCAACGATCACCAATCTCTCATCGCGCAGAATTCTGGTGAGCCCTTGAAGAAACCTCGCTCCACCCACGCCGCCAGCCAGAACCACTAACATCAGAATATCAGCCAGCTCGTATCATGGAGAGCGCTGGTGAGACCATGATCCGTCCCTAAAAGGATTTGCGGCCGGGAGTTCTGTTGCCGGTTGGATCGGCCGATCGAGGATTTCATGAGATCATTCTACTGTAACAGACTTTGCTAGGTTTCTCGGCCTGTCCGGGTCGCATCCTCGCTCAACGGCCATCCAGTAAGCGAATAGCTGCAGTGGAATCACGTATATCACGGGTGTGAGAAGATCAATTACGCGAACAGGGATCTCGATGAAGTCATCGAGCAGCTCCTTCAGCTTCTCATCGCCGGATTCGATCACCCCTATCGTTGAGGCGTTTCTGGCCTTCATCTCCATGACGTTCCCAACGGTCTTGTGGTAAGTCTCATCTCTTGGGGCAACGAAGATCACTGGGTACCTTGGCTCAACGACCGCGATGAAGCCATGCTTGCTCTCGCCAGCCGGATATGCAAGCGAGGGGATGTACGATAACTCCAGAAGCTTCAGCCTCGCTTCCAGTGCAGTGGTCACGTTGATCCCTCTTGCTAGAAAGCAGAAACTCGATCTGTCTCTGTATTTCCTTGCCAGTTCACGAACCTGAGGTCCGACCGAGAGGACCTCCTCCATGGCCGCTGGGATTCCCAGCAGACCGTCCTTGAGCTTGGCCATCTCATCTTCAGAAATCGTCCTCCTTTTCTCAGCCAGAACCAAGGCGAGTCTCGTCAAGACCGAGACTTGAGAAGTGAACGTCTTTGTTGCAGCTACACCTATCTCAGGTCCTGAGTTCTGACCGATATAAACCTCGGAGAGCCTGGTCAAGGTTGACCCCATCACATTGGTTATGCCGAGCACTGAGGCCTCAGCGCTCTTGGCGAAACGAACGGCCTCAAGAGTATCCGCGGTCTCCCCTGACTGGCTGACCGCCAACACGACCGACCTTTTGTCGATCGTGTGGCCGTACTGCTCAATGAACTCCGATGCTATGACAGGCTGCGTCCGGATCTTCGCCAATCTTGTGAACAAGTAGGATGCTGCAAGGCAAGAGTGATAGGACGTACCACACGCCAGCAAGAAGACTTGCTCAGCCTTCTCCAGCTTGGAGGCCATAAGGTCATAGTATATCGGCTGGATCCTGAGAACGTTCCTTATAGCCGGTGGCTGCTCATGGATCTCCTTGAGCATGAAATGCTTGTATCCGCTCCTTGTGGCATCCTCTGGGCTCCAGGTGATATCCACAACTTCACGTTCGAGCTCTTGGCCAGTTCTAAAGTTGATAAGTTGAGTCTGATCCGATTCTAAGACGGCGAGGTCTTCCTCTTCCAAGAACAGGGCTTTCCTTGTTAGAGGAAGAAATGCAGATACATCCGATGCACAGTAGTTGGAAGAACTACCAAGGCCGATCACCAAGGGGCTCTCCTTCTTGACACAGACAATCGAGCCGGGACGAGCGGTGGAGATCGCGGCAATGGCGAACGATCCTTCGAGTCGCCTGGTGGCCAGCCTTACCGACTCGGCGAAATCTTCGCCGTCAGCCAAGTACTCTTCCACCAGATGAGATATGACTTCTGTGTCCGTTCTGGATCTAAATATGTGATTTCTTCCTTCGAGTTCCCTTCTCAACTCAAGGAAATTCTCGATTATCCCGTTATGCACAACTGCAACATCGCCTTTGCAGCTGAGGTGTGGATGCGCATTCTCCAAGGACGGCATACCGTGCGTGGCCCATCTCGTATGGCCGACTCCAACACTGCCATCCATCTCATTAAGATGAAGTCTCAAATCCACATCTCTGATCGATCCGCGGTCTTTCTTTACTTCCAGGCCTCCCTTTGAGATCGTGGCTATGCCGACCGAGTCGTATCCTCTATACTCAAGGCGTTCCAAGGCTCGATGAACAACCGGTGCAGCATCACCCGTCCTAAGGACCGCACCGAATATGCCACACAACGCGACCATTCCTCCTGCACAGGCTGTCCTGATCTCGGAGACCTTCCGGATCCAGAACGGTTTCTGACCAGATGCCTTAGCTAAGAACAGCATGCTGCTCGATAGATTAATATATCTCGCGCACGGAATGACTGCCAATTCTTGACGGTGGGTGAAGAATTATGGGTGACCATCTTTTCGGTGATGGCGTTTACGAAAGACCCTGCGCCGAGTCCACCTACCGGATCGTTGGCTAGCTCCGTACCGCATCCACCGACTATCACTAAGTCAGACACAAGAGGCCTCTCAGCGAATTCTTCAAAAGGACTCTCGCAATTGCAGGCGGAGAGACTGGGATCAGAGAGGACTATTGTAGCCAAGTTTGGCGGGTCAAGCCTCGCGGATAGTGAGAGGATCAGAAGAGCAGCCAAGTCCGTTGCCAGAGAGATAGAGAAAGGTGTCAGGGTAGCCGTAGTCGTATCCGCCATAGGAAAGACCACAGATGCTTTGCTTGAGATCCTTCAGAACCCCTCTGGAAAAGCTGTAGAGAAGGATGATGCTGACGACATCCTCTCAATGGGAGAGAGAACCAGCGCCAGGGTCTTTGCTGCAGCCTTGAAATCCGAGGGTCTGAGAGTAAGATACTTTGATCCAGACGATGATGATTGGCCGATAATCACTGACGGCAACTTCTCTAACGCAAACCCAATATTGGCAGACTGCGAAGAGAGGATAAGGAGACACGTCGGCCCCCTGTTAGAGGAAGGAATTGTTCCCGTCATAGCTGGGTTCGTGGGCCGCACCAGAGACCATGCCATAAGCACGATCGGGAGGGGAGGAAGCGACACCACAGCTTTCATACTGGCAAGGGCCCTGAAAGCCGATGAGGTGATCCTGGTGACAGACTCAGACGGAATAATGACGGCTGACCCAAAACTCGTGCCAGATGCAAGAAGACTTGGCAAGGTGGATGTCAACTTCCTAGTTGGGATGGCAGACTCAGGCAAGAAGTTCATACATAGAAAAGCTCTCAAATACAAGGATCCAGCGATCGACGCCAGAGTGATCAACTTCTCAAAAAGCGATCTCGACTCGGAAGGCACAAAGATCACCGGTTCGATAGCTTCTGAACTTGAGGTTGAGCAGGCAACACCGAGGCAGGCAATGGTCCTGACCGTGATCGGCCATGGACTATCCATGAACCCAAAGATCATATCAGACCTGATTGAGAAGGTTGAGGAACACACGGAGCTACTCGGTCTCTCAGCGAACTCAGATTCAATAATCTTGTACACCTCAGAGGTAGAAAACGGTGAGCCGCTCTACCGGGACCTTCACGAAATCCTGCTCAGCCACCCTGAGGCGGCCTCCATGACCGTCCGGCGTAACCTCGCTTACTTGAGGGTTAAGGGTGTTGGTCTTGAGGAGACACCTGGAGTCGTGGGCAAGATCTCGGAGACTCTGAGAGTGAACAGCATCAACATCTTCGGGATACTCACGATAACTTCTAGTATTCTGATCTTCGTTGATCATCCCACTAAGGAGAAGGCCATCTCCTTGATCAAGCAATCGCTGGGGGTGAATGCTAGTTGCTGAAGGTAGCGATCCTCGGGGCGACAGGAATGGTCGGACAGAAGTTCGTTGAGTTGCTTGACAGCCATCCGTGGTTCAGAGTGGAAGCGGTGGCAGCATCTGAGAGGAGTGTTGGGCTCAAGTACAGTCAGCTCACAAAATGGAAGCTACCCACACCCATTCCGGAAGACGTCAAGGAACTTGAGGTCCTCCCAGTAGACACCAGAGCGATAGGCGATGTGGACGTAGTCTACTCGGCCCTACCAGCTGAAGAGGCAGGGAAGACTGAGGAGGAGTTCGCCGGAGCCGGGTACATGGTCTTCAGCAACGCCTCATCCCACAGGATGGACGAGGATGTTCCCATTCTCAATCCTGAGGTGAATTGCGAACACGCAAGGATGATCGATGAACAGAGAAAGAGGAGAGGCTGGAGCGGGGCGATAGTCACCAACCCAAACTGCACCACCGCCATACTGACACTCTCACTCAAACCGATCAAAGATGAGTTTGGAATAAGACGGATCCTAGTATCGAGCATGCAGGCACTCTCAGGCGCAGGATACCCCGGCGTAGCCTCGCTGGACATAACAGATAACGTGATACCTTTCATCAAGAATGAAGAGGAGAAGATGCACAGGGAGACCCTCAAGATCATGGGAGACCTTAAGAAACCCGCAGAATTCAGAGTCTCAGCCAGCTGCCACAGGGTCAACACTACTGACGGACACACAGAGGCCGTTTTCATCGAGACCCAGAAGGAAGCTCAACCCCAGATCGTGGCTGAGGTCATGTCGAGGTTCCAAGCAGAGCCCCAAAGATTGGGGTTGCCTACAGCGCCAAAACAACCGATCATCGTCAGGCATGAGGAGGATAGGCCCCAACCCAAACTTGACAGGATGGAGGGCAGAGGGATGTCTGTCGTAGTCGGAAGGATCAGAAAAGATCCTGATCTGGATGGATTCAAGTACATAGTGCTCGGCCACAACACAGTCAGAGGAGCAGCAGGCTGCTCCATACTCAACTCCGAATACTTCAGGGCAATAGGGTACATCTAGGAGGTGAAAAGGTACGGAGAGCGGAAAGAAGAGAAGACTCCAGAGGATATTCAGACCCGACAACAGAACAGTCATCGTTCCGATGGATCACGGCGTAACCGTCGGCCCGATCCAAGGACTCGAGGACATGAAGAGCATAGTCTCCAAGCTCAACAGCGGAGGAGCGGATGCCATACTGGTTCACAAAGGAATAGCCAAGAACGTTGAGACCGGACCCGCAGGCCTGATAATACATCTCTCCGGGAGCACCTCTCTGGGCCCGGATCCTTTGTGGAAACGCCAAGTCTGCTCAGTAGTCGAGGCGATGAGGCTGGGGGCAGACGCAGTCTCGGTTCACGTAAATGTTGGCGCTCCCAAGGAACACCGGATGCTCAGCAAACTCGGAAGGATCGCTGACACATGTGATGAGTACGGGATCCCACTCCTCGCGATGATGTACCCCCGAGGGCCGAAGATAAGGAGCGAACATGACCCTGCGGCAGTAAGCCATGCCGCAAGACTTGGGGCAGAGCTTGGAGCTGACATAATCAAGACCAACTACACAGGAGACCGCCAGACCTTCAGGGAAGTGGTAGCGAGCTGTCCAGTGCCCATAGTGATCGCGGGCGGACCCAAGACAGAGAGCGTCAAGGAGTTCCTCACAATGGTCTACGACTCCATCAAGAACGGTGCCGCGGGCTTATCCATCGGAAGAAACGTCTTCCAGCACGAGAACCCGGAAATGATGACCAAGGCACTTGCAGCGATCGTTCACGACGGTACCGACGTCAAGAACGCGATGGAGATCCTGGGCGAGAAATGATGAAAGAACTCTGGGTCCATGTAGCTGAAGATCTGCCTGCCAGCACAAAGGAGAAGTTGCTAGCAACGGCCGCAGAGGTCGCGGATGTCATACTGGTCTCATCCAGAGATCTCAACCTGGCAAAGGGATCCAACAAGACTATCGCAGGCGACTTTGATGGTGCCAGCATCAGGATAGTCGATTTTCAGGAGGCCATTGACATCTCATCGGTGAGAGCCAGAAGTAAGGAGATCGCGGCGAAGGTTACCATAAGGACTGGCAAAGACGAGGCGAGGGCCGTCGATGCAGCCAACCTCGGATCAAAATACATCATTCTTGGGTGCACGGACTGGAAGACAATACCGCTTGAGAACATGATTGCGAGGCTAAGGAACAAAGCCAAGATACTGATGGAGGTCTCAACTCCGGATGAAGCAAGACTCGCAGCCGAGACATTACAGCTGGGAGCAGACGGCGTCGTCTACAAGGCCAACGACTCAGAGGAGATACGTGCTGCAGCCAAGATCATCAAGAAGACACATGCCAAGGTTGAACTGACGGAGGCCGAAGTTGTCCGCCTCAGACCTCTGGGCACAGGTGCACGGGTCTGTATCGATACATGTGACCTCATGAGGCCAAGAGAAGGCTTCCTTGTCGGAAGCCAGTCATCAGGCCTCTTCCTTGTAGAGTCCGAGACTATGGAGAACCCTCATGTCGAGCCGCGACCTTTCAGAGTCAACGCTGGCCCAGTAGCATCATATCTGCTGGCAGCACCAGACAAGACCCGCTACTTGTCAGAGCTCAAGGGCGGGGATGAGGTTCTGATCGTTGATTCAGAAGGCAACACTAGAACAACCAATGTCTGCAGGGTGAAGATCGAATGGCGACCGATGATAATGGTGGAAACCAAGAGTGGGGGGCGTAACTTCAACATAATCCTTCAGAATGCCGAGACCATCCGTCTAGTCACGAAACAGGGATCAAAATCGGTCTCAGAGATCAAACCTGGCGACAGAGTCTTAGCTAGGATCGAGACCGGCGGTAGGCACTTCGGCACGAAGGTGGTGGAGGAGTCGGTGATAGAGCGGTGAGACCACAGATCTGCGTCTCAGTCATGCCTAGGTCAGCAGATGAGGGAAAGACCCTCCAAGACAAGGCTAAGCGGAAAGGGGCTGATCTTGTTGAGATAAGACTCGACCGTCTGAGGCGACCGTCGGAGCTCAGATGGGTATCACAGACAGAGATCCCGATGATAGCCACAGTCCGGCCGACTCCTCAGGGAGGGGAGTTCACAGGCAGCGAGGAAGAGAGATTTCGAATCCTTCTTGACGCAGCACAGATCGGGTTCGATTATGTTGATATCGACGATTCGACTGAGGCCCTTGAGGCGAAGATCAAAGCGCTAAGGGATTCCGGCGTGAAGATCATCTGCTCCCACCATGACATGGAGACAACACCCACTCTCCCAGAGCTCAAGCAGACACTGAGCCGGAACTCAGGACATGACGCTGACATATACAAGATCGTAACTACAGCCAGAACGGTACAGGACAGTCTAGTTGCTCTAAACTTCATCAGTGAAGCGCCCAGACAGCTCAAAGTAGTGTGCTTTGCCATGGGCGAGTTGGGCAAGATCTCAAGGGTGGCCTGCCCAATATTCGGATCCTTCTTTACAATCGCTGCACTGGAGGCGGGAGCCGAGACAGCTCCGGGCCAGTTAACCATAGACGATCTCAGAGCGATATACGGGAGAATAAAGTTGGACTGAGTTTGCCCCAGAACCCCAGACAGATCCATCCCTAAGGAATGAACACAGCACAGTCGTTCCCCTCTGCGAACTTGTTCATCTGTGAGGCAGCGGCCCAGCCAACCGCTCACCTGGATAAGATGAGAAGGATCATTTGCAGAAAAGATTACTGGAGTGCATGTTCCAATGAGACTACTGATTGAAAAAGCTGAAAGGATTACTGGAGAATCCAGTGTTCCCAGCTCAAAATCACATACGATACGAGCTTTCATATTTGCCTCTCTTGCCGAAGGACGATCCGTTCTTCAGAACGTGTTAGAGTCCGAGGATACTAGAGCCGCGATAGAAGCGTGCTCAGCATTAGGAGCAGACATAACCAAGAGGGGAGAGGGAGGATTCGAGATCGCTGGCTTTGAAGGACATCCAAACGTTAGAAGAGACAAGATTAATACGCTCAACTCAGGCACGACAACGAACTTCATCGCGTCCGTGGCAGCGCTAGCCGATAAGAAGATCATAATCGATGGTGACGAGTCGATAAGGAGGAGACCTGTCCAGCCGCTTCTATCAGCCTTGAATAATCTTGGCGCAAGAGCCTTCTCCATCAAAAACAACGGCTGCCCCCCCATAGAAGTACAGGGAAGGATGACAGGAGGAAAAACGGCACTAGACTGCAGAAGTTCACAGTACTTGTCCAGCCTCCTAATATCATGCCCCTTACTGGAGCGGGACACCGAGATCGAGGCCATGAACTGCTGCGAGCTGCCTTATATCCAGATGACCATGAGATGGCTGGATGAACTTGGCATAAGCTACGAGAATAGAGATTTCAAGAAGATCCTGATCCACGGAAAACATAAGTATCCAACCTTCATGAAGACGATTCCTTCGGACTGGAGCTCAGCCACCTTCATACTCGTAGCAGCAGCAATGCTTGGAGATAGCGTGGTAGTCAAGAATCTTGATCTGAAAGATACTCAAGCAGACAAGGAAGTTCTGAACTATCTTCAAAGAATGGGTTCAGACATCAAAGTTGAACCGAAAATGATCATAGTAAACAGGTCTGAACTTCACGGTTGCGAACTTGATCTTAACGACACACCCGATGCACTGCCCGCGATAGCGGTCTTGGGATGCTTTGCAGAAGGCAAGACCACTATCAAGAACGTTGCTCACGCCAGAATAAAAGAGACAGACAGGATAAGAGTGATGACCGAAGAGCTATCCAAGATGGGAGCCAGGATCAAAGAAACCGATGACGGAATGATCATTGAGCATAGCCAGCTGGTCGGAGCCAAACTGAACGGCCATGGTGACCATCGCGTCGTCATGGCTCTGAGCTTGGCAGGACTGATTGCTAAAGGAAAGACTGAGATCGAACCAGCCGAGGCTATAAAAGTGACATTCCCCAACTATGTCGAAGTGATGAAGAATCTAGGAGCGAGAATGAGAATAGAGGACTGATCAGATGTTAGGAAATACTTTTGGCAGGATGTTCAGGGTCACAACATGTGGAGAGTCCTACGGGATCGGAAAAGGTAGCGGCCTAGCCGTGACAGTTGATGGCGTACCACCAGGGATCATGCTCACTGATGAGATGATCCAGAAGGAGATGGATAAGAGACGCCCCGGGCAAGGCCAGCTTGACTCTCCCAGAAAGGAGACTGATCAGGTCCACATCTTTGCTGGAATCGGCCAAGACAAGGTGACAACAGGCGCTCCGATCGGAATGATCGTCTACAACGTCGACACACAACAAGTCCACATAGATCAGTACCGTGACTACAAGGACCTCGTCAGGCCGGGCCACGCAGAGTACACATA
Organism: uncultured Candidatus Bathyarchaeia archaeon; assembly: GCA_964598945.1. Classification (GTDB taxonomy): domain Archaea; phylum Thermoproteota; class Bathyarchaeia; order 40CM-2-53-6; family RBG-13-38-9; genus JAGTQV01. Next base: position 28,203 of record CAZRDQ010000018.1, read on the forward strand.
CTTCCTAAAGTACGGAGAGGCTGCCGACTGGTGCGGCGCGGGCAGGGCCTCGGGAAGAGAAACTGTTGGCAGAGTAGCCGCAGGCGCACTAGCGAAGATCATTCTTGCACGCGATAATATTGAGGTGATAGCCTACACCAAAGAGTGCGTGGGGATAAGAGCCAAGGAGATGAGCTTCGAGGAGATCAAGAAGAACTATCGAAAGAACGAGATAAACTGTCCTGATCTGGAAGCAGCCGAGAAGATGACTGAGAGAGTCCTGGAGGTGAAGAAGGAAGGAGACACAGCAGGAGGAACCATTGAGCTGATCATCCGCAACATCCCAGCCAGCTTAGGCGAGCCGGTCTTTGATAAGTTCAGCGCGATGCTGGCCCATGCGATAATGAGCATCGGAGCGGTCAAGGGCATAGAGTTCGGAGCCGGATTCAGATGCAGCAACATGAAAGGCTCCGAGTTCAACGATCACCCCTACCTTAAGAATGGCAAGGTGAGATTCAGAACGAATAATGCAGGTGGCGTTCTGGGAGGAATAACGAATGGCGAGGATGTGATTGTCCGAGTTGCGGTCAAGCCCACACCAACCGTCTCAATCGAACAGCCCTCGATCAACATGAGGACTATGAAAGAAGAGAAGTTGACACCGATAACCAGACGGGACGCAACACTGCTCGGACGAATCTACGCTGTAATCGAAGCCATGGCCGCCATCACCACAGTCGACGCCCTATTCATGGATCGCGGCTGGGAAGGCATGGCAAGG
>CAZRDQ010000019.1:0-28019 GCA_964598945.1 uncultured Candidatus Bathyarchaeia archaeon
ATCATAGAGAAAGCGGTCCAGATGGCTGAGGATGATTTGCAGGCGAATCACCAAATCGGTGAGTATGGGGCCCCTCTGGTAGCTGACGGGGATACCGTCCTGACTCACTGCAATGCAGGTGCTCTGGCAACTGTCGGTTATGGAACAGCCCTCGCGCCTATCAGAACCTCTGTGAGGCAGGGTAAGCGCGTCAGGGTAATAGCCACTGAGACCAGACCCAGACTTCAAGGCGCGAGACTGACGGCCTTCGAACTTTCAAGAGACGGCATCCCTGTTAATGTGATAACTGACGGGATGGTCGGACACATAATGTCAAGGAGATTGATACAGAGCGTCATCGTTGGAGCTGACAGGATCGTAAAGGACGGCGTCTTCAACAAGATCGGAACATACACAATCGCGATCGCTGCGCGATATCATGGCATACCCTTTTACGTTGCAGCACCAATGTCAACTTTTGATCTCTCGAACTTCGGTGAAGCTGTCAAGATTGAGGAGAGGAACCCGCGCGAGGTCACGCACATATTGAACGCCCGTGTAGTTCCAAGGGGCGTCGGTGCGATGAATCCATCTTTCGATTTCACTCCCTTGAATCTGGTTGACGCCATAATATCTGATAAGGGAGTCTTGAATCAACCCACTCAAGAAAGCATGATGCGGTTCGTTCAGACTACTTCAGAATAGGTTCTCTCTAGTCAGGCCTCATCTTCTGAGGGACTTCGTACGCAATCTCTATGGGGCAGTTTGTAACATCTTCGATCCTATTCTTCCACTCCGCGCCGATCGACATCAGCGCGTAGATACCTGTTACTTCCGCTTTGGCTTTGCGTATTATGTTTATCAATGCTCTCTGTGTCTCTCCGCTGTCGATCACGTCATCAACTATCAGTACGCCGTCACCCTTCCTGAAGATGCTCCGGGGTACGTAGAAGCTCATGATCATCGCTGACTTTGAGGGTATGTATGCCTCTTCGATGAATTCTCCGACACCCACTTCCCTGCTCTTCTTGGCAATCACTAAAGGTATGCTCAGTCTGTTTGCTAGGAGGGTGGCCAGTGGTATCCCGTCTGTCTCTGGGGTAAGTATTTTTGTTATTCGCTGTCCGGCGAACTTGTTGACAGCTTGCTGAACTGCCCTCTCAAGAAGCAGAGTGTCAGATATGACTTTGGTGTTGTCGAAGTAGCCCAGCTCATCGAATCTTATTCTGCGCTGGATCTCGGACTCCAGACGCATTATGCTCTCCAGTTTGTTGTTGATGTCACGGGCCCTCTCTATTGTCGGAAGAACATGTCCCTTCACATATCTGCTGAGAACAGTCTCCGGCAGCCCGATCAACTGTGAGAGTTCGCGGTAGGTGTAGTAGTTCTTGGCCAGGTTGAGCAGCTCGGTGACCATCAGCTTGTACTTCAAGTCTGTGATCCTCGAACCTGCCAAGAAAAAAGACCTCGTCTATACATTCGGATGTAAAGTGTATAATACTTTCTATGAGTAGTTTGATGAATTTTTGATAGTTGTCTCCCTCTTGCTCTCTACCACTCCGACACTCCCTTGATACTTCCCGCTGTATGATCTCTCGGGAGAAGAAGAGAGTCTGATGAGTGTCAACTGCAGAAAGGGCTCTCCACTTTCTATCTTCAAAGTGTCTTTGCCAGCATTAAAAAGGGATACTGTCAACTGCCCCCGGAAACCAGGATCGATAAGAGCGAGGCTTGCGAAGAGTCCTTCTCTTGCAAATGAGGATTTCAAATGTAGAACTCCCAAGACGCTGGAGCAGAGCTCAACTGTCTCGCCGGTAGCAAGAAGTCCTTGTTCTCCAGAATTCATGACAACACCTTGTGCGGCCTTGAGATCATAACCTGCTGGCTGCAAACTAGACTCATCGAATGGATCAATCTTCACTTCGCCAGTTCTCACGAGTTCCCTGATATTAGTGTCCGTCATCGCCATCGAAATTCACCATGAAGAAACCGAAAGATGATCTGCTCTTCCCTTAAATCTTTCTGAGCATTCATGAAGTGTCCTCGCTCCATCAGCGAGATGAGACGCAACTTGATTCTTCTAGCCTGCAGTCTTTCCAGATGAAGAAGCTTCCGTCTCCATACATGCAACCACTCAGTGACAGTCAAGATCCAAAACCAAGGTTCCCAATTTCCAAGGTGAAGGTTATCTTTATGGTTCACCGCGTCAGAGATTGTAGAAGACATATCGAGAGAAATGCGGGCCCGTAGTCTAGTCAGGATTAAGATGCTGGCCTTCGATCAAGGAAAGGAAGACAGCCGGAGATCGTGGGTTCGAATCCCACCGGGCCCGCCACAACAATCACCAAATCAACCACGCATCTCAACGATCGTAGGTCGCAAGTTGAGCTTGGAGCCGTTTTTAGTCCGGCTTGAAGACTGATGAGCTATCGTCTCTATAGCCACTCGATGTCTTGCAGTCTTTGCGATAATCGAGATCGCTTGGATAGTGGTCCCGCGGGCCGGAGTTTCATAGGCAAGAGCCTATTTTGAACTCGCCGAGCCTTTTGGGCTCTCCAGCGACACTCCGGTCTCTGTTAGCCTGATAGGCTGGATGGCCACACCATGGGTGCAGCTCTACAGCATCTCCTCACGTTACTAGCGTGATCGGAAGCTCTACCAGGCTGAGCTTACGGGATGCTCGCCCACATCTTACCGCGGGATCCGCGGGACCAAGAGGTCACTCAAAGAAGAATCCAAATAAATGTTGTGTTGCCAGCCTCCTCTTACTGGTTCCCATTAACTCAGCAAGAAACTGTATGTGTTGGAGGCCTGATCTAAGCCTTGAGCACGATCGTGATTACATCAGGCTGATCGGGATCCTTCAGGTTTCAAGTGACTCGGCTCAGGCAGGCTCGAATATTATCTGCTCGAAAACGTACGGTTTCCCATCGATCTCTATGACCTTAAGGTATGAAGCCGTCCGAGTTTCGCCTCCTCTAGAAGCCTCTTGCCCAACCGCATAAGGGGCATTGCTGGAAGACTACCGAGAATGTTGCTCCACAACAGTTGCAGGTGGTGTAGATGACCGGCTCTGTCTTGGTCAAACCCAGCTGTGTGATCGGATCATCAGGTCTGTAGGCAGGTACTGTGGGCCCGGTATATGGTTGGTATCGCCTGAAGTGTCTCCAATAGTTGGGATCATAGTAACTCATCATAGTCACCGACTGAGAATATACATAGATACCATTTTACTCTTTCTATTCATCTAAGCTGCCGGAGAACAGGCATGTCATCAATCATCTGCACCGTTACCATGTCCCAGATCAATTGCCCAGGGAGAGCTCTCACCGCGCGTGTTCTCAGTATATTTTCCGGAGTGGCTATGATGTCGACTCTGAGGTCGTGGCTCTCTATTGGTACCCGTTCAACGATCTGGACCCCATGAACTGTAGTTGCAATAGGTGTGTTCTTACTGACCAATCCGAGCTCTGACAGTATAGCATACTCCAGCTCGCTGTAGCCTCCTCCTTTACCTACCCTTGAGCCATCACGCGAGACAGCAACAGAACCCATGACTAATAGATCCGGCTTCGGGAGGCTGCGCAGGTCGACCTTCCGGCCATACTTGAATGAGCCTTTGATTGTCGCAGCAAAACCGTGGTCCTTCTCAGGGATGGACTCAGGATCCAGTACTAGGAATCCTTCTCTGAGCCTTGGGGTCGGAGTTAGCAGGGTCTTCCTGTCATTCAGTACAGCTTCACGGACAGGCCTCTGCGGAGAGTCTGGATCGACCTTCACCGTCTTGGCTGTCTTGAACTCTTCTAGCTCCAGCAGTCTTCTAGCAGCTCTCTCAGCTCCCTCGAAGTTAGGTATCCGGCCATGAACGGGTCTGGGAGGTCTGGCTATCGCCTGCTCCTCCATCAGATCCCATACCTTTCTTCTGACATGCTCTTTCAAGAGATCATTGGCACTTGATTCAGTCATGGCAGTGATACTTCAGGCTCCGCCAACGCTTTAAGCTTCGCCAGGCTCCTACTTGAGGCGTGCTTTCGGCCATGAGTATGAAGATAAGTCACTTGGGAGGGTGGCGTTTCAATGTCAGATGCAGAGGCCAACAGATAGTCTCAGACCAGCCTCTTGAAGAGGATGGTGAGGACACAGGAATGACTCCTGTAGAGCTCTTTGTCTCATCACTGGGATGCTGCATAGGCGTCTATGCAAAGATGTTCTGTGAGCGCCACAAGATACCATACGAAGGCATGAAAATAGACTTGGAATGGAAGATGGCGCGGAACCCATCAAAGGTCAGCGAGTTCAAAGCGACGATCCACCTAGAGAAAGATGTCGATCCTGATCTTGCTCAAGGCATCCTGAGGATGGTGAAGCACTGCACCGTTCATAACACTATAAGAGATCCGCCAGAGATAGAGATCTCCGTCTCTTCTTCCTCAGCTCTCGTCAAAGACTAGGTTGTAGTTTGAGAATCTTTCCGTTATCTTACAACCTTCTCAATTGTGAGTTCGAGGATGTCTGTTGCCCCACTTCTCTTAAGCTTGGGAATAAGCTGAACGATCTGTCCTTCATCAACAGCAACCTCCACGGCGTAGCCGGCGCCTTCATCACCGTAGAGCTTCGAGATAGTCGGGCTCTTCATCGCCGGCAGGACGCTCATCACCTTGCTCATGCAATCCTCGGGGACATTCATCTTGAGTAGTCGAAGTCCTTTTGCGTCTCTGGCCCCCTCTACGAGAGAGATTAGCCCGCTGATCTTCTCTTTCTTCCAGGAATCTCTCAGGCTCTCCTTGTTTGCTACCAGCCGCGCGGTTGACTCAAAGAGTTTGTGAACAATCGACCAGCCATTCTCCCTTAGTGTCGCTCCTGTCTCGGTACAGTCGACGATAAGATCAGCGACCTCGATGAAGGTCTCCGTTGCACCGTAGGAACGAATAAACCTGTAAGCCATCTTCGGCATATGAGTATCAAACAGACTTCTTGTGAGATTCTCATACTCAGAAGCCACGACGATCCTGTCCTTCTTGTCCTGACGCATCCTCTCTTGGAACTTGGAGAAGACTTCAGGACCGAGGCTTTCGTTCAAACCGTATCTTTCAGGTACAGCAGCGACAACGTAGACCCTGCCAACCCCAAGATCCGTCAGCTCCTCAACATCCGCCTGAGGTTCCAGAACCCAGTCGAGTCCCGTAATGCCAAGGTCATACCTGCCTTGCTCAACAAGCAGGCTGATGTTCTGTGCTCTGTGTATCCGCAGCTCCAAGTCTCGGTCTCTTGAATCAATCCTGTAAGACCGCTCTCCTTTGATCAAGAGATTGTAACCGGCCCGATCAAGCAGTGCTTTCACCACCTCCCAAAGGTGGCCTTTGGGTAGAGCCATCTTGAGAACAGGCATAAGTTATCCCAGATCTGCCTCTAGATTAGCAATCCCCAAATATCTCTTTATTGCTCAACGCTGTCAGTCGAGGTCGATGGAGTATTTGCGTCCCCAACAGCCAACGTGACAACTCGATCTAGACGAACCTGATGGTAGCAGCTGCAGAACATTCCATTACGTGAGCCAAAACTTGTCAACAGAAGATCTTGAAACAAGAATCAGAATGATCTTGTCGAATAGGAAGAAGATACCTCTGGAACCTAGGAATCTGGTTCGTGCAGCCGTCTTGGTTCCACTCTTAAGGAGATCTGGTGAATACTGCTTGTTTTTCACAAAGAGACCTAAGGAACTGAAGAATCACCCAGGCCAGATATCCTTCCCAGGAGGCCTCTTCGAGGAGACAGACATCACCTTAAAGGGTACTGCAATACGCGAAGCGCAAGAAGAGATCGGACTCTCAAAGAATGACATAGAGTTCCTCGGCGAACTCGACGACTACGCAAGCACTACCGGATATTTGATCTCACCGTTCGTTGCAAAGATACCGTACCCCTATGATTTCAGGCTAAACAGAGAAGAGATTAGCGAATTGATAATCGCTCCGGTTGAGGAGTTCAGAAGAACACCAAAGGTTGGTTATGTCGTCCGTGATGGAGAACCTTACCCAGTCTACCATTATGATCTGCCCCATCAAGTGATCTGGGGGGCAACAGCTAGAATAGTGAAGAACTTCATCGAGGTCGTTTTTTCGGAGATACATTAATATCGGTCAGTTCTTCTCCTGTCTAGGAGACCTGAGTCAGCACAGTAGTAAGTTGTCAGATTTAACGATCCAGCCACAATGTCTCTCACTTCAGTTCTTAGGTCTACTCTGCAGTGGAGGGTTCCTGTCTAGTTGGCTGCAAAAGGCCTCTTCAAACTCGTAACCGACTACACACCCAAGGGCGATCAGCCCAAAGCGATAAGGCAGTTATCTGAGGGTGTGAAGCAGGGTCTAGAGCGCCAGACTCTTAAAGGTGCGACGGGGACAGGTAAGACCTTTGTCATAGCACACGTCATCGCTAACGCTCAGCAGCCAACCCTAGTAGTCTCCCATAACAAGACTCTTGCAGCCCAACTCTACACTGAGTTCAAGACTTTCTTTCCTGAGAACGCTGTGGAGTACTTCGTCAGCTACTATGACTACTACCAGCCTGAAGCCTATGTTCCAAAGACCGACACCTACATTGCCAAAGAGACCTCGATAAACGAAGAGATCGACAGGCTGAGACACTCCACCACGCAGTCACTGCTTTTCCGCAGAGACGTAATAGTTGTAGCCAGCGTCTCATGCCTCTACGGTCTAGGTTCCCCCCAGGAATACCTGAAGGTCGTCCTGCATCTGGCCAGAGGAAAGGTCGCGAACAGGAACGAGCTGCTCAGACGGCTTGTCGATATGCAGTATGAGAGGAACGATGTGGCCCTCAGTAGAGGCCGCTTCAGAGCCAGAGGGAACTTTGTCGAGATCTGTCCAGTCAATCAGGAGAGCGTCTTCAGGATCCAGCTTCTAGGTGACAGGATCGAGGATATTGTTGAACTTGATCCCGTAACAGGCTATACAAAGTCCTCCAGGGACTATGTCTTTGTATTTCCAGCCAAGCATTTCGTGACACCTAAAGAGGAAATTCAACGTGTAACAAGTTCTATCCAAGCTGAACTTGACAAGAGCCTCAAAGAGCTAAAGTCTGGAGGCAAGCTTCTGGAAGCCCAAAGGCTTGAGCAGAGAACAAGATATGATCTTGAGATGATCAGCCAACTTGGGTATTGCCCAGGCATCGAGAACTACTCAAGACACTTCGATGGCCGAGAGGCTGGTGAGCCCCCTCAGACCCTGCTTGACTACTTCCCTGAAGGATTCCTGACCATCATCGACGAGTCCCACGTTACAGTACCTCAACTGCAGGGAATGTACGGTGGCGACCTCTCAAGAAAAGAGATCTTGGTAGAGCACGGATTCAGGCTGCCATCAGCAAAGGACAACAGGCCGCTGAGATTCGAGGAGTTCAACTCCAGAATCGGGCAGGTGCTGTATATGTCAGCAACTCCCAGCCCATACGAGCTTGAGACCAGCCAGAACATTGTCGAGCAGATAATCAGACCAACGGGTCTGGTTGACCCTGAGATCATAGTCAAACCAGTCCAGGGCCAAGTCCAAGACCTAGTCAAAGAGATCAAGACCAGAGCGGAGAAGAAAGAGAAAAGCCTAGTCACTACCCTGACAAAGAAGATGGCTGAGAACCTGGCTGAGTACATGCATGAAAGCGGCATAAATGTCCATTATCTCCACTCTGAGATAGAAACCCTTGAACGAGTCGATATACTGACGGATCTCCGTCTGGGAGTCTACGACGCAGTCGTCGGTGTGAATCTGCTCAGGGAGGGGCTTGATCTTCCCGAGGTCTCACTTGTTGCGATCCTTGATGCTGACAGCGAGGGTTTCCTGAGATCTGACACCTCACTCATCCAGACCATCGGCAGGGCCTCAAGGAACGTGTCCGGCCAAGTGATAATGTACGCAGACAACATGACAGGCTCGATGGGAAGAGCCATAGAAGAGACCAATCGCAGACGAGCGATACAGCTGGCCTACAACAAAGAACACGGCATAGTTCCTGAGACCATAAGAAAAGAGGTTAAGACCATCCTCACTTCAACAGCCTCACAACAGAAACGTGAGATCACAGCCTACGCGAAGTCCTTGCACCGTAGACTCAGATCGAGAACTGAATTCGAGGCTGTCATAGCCGGTCTTGAGGAGGAGATGTTCGAGTCTGCAAGGAAGCTGGATTTCGAGAAAGCCGCAGCGATAAGAGACCAGATAAAGCTGCTCAGAAGGGGTGAAAAAGTTTCGACGGCAACATAATAGTCAAAGGTGCACGACAGAACAACCTCAAGAACATCACCGTAGTGATCCCTCGAAACCGCCTGGTTGTCATAACTGGGCTGAGCGGTTCAGGAAAATCCTCCCTGGCATTCGACACAGTATATGCCGAAGGCCAGAGACGTTACATAGAGTCGCTCTCAGCCTACGCACGCCAATTCCTCGGCCAGCTTGACAAGCCCGATGTGGACTACATAGAGAACCTCTCACCTGCCGTGGCAATAGAGCAGCGGACCGCAAGCGCTAACCCACGCTCGACGGTTGCCACAGCAACAGAGATCCATGACTACCTCAGACTCCTGTTTGCACGAATCGGGATACCTCACTGCCACATCTGCGGAAGAAGAATCACCAAACAGACCGTCGAACAGATAGTCGACTCGATCATGAGCCAGAAGAACGGTCTGTGGATTAGAGTTTTGGCTCCTGTCGTAAGGGGAAGGAAAGGTGAGTACAAGGATCTTGTGGAGGACCTCAGGCTCAGAGGGTTCCTCAAGGCAAGAGTCGACAAGGTTGAAGTAAGAACTGATCAGTCCCTGAAGCTTGAGAGGTACAAGAAGCACTCCATAGAGGCAGTGGTCGACCATCTAAGGCTGACTCAGCACGAGAAGTCTAGGCTTGCAGAGTCTGTGCAAACAGCAATAGAACTCTCCGGCGGTACAGTGATCATCGAGGCCGAGGGATCGGAGCTTGCGTTCAGCGAGAAGCTCGCCTGCCCGAATTGTGGTGTAAGTCTGGAAGAGCTCGAGCCCAGAATGTTCTCCTTCAACAGTCCCTACGGTGCATGCCAAGAATGCACGGGGTTGGGTGTCAAGATAGGTATAGACCCTGAACTTGTTCTCCCTGACCAGGATAAGTCAATTGCTGTGGGCGCCATAAAACCGTTCTTCGGACCCGTAGACAGCTGGGTTCTCTCAGAGTTCCGACCAATAGCTCAGCGGCACGGCATAAGCTTCAACGAGCCGATAAAGAACCTCACCAAGAAACAGATCAACTTGATTCTATACGGGACACCTGCCACGCAGTGGGGGCAAGACTTCGAGGGGGTTGTCAACATGCTCGAGCGGAGATACCGAGAGACACACTCAGAGTCTATGAAGGAATGGTATCAGAGATTCATGAGTGAGGCCATATGCCCAAGCTGCAAGGGAGACAGGTTGAAGCCCCAATCCTTGGCCGTTAAGGTCGGGAGCAAGTCGGTAGCTGAGGTCACGAGGATGTCCATAACAGAAACGCTAAGGTTTCTATCCACGCTGGAACTGACCGACAGAGAGAGGTTCATAGCGGAGAGAGTGCTGAAGGAGCTGAACCAGAGACTCGGCTTTCTTGTTAATGTGGGTCTGGGGTACCTGACTCTTGATAGAAGGATGAGCTCGCTCTCAGGCGGAGAGGCTCAGAGAACGCGGCTGGCCACCCAGATAGGCTCGGGCCTGACTGGTGTCTTGTATGTTCTGGATGAGCCGAGCATAGGTCTGCACCAGAGAGACAACAGAAAGCTCCTTGAGACCCTCAGAAGAATGAGAGACCTTGGAAACACGATACTTGTGGTCGAGCATGATGAGGAAACCATACTGGAGTCTGACTATGTTATCGATCTTGGTCCAGGAGCAGGAAGACACGGAGGCTATGTCGTAGCTACTGGAACCCCGGAGGAGATAATGAAGAATCAACAGTCGCTGACTGGAAGATATCTCATTCATCAGCTCTCCATACCCATCCCAACAAGCAGAAGGCATGGAAATGGCAAGCTTCTGACTGTCTTGGGTGCTTCAGAGAACAACCTCAAGAATATAGATATCGGTATACCGCTTGGAACATTAACCTGCGTGACCGGCGTCTCGGGATCAGGCAAGAGCACCTTCCTTAATGATGTACTCTACAGGGCCCTGGCTCAGAAGCTCCACAGCTCAAGAGAGAAGCCTGGAGCACACAAAGGGATCGTTGGAATAGAGAACATAGACAAGGCGATAATCATAGATCAATCCCCTATAGGCAGGACTCCGCGTAGTAACCCCGCAACCTACATCGGGGTCTTCACGCCGATAAGGGAACTGTTCTCCAAGCTTCCAGAGTCCAGAGTGAGAGGATACAAGCCCGGCCGATTCAGCTTTAATGTTCGCGGAGGAAGGTGTGAAGCCTGCCAAGGAGCTGGGACAACCACCATCGAGATGCACTTCCTACCCAACATACATATCCCATGCCAGGTCTGCAGGGGAAGAAGATACGGAAGAGAGACTCTCGAGGTTAAGTACAAAGGGAAAGCAATCTCTGAAGTTCTGGACATGACAGTGGAGGAGGCGCTGGAGTTCTTCTCAGCAATTCCGCAGGTATCAAGAAGACTCCAGACCATAGTCGATGTTGGCCTAGGCTACATAACACTGGGGCAAAGCGCAACGACCCTCTCTGGCGGTGAGGCGCAACGCGTCAAGCTTAGTGCTGAACTGACCAAGCGAAGCACAGGCAAGACCGTCTACGTTCTGGATGAACCGACAACAGGCCTCCACTACGCCGATGTACAGAAGCTTCTCAACGTGCTCCAGAGACTGGTCGATGCTGGAAATACGGTCCTGGTTATCGAACACAACCTTGAGGTAGTGAAGACCGCCGACCACATAATCGATCTGGGGCCTGAAGGTGGAGAAGATGGTGGGTACGTGGTCGCTTCAGGTACGCCCGAGGAGCTGACAAAGGTAAAGAACTCCTATACAGGCCAGTATCTCAAGAAGATTATCCAGCAGGAGATCATGCAGAGAGGAGAGCTGGAGCGGCTTCGAGAATTCGACTGAGAGAGCATCAAAGAACCTCTCAGCCTACCGGATACCAGGCTCGAACACAGCCAAGAAAACAGTTATCTCCTGTTGCGATAGACCGAGATGGCTATCCTCTGCATGCGGCGTGGAGAGTTTGCTCAAGGACAACGGCACTAAAGAGGATACGATCGTAGACCACATACTGGAACAAACACTAGTAATCTCGAAGGGTCGTCAAGCTGTTGATACCGTTAGATCTTGTCTCGGGCCTGACGGTGTCTTTGCATCAGGTGGATTATCCACCTACAGTTTTGAGTACTGGACAAGAGATATGTGCTTCAGCCACGAGATCATCGATAGTCTTGGGTTCGCTGATAACGTGGAAAGGCACATCGATAAGATAATACCTTTGAGCAAAGACGGCCAAGTCCCAACGCTGTTCTTTGGTCGTCCGAGGCGTTTCTCTTCATCTGCAAAATTCACAGATCAAATAGATAATGAATTGTTAACGCTTGATCTGCTGAGGCGCCGAGGTAGGCTTGACCATTACGAAGAGATCTGGAAGTATGTAAAATCTAAAGTCAGACGCGACGGTTTCGTCTATGGACGTGACTGGAGGGACGGAATGAATGTATACAGTAACAAAGCCACCTTCCACAACCAAGTTCTTCTATACAGGATCTGTCCAGTCGCAAACAAAGAGGAACTCAAGAAGAGAGTAAATGACGTGTTCTGGCTGCCTGACAGAGGCCACTATGCAGACTGGGTAGGCAGAAGAGGGAAGAAGTCCGCAAGGCTGGACGTTCTGGGTCACGCGCTAGCAATACTCAACGATATGATTCCTGAATCGAGAATCGAGTCTGTCATCAGCAATCTCGAGAAGGCCTCAAGCAAGTACGGTTATGTCAACATTCTTCCTCGTTACCCGAGGTCAGCGTGCGGTATGTGGAGCCTCATCCCGAATAACCTGTACCAGAATGGGGGCGTCTGGGGGCTGGTCCAAGGCCACATGATACTGGCTCTTCTGCACCTTAACATGATAGACATGGCCGTTGGCCAGTTCTGGAAAATGACGAAGTGGGATGGGTTTCATGAGTGGTATCACCCTAAGACCGGCCAGCCCAGGGGAAGCAGGAACCAGCTGTGGACAGTCGCATTGTGGCTCAAATGTTATGCTGCCCTCAAGAGAGTCGCTGAGGGAGCCGGGGCTGGTCCAGAAACAGAGTAAGGTTATCTAGGATTTGCGGAGCAGCGCATCTTGAACTTCTACATCACACTCACGACAAGATGCAATCTCCAATGCTCATACTGTTATGGGAAGTCATGCCAAGATTTTGGAAGCGACTTTGGCGGTCTGGAAATCGACTACTCTGTTCCAAGCTCAATCAACTACAAGATCCAAGATCTTACCCACTTTCTAAGTCACGATCCACACCCGACCATCATCTTCTATGGCGGAGAACCGCTTCTTGAGGTCGAGAAGATTACTGAGATAATGGGTGACACTCCCGCTGACAGATACATAATCCAGACCAACGGCCTACTGCTTGGCAGGCTCAGTCCAGAACATATCAGGCGGTTCGACACGGTTCTCGTGTCAATCGACGGCAGTGACAGGATGACTGATATGAACAGAGGCAGAGGTGTCTACAGAACTATAGTCAGAAACCTGAAGTCTCTTCGAGAGAACGAGTTCAAGGGAGAGATCATAGCTAGGATGACCGTGGCCGTAGGGACTGAGATAGACCGTGAAGTCGCTTGGCTGCTCTTAAACAGAGATTTTCCGTTCAAGTCCATTCACTGGCAGTTAGATGCGATGTTCTGGCAGAGCGACTTTGACAGTGACCGGTTCAAGAGCTGGTCAGAGGGCGTCTACAACCAAGGGGTGAACAGACTTGTGAAGATGTGGGTTGAGCGAATGGAGAGTTCCGGTGAAGTTCTCAAGATCTACCCCCTCATAAGCGTCATGCAATCCCTCCTGATGAACCAGAAGAGTAAGCTGAGATGCGGTGCAGGATGGAACACCTTCAACATACAGACTGACGGAAAGATCACCCCATGTCCGGTCATGGCGGGCATGAAGAACTTCTATCTAGGTGATATATGGGCCACACACCCCTTGAATCTTAAGAACTCCGTGTTTGTTGGGAAACCCTGCACAGAATGTAGCCTTCTCAGTGTGTGCGGAGGCAGATGCCTGTATGCCAACGCTACAAAACTGTGGGGTGACGAGGGCTACAGGCTGGTCTGCAACACAGTGGTGAATCTTGTAAACTCCCTGAAGAGGGTTGAACCCAGAATCAGGCGGCTGCTCTCCGAAGGCAGGATCAAGATTAGTGATCTTGATCACGGGAGATACAATAGTTGTGAGATAGTTCCATAGTCAGCAGACTCTAGATAAAGACCATGTTCTCTCTTCTGAATACGCTATCATAGTTCTTGTATCCGAGTATCCTCTCTATCTGGTCCGTATGCTTACCTTTTATCTTGTTAAGTTCCTCAGCAGAGTAGTCCACGATGACCTTGGCGATCTCCTGATCTGTATGGTTGATAGAGACAACATCCCCAACATCAAAACCTCCTTCAACCTTAAGAATCCCTGACGGTAGTAGGCTGCTGCCTCGCATCAGTGCGTCTCTGGCACCTTTATCGATCTTTATTGTTCCGTGGCTTTTCGAGAACCTGATCCATCTCGCTTTGTTCGTGTATGGTGTCTTCGAGGCCCTGAAGAGTGTGCCGAGTTCTTCTCCTTCAAGAATCCTTGTAAGGGCTTCCCTTTCTCGTGCGTTCGCTATGATCATGTTGCAGTTGGACTTCATAGCGATCTTGGCCGCCTCGATCTTTGTTTTCATGCCGCCTTTGGTTCTCCATGATCCCGGTTCACCACCAATCCTTTCTATTTCAGCGGTTATCTCTCTCACTTCAGGAATAAGCTTGGCATCTTTGCGTTTTGGGTTTCTATCATAAAGCCCACTGACATCTGTGAGCAGTACCAGTAACTCAGCATCTACCTTGCCTGCTACCAGGGCTGAGAGCTTGTCGTTATCGCCGAATGTCGCCTCGATCTCATGTACAGAGATGGGGTCGTTCTCGTTTATTATCGGGATTGTCCCGTACTTGGCGAGGATCGCCATTGAGTTTCGCAGGTTAAGGTAGGTTCTTCTGTTAGAGAATGCCTCATACGTCAGGAGTATCTGAGCCACCTTAACCCCGAATTTTCTGAAGGCGCTTCGCCAAGTCTCCATCAGTATGCTCTGGCCCACAGCCGCTGCTCCTTGTCGTGTCGGTATGTCTCGCGGCATTGTTCCCAGTCCGAGTTCCTTGACACCTGAGCCTATCGCTCCCGAGCTTACGATGATCACCTCTTTGCTCTGCTTCGTCAGAGCACAGGCTTGCCTGGCAACATCTTCCATGTACTTCTTGTCAAGGGAGCCATCTGGCTTTGTGAGGACAGAGGTTCCGATCTTGACTACGACTCTCTTGACATGCTCGAAGTTTCTCGTGACATGATCACCGTCATAGGTCTGCTCTATGGACTAGTTCCAGGTTTTGTTCAGTCTCCTGTGAGTGAAGGTTTTGGCGTTCTTTCCAACGTAGGAGGATACAACTTGGCCGCTCCCGGTTACGATGTACTTGTAGATCACGAGGCCGTCCAGCCCCACAGGCCCTCTTGAATGGATCTTCTCAGTGCTGATTCCGACCTCTGCACCAAAGCCGAATCTATAGCCATCGCTGAACCTTGTGGAAGCATTATGCAGAACGACCGCTGAGTCAACCTCGTTCAGGAACTTTCTCGCGTTCTCTCTGTTCTGGGTTATTATTCCGTCTGTATGGTGTGAGCCGTAATGGTTTATGTGTTCTATCGCCTCTTGTAGTGAGTCTACTACTTTTATTGAGAGTATCAGGTCGAGATACTCGGTCCTCCAGTCTTCCTCTGCAGCCTCCTTCGCATCTGGAAGGATCTCTCTCGTCTTAGCGTCTCCTCTCAGCTCCACCTTGGCTTCTCTGTATCTTTGAGCCATCCTCGGCAGGAAGGCTTCAGCAATATCTCTGTGGACGAGGAGTGTCTCCATCGCGTTGCACACGGCGGGGTACTGAACCTTCGCGTCGTAGCAGATCTCTACTGCCATACCGAGATCCGCATCTGAATCGACATACTCATGACAGATGCCCTCCGTGTGGCCGAGCACAGGGATCTTGCTGTTCTCTTTGATGTACTTGACCAGTGAGCTTGATCCTCTAGGGATGAGCAGATCAACATACTCATCCAGTTTCAAGAGGCTCGCGATATCTTCTCTTGTCTCGACGAGTTGTACTGAATCCTCAGGGATCTCTTCAAACTGTTTGATCGTCCCTCTTATCAGTTCTGTGAGGAACTGGTTGGTCCCTGCCGCCTCTGAGCCGCCTTTGAGGATGGCGGCGTTGCCTGACTTCAAACATAAGGAAGCTATCTGGACAAGTGCGTCAGGTCTGGATTCAAAGATGGCGCCTATAACCCCTATTGGACACGTGACCTTGTACAGTTCGAGGTCGCGGTCCATCTCTGTTGCGAGCAGAGTCTTTCCGACAGGATCCTCAAGCTCGGCTAGTGATCTCAATCCTTTCGAGAGATCATCGATCTTTGAAGCATCAAGTTTGAGCCGCTTGACCAGAGGTGCTGCCAGGCCTGTTTTAACGGCTGCATCGACGTCTTTGGCGTTGATCTGCTCGAGTTGAAGCTTCTGCCTCTCGATCTCTTCAGCGATCGCTAGTATAGCTTTGTTTTTTGTCTCGGTACTGACGTTGCTCATCCTCAGGGCTGCGGCTCTTGCACGCCTCGCAACATCGAGTATATCCAAATCGGAATCGCCTGTAAGCACGACAGGTGTGTAGTCACAAGGAGCTCGATGGTTTAAGATTGTCGATTAATACTCGTTCCCTGGTTGAAGTGCTAAAGTTGCGGCCCCTGATGTTTGGTTTGGTTAGCTACTGGATCAGAACATATGGTGGATTATAGTAATGCACCACTGTAATGTGTGCCGTTATCTTCTCGATCTTCCAGTCACCAGCTGCCTTACGCATACTTATCCAGTAGATTCCATTGTATACGCCATAGTCTCCCACCAGGCTCCATGAACAAGTGACAGAGGCCTGCTCGCCTATGATTTCGATATTCCACGGGAAAGCGGTGAAGGTTAGCCTTGGGTTCCGCTGGAAGATACTGTCGTAGAGTCCGCGTAGCTGATCTGGACCAGAGAATACTGCATCGAAAGATTCGTCGATATACTCGCCATTGCTGGTGTAGAGAGAGACCAAGCCCTCAACAGACTTACGATTCATGGCTCTAACATATTCACGGACAACCCTTCTGACCTGCTGGGACTCATCAACACTCTGTGCAACCACAACATACTCAAAGGATTGCAGACAGATCACCAGAATCAGAAACACTGAAAGAGTGCCTGTAATGCCCCTGACTTGAATACGCATTGTAGAACCACCTCTTGGAACTTGACTACAGGTATGCGCCGCTTCAAGAATAAGTATTATGGTTCTTGAGTTGGAAGTTCCAGCGGAATCTAATTTGTTATCACTTCTGCTTCCTTGGAAGCTCAACCTCTCCGCATTTCGCCATGAACTTTGCGAAGAGTTCAGGATGCTCGGTGTGTATCGGGTATATCCTCTTGGGGCTGATCTTCGCGGTGATCGCTTTCAGTTCGTTCGGCATGATGTGTCCTGAGCAGTGAATCTGGTACATTGGCAGTCCGAAATGGTCCAGCCAATTCAATAGTTTGGTGAACTCGATCTCACCCTCTTCATTGACTGGCTCTGATGCTGAGTGGATGAAGTTGCTTCCTGACTCAGGTCTTATCTCAATCAGTTCCTTAAGATCGAAGAGGCTGCAGACCATTATCACTCTCTCTTGCATGTTCTTGATGTCTTTGGATTCCTTCACATTGAGGTGGGATTGAATCTTCTCTTCCCACTTGTACAGTCTTTTCTTGCTCCTTTGGAAGATCAGAAGGCTCTCGTCATCTATCTCAGGAAGATCCAAGCCCTCATCATGTTTCAGCTTGTCAAAGATGTAGGCCTGCCTCATCGATATGGCTAAGCGTCTGTTGTTCTGTCTGGCAACCTCATAGAAGGTTCTGAACCTGTCGATGTCAGCGTAGGAGAAGTCAGCTAGAACAAGCCTCTCGGTCCCTTTGACTACCTTGTCCACCTTCGCCTTGACTTCACTTTCGCTGGACACATCGGCGCCGCTTATGTTTGTGCCTTCACAGATCAAGGCCGCGGGCTCTTCTTCTGCAGCGCTTCTGGTGAAGTCGTGGGTCATCTCAGCCTTGGTGCCATGCACCCTAAGGTCTCCAGTATAGACGACTGTTCCCTCGGAGGTGTGTATTATGAGTCCGTACGCGCCCGGTACTGAGTGGTCGACATGGATCGGTTCAACCTCTAGGCTTCCGACTTTGATCTTGTCACCTGTTCTGAATGTCTTGATCTGTAGTCCTTCAATGTCGGTCTCGAAGGTTCTGGTTCTTACCTCACTCAGGCTTCTAAGGAGGCTCGCTGTGGTCTTCCCGCAGTAGACTGGGATCTCTCTGCTCAAGAAAGAGATGCATGAAGCGTGATCGCTATGCGAATGAGATAGAAAAACCGCATCCACTGTTGGTTCAGAATCATCGAACCTGTATATGCCCTCCAAGTTGGGCAGAATACCGAACTCGAGTAAGCCCTTCTCATCTCTTGGAGAGAGGTAGGGTTCATGATAGAACCTCCGCCTCTCTGAAAAGCTCATACCAAAATCAAGAAGGACTCTTGTGTCCCTATCCTCTAGGAGAATCTTGTTTCCGCCTATCTCGTTTACTCCACCAAAGAAATCGAGTTTCAACCTTAACCAACTTCTTTATTCAACAAGCCCTATAGTCTAATCAGCTACAGAACTTATTTAAGAGAAGAGAAAGACCGCTAATGTGTCACAGGCACGATAGAGAGAGTTCCAGACGAGAAACAGTTCAGCCACATAGAAGCATTTAGTGGTCCGGGGGAGATCTGGTCCCGCTGTTTGGGGTCCCTGTTTTGGTTGGGGTTGGGTTTGGGTGTTTTTATCTGGTTGCTTGAAGTCGTTTGGGGTCTTGGGGTTTGGGCAGGGTTGGTGTTGGTGAGGTTTGTACTGCTAGGAGGATTTTGAGTTTTTTGGCTGATGGGAGGCCGAGGTCTTGTAGGGAGGTTGCTGATGGTGTTGGGGCTGGGTTGAAGAGTGTGGAGAATAGGCTGTTTGAGTTGTGGAGGGGTGGGTTGGTTTTGGGGAGTGAGGGGTTGGTGATGGTGCCTTTCTCTGTTTTTCATGGGAGGAGTGGGGTTTGGAGTGGTCGTTCTTTCCATCGGTTTTATCTTCGTTCTATGGGTGGGGGTGAGGTTCCCGTTGTTGTTGATGGGATGAGGTTTGTAGGCTACTCCAAGAGGGTTGGTCCTAGCAAGTGTGGGTTGGTTCTGGATTTTCTTAGGAGGCATAGGGATAGGGCGTTCTATACGATGGATGTGTATGGGGCTTTGGGGGAGGTGTTGAAGCGTAAGAGTGCGGTGATGGACTCTGTTAGGTATTATGAGAGGAAGGGTTTGATCTATGTTCGAGGCTACAGGGGTGGGGAGGACCAGACGCCTTTTCAACATGGATTTATTGTTACTTTCATAGACCAGGATGAGCCGAGGGATGTAGCGGTTAAGGAGGCTGTGGAGCGGACTGAGAGGCTGCTCACTGGGTCTGAGAGTGGATCAAACAGGCTGAACGAGAGGATCAGACATATTAGAGATATTGTTCTGGCCTCGACCCACCTTAACGAGTTGACGAGCTACAACTATCTCAGGAGACAGGTTGGCTGCACTGAGCATGAGTTAGAGTATGCGTTAGGCCGGATGAACCAGATCTATCCAGACATCAAGGTTGTCAAGCTGTTCGGAGCCTACAGGTTCTATTACCACTCATCGATGAGTGAGGGAGCTTTGAAGGCGGCTTTAGAGAGCAAGATAAACTATGTCCGCAAGACCAAGGGTCGAGCCCACCGGATTGGGCATAACTGGGAGGCGACTGTAGAGTGGTTCGTGGACAGACTCATTGAGAACGCAACCTTCTGGGAGCAGAAACACCGTGGAGGAGGCCGCATGGACCCTAGAAGGATAACACTATACCTTGTCAGGAGTGTAGGCGACCGCCGGAACAGGGCGGAGGTCGACAGGGTATGGGCCATCAGAAACCAGTTGATGAGGAAGCCGACGACCTACGTGTTATCATGTAAGTGGGGGTTAGTGAGGAAGAGGGACCTAGACGACTTCTTAGAGGTCTTGAAGTGGAGTAAAGAGTTTGGCGTCGATGCGAAAGACGGCAGAGAAGTCAAGAAGAACGTGATAGGGGTATTCGCGGCTGGAGCATTCAACCCGAAAGAGAGGGTGCAGTTGCAGGGTGGAGGTGAGGTGACATTGCCAAGCTACGCTGAGAGACTCTCAATAGACATCATAAAGGCCTCAGACCTGAACAGCAAACTCAGAGAGAGAGGGGTTGAGAAGAAAGAGGTGACAGTCCAGAAGATATGCAGAGCGGCAAGCAATGAGGTTGAGGTTAGAGAATTACTAGATGAGATATGGAACGGTCCAAAGAAGGCTGAGGAGATTCTGGAGGAGGCAGCGGCTAGAAACCAAGAGATATACCAGCTGGAGAGGACCCTTGAGGAGAAGGGTCTAGATATCAATATGATCATAACGCATGAAGGACTGGAAGAGAAATCGAAACCTGCAATTCAACCCCAAATCGAGGAACCCAACAGGAAGCAGACGATCCCCCAAACAATCAATCCGTAAACTCTACACCAGCAGTTCCAAGGTTGGATGAAACAAGAAAGAGGGAAGGAGAGGTCAGTCGACTCTCAAACCAGAGAGGAACAGCTAACCCTCAACAGAGAACTTTACAGGAACCGTTGGGCCGCCGGAAGTGACTTGGTACAGTATACCATTGTAGGTTGCCCCAAGCTCCAATGGCGGAAGAAGTACAGTTCACGTAGCCTTGACTGTGCTTCGGGGGCTTGGGTTCGTTGAGAAGGACGAGAAGACGGATGAGTGGAAGGCTGTTTAGTTCGGAAAATCGAACTTGAGATTTGAGGTTTTCGCCGTAAAGGAGATATAGTGAGTTCGATGGCGCCGCGTCCTATCCGGAGCAAGGTATCCACGAGATGGCTGGGGAGACCAGGCTTCGGGAAGAGTTGAAGAAGCTTCAAACGGTCCTCAACTGCGGATACGATCTGGACCTGGTCTGGGCTCCGGGCTGCGTTTCCAGTCTTGAGGGCGAGGTGAAAAGGTGTACCATATGCATCTACTCCAAGAATCCGCGAACAGCCCTGAAGACCTTGCGGCACGAGTTCCTAGACTACGCTGTAACCCAGCTGATCGAGCCATACAGGGAGGTCACGAACGCCCTCATAGCCCTAATCAACAAGCAAGCCTACGCTCGAAAGGAGAGATGGGTCGAGTCTCTGGTCCACTTATTCACGTCTCAAACCTTGAGTGAGGACCAAGACAGGAAGGAACATCCACACACTGAGAGTCTTCGAAAGAATCCATAAGTGGTTGTGTGGGTCCTTCGCCGTCAGACCGCTAAGGTAAAGCCGCATTTCTGCGAAGAAGCCTGCCTCATTGAGAGAGGTCATGATGGCTATGAGGCCGACAAGGCATAGGACAAGCAGAATGATCCTTCTCCTATCGTTGGTGAGGAAGTGGAATCGGGGATTGAGAAACAGCAGTAAAGCGATTCCGCCTACTGAGAGTGGGAGTGTCACTGTGAGAGATTTCCAATCGAGGAAGATTCCATAAATCAACTCGTAGACCGCATTAGAAAGGAAAAGTAGTGAACAGGAAATCGTGAAGTTCCTTAACGTTTTGTGAGGTGTGACGGCAAGAAAAACTGCGACGTAGAAGATGCTGATATTCAAGACGGAAACTGTGTGGAATTTTACTGGCAAAGGAAACAGAAAGCAATAGCTGTACAAGCCATTTTCCGCTAGAGTCTTTATTCCATTGATGGACCATGCCAAACCGGGAAGAAGCAACATCGCGCTCGTTACTTTGTCCAGTTCCACAGCTATCCATTCCTAGTTTGATTTTCTTACCAGTGTTTTTCTGGCTTGGGAGGATGCTTACGAACTGCTATCCTTCTGCGAGGTGTCTCTGCAGTTCTTCTTCGCTGACTATGATCTGTGGGTCGCGTTCTTCGCTACTTCGCATCTTCTTGATCTCGCTCTCGAAGAGTTCTATCTCCTCGTCCCTTGTCAGCTCTCTCTTCAGCCCATATAAGAAAGACAGTCCACTCTCCACCCGCCAAGACGGAGCTACCTGTTCTTAAGCTCGTCTGCTTCGGCAGAACTATGTTTCAACCATGTCAGAGCGGTCTCGGGCTTTGCGGCATCCAAGCTAAGATGCCTCGTATGATGGAGACGCCTGTTCATATGCGTATCCGAAGTTCTCTCACGTTCCCCTTTCAGTTGCCAATCCGTTGTTGGAACTGTAGGGTTGAAGGAGAAGTCACGGTAAATCGACTTGGTGCGCGAATCCCACCCCCTCAACACGAAGAGAGTCCATAAGGATCTGAACCCGCGGCAATTTTAGAACTTTTTCTAGCACCAAAAATGCTGCGAATCCCACCCAGTCCACCACAATTCACTGGTTAGGACGTCTCAAAGCATTAGAGAGTGATAACTTCCAGATGTTGAATCTAAATCTCTGGAACACCTTTTATAAGATAAATGGATTAAACCTTGTGAATTCTGAAACCATTTTCAGCACCAATAACGCTCCGAGTCCCGGCGGCCGCACCACTCTAGTGGTTCACAGTATCATTTGTAGACAAGATTCCTGAACCTAAACAATTCGCCTTCGACACGGCTGTGAAAGTGTGAATCCCGTCCGGTCCACCTCTTTCCAGGCACGTTTAAGGATTCCTAGCTGCAAGTCCAGACTCCTAAAGACTCAAACTTGCGTGAATTCTAAAACTGATTTCCGCACCAATAACGTATCGGAGCCCATCGAGCCCGTCAAACCTCCTACCCGCCTCTCTTACACGCCATCTCTTACGAACGCGTATGAGGCCTTATGCTTTTTATATCGAAAATGTTGAAGATAGCTAGTACTACTCATATGGAGGTGGAGAAATGGATCCTGTAAGCATAATGGGTTTGATTGCAGACATAGTTATTGTAGCATTATCTTTTGCGGTGCATAGCAAGAAGAAGAACAAGACTTTCTATTACATCGGTGTAGCCTACATACTCTTCGCTCTCTCATACATCATGGTTCTATCTAACCTTGCGGCAATGTCAAGAGAAACATATCTCTTAGTAAGAGCGGTAGCTTACCTAACAATGATATTTGGACTGTATAAAGAACTTGGCAGATGATTAGAGCATCTGTGGTATAACTTGGGAGCACACCATACAGAGTAATAAGACATTGAAGCACCTTGGGAGAAGCGTCTCCCAAACCCCTCTTCTTGACCTCTATGAGAATGGTGCTTCTTACTATTCGGCTGCTAGCTAGACAATCCAGAAAGACTTGTTCATCCGCTGAGAGCAGCAAAACAACTCTAGCAATCCGTGTACGTGTTCCTTGGCGATGCGGTTCAAATTAGTGCGCGATGATTTTTGTTAAAGATGCTCTTCAACAAATTCTTCGCTTGCCGGCACGTCTTACATAAATACTGTTTTATGAGCCAACCATTCTTGCACAGTTACTTTGGAACTTGCTGACATTTGATTTCGTAAAGAACGGAAGGATCGCATAGAAATTGACGGGCAGAATCACATTGAAGAATCAAATTGATGAATTCAAATGTCTCTGCCAGAGATGTGAACCCACGGTTCAAAGGCTTCTCTTCCCTGCAAGGTCAGGGAACCTCTCGGTTGAGGTCTTCCTAAAGTCATTTATATCGTATCTTATGGGTCTCCTTGAAGTGGGATCATCGGGAGCACGCGCCCCGATCTATTCTCAATACTAGTTGCAGCAACAATTGAGTGCGCACACTAATGAGAGATTTGAGATTCCCACTGGCTAACGTGCTAGGCGGTCATCCCCCTCGAAATTCATATGAGCTGCGTTTATCGTTACTTATTGTTTGGAGGTGAGATCACTGTTTTCCATCATTTATAGGAACATCTTGAAGCCTGGCAGGTCGGTGGAGGATTTGAATAAGTGGCTTAAGAAGTACTGGCCGGATCACCAGAGGCTCGGCGCCACAGAGATTCATGCCTACCAGCCCATCTACTTCAGTGAAGCTGGAGTCTTCTATGTCCAGTACAGACTGAAGAGCTTGGACAAATACCTTGAGGGAATCGGAAGCCCTGAATGTGGAGAGATGCTCAGAAGTCTGGGCGAGATAGTTGATGCTGCCGAAACGACTGCTCAAGTTATGATTGAGATTCCAGTATAGTTCCCTTTTCTCCTTTTTTTGTCACGCTATTTTGATGCGCTACACTGGGATGTCTTGCTTCACGTTTCCATTTCGCGCGCTGCTCAGGTCCACCATCGCTTGACGTAGATTGGTGATCGTTTGATCATTGACGTCAATGCAGTCAGTAATGCGGTTCCGATGATTGCGAGAACTACGATATCACCAATCGCCCATCCTGTAAAGACTACTGGGAACAGCCCTGCGGGAAGCGGTGATAGCCCTGGGATCAGAGTCAGGGCCAAAGCACCCCATGCGCCACTGATGATCGAGGCCAATATCACTCCAGAGAAGATGTACGTGCCCCATGTTCTTCCGTCACCGACGAAAACACCAACAAGAATCCCGATCATAGAGAGCGCCAAGCTAGAGTAGACTGCATATCTGTACACTGAAACAAAAGGCTCACCGTAGGTTGCGCCGACATAGATCTGCACGATCAAGCCTGTGATCAAGAGCGCCACACCCACAGCCACTAAAGGCTTGAAGACTTTAGCTGCAGTCGGCCGTTTGACTGTGAAGTCAGGATCCACCTTGAGCATTCTGAAGAACAGCAGCGGCATTAGACCTTCTAGGAAGTCTGCTACGGACCAAACGGATGACAGTAGGGGCGAGTATCCGCTTGGCCAGAGCCCTAGGAAGAAGCAACTGACGTAGCCGGCGAGGCAACCCCACGTGCCCATCCAAATAGCTAAAGGTACGTATATTGCGGCTGAGACATAAAGTGCTGATACGCCTGGAGCCCCCAGCACGGGAAATATTAGGGCAGAGACAACCCCCAAGACATAGGAAATAGCTGTTGCAAGAGCAAACGAGACCAAATGCATCCAAGTAATCGGTCTGGGTGGAACAGACTCCGAAATTTCGGGACTCGACATGATACTACCCCCAAAGTACTTTCCCATCAATTCAGACTTGGCGTTTTGCTTAATTTGTGAAAAAACCGAAAGAGCTTCAATTTTGCAGGAGATGTACTGCCATACGTGGGCGGTTGTGCCTCAAGATGTAACAACATCAGAATCACGTTGTTAAGTGCGCGCTGGTGTGAGCTATCCTCCAAAAACTGGTTCAAATCTCCAGCGATATGAATTCGCGTGAGTTTAGTACCCGATTCTAGCATCGAAAACGTTGTGGACCCCGCCCAGTCCACCAATTTAGTAGTAGTTAGTAGTGTAGTAGTGTATGTTGCTTGATGCCAAGAAATCATCGTCATTTGTTCTCATGCCGCAAGATTTCTACAATGGTTCTTCATCGACAGTTACATCTGAACCGTCGCATGCCATTCTCAAGGAATGTCCCATTCTTGGCCGAGGCTCTTTAGGGGGAAGACGAAATCCATCCCCCTGCATCTTTCATGTAGTTTCGCGTCTGCTGTTATCAGGTTTGTTGCCAGGGTCTCTGCGATGACCATGTAACAGGCATCATAAATGGATAGGTCGAGTGATCTAGCTCTAGAGGCGGCTTCTGTCATAATGTCTGTTGATGGAGGGATTAGGTTGAACTGGAGATTGAGTAGGCTCTTCATGTTGTTGACTAGAGTCTCATCAGTTATGTCAGGCCTATAACGTAGAACATTCGCAACCTCGTAGATCAGCAAGTCTGGAGCGTATAAGTCTATTTTCCCATCGCGGTATTTCCGCATTATCATCGATGCCTTGTCGCTATCCTCTTCTGGAACGAACCATTTTGCTACTACCGAAGCGTCTATAACTACACCTTTGGGTGCTCTCTCCAACTTCGTATTACCTCCATGCTCGACCATCCCTCTATTCTCTGGAGCTTCGACCTAGCTTTCTCTATAGATTCAGCTGCCTCCTTTAGACGGTCGAGGTCTTTTAGAGGCTTCAACTCTGATTCTTGAACCCAAAGCCTGAAGGCCTGAGATGCTGCTTTGCCGATTTTGATTCCTTTCCTTATAGCCTCAGATTTCAGCCTCCTGAAGGCGTTTTCATCAACATCCTTTATTACAACGACGCCGCCCATGATTTTTCATCGTTACCCTGTTTGGTATAACTTTTATAATAATCTATCTTTGTTATACCAAGCTATTTCCATTCATAGAGAGCCGCCTAGAACTTGGGGAATCCCGCCCGGTCCACCACACACCAATACGCTCGTCATGACATCATCACATAGTGAATGCATCAATCCTTCAGAATGAGAAGTCTTTTGTGAGTTATGCTTAGACAAATGTGACCGCTATGAGGAGAGAAGCGATGCCAGAAATCCAGGTGAACGGTGTTCAGTTGTACTACGAGATCACCGGAAAGGGTGCACCTATCGTCTTCGTTCATGAATTTGCAGGAGACCTGACTAGTTGGGAGCCGCAAGTGCGGTATTTCTCTCGCCGTTACCGTGTTGTGACCTATGACGCGCGAGGCTACCCACCCTCATCGGTTCCGGATGATCCCTCCTGTTACAGCCAAGACATTGCTGCGAACGACCTCGCGCGAATAATTACGACACTGAGGTTGGCGCCTGCCCACGTTGTGGGGCTATCTATGGGCGGCTACGCCGCCCTCCATCTCGGCTTGTGTTATCCTGAACTCCCTCGTTCTCTTGTGATAGCGAGCTGCGGCTACGGCTCTGAACCTGAAGGGCGAGGAACCTTCCAGCGTGATGCGGAGAAGATGGCCCGCCTACTTGAGACAGAAGGAATCGAGGAATTCGTCAAGGTATACTCCTCCGGACCTGGACGTGTGCAGCTGGAACGAAAGGATCCTCGCGGCTACGCAGAGTTCAAGCAAAAACTCCTTGCGCATTCTGCTAAAGGCTTGGTCAACACTCTGCGAGGGATCCAGGCGGCTCGCCCCTCCGTGTACGATCTGACGGAACGCCTGAAGAAGCTGGATGTGCCTACTCTGATCCTTGCCGGAGATGAAGACTGGCCTTGCCTTATGCCCGGCCTCTTCCTGAAGCGGACCGTTTCAAGTGCAGCCATGGTCGTTCTGCCAAACTCAGGCCATGCGATCAATCTCGAAGAACCAGCCCTCTTCAACAGTACAGTTCAGGACTTCATCACTCGAGTCGATCGTGGAAGCTGGCCTCGACGAGATCCGAGAGCCTCGAGTATCTCCGCTCTCTTTCCAGAAACACGATGAGAATATGGAACTAACCTCTCTAACATTCCTAGACCCGGCTGACCGCTGATGGTCGGCTTTTTGTCTTTTGCAGTCTATCATCTAGCGAATCATGACGCATAATTCGTTCGAGTCAGGTAACTTTATCATCTGGATTGAGTTAGCGCGCGCATAAATCACAGCCGCTGAACTTGAAGAACGGGAGAGATCATGAGGGAGGTCAATATTGCCGAGATCGTTTCCGCGGTCAGGAAGTTATGCATAGATGCCAACATCTACCTTGACAAAGATGTCGTTGAGAGGATCCAAGATTCTCTGAAGGCTGAGGATTCTCCCATTGCGAGAGAGATCCTAGAACAGATACTGATGAATGCTCGTCTGGCTGCTGAAGAGCAGATGCCCATGTGCCAGGACACAGGGGTTGCTGTTGTCTTTGTTGAGCTGGGGCAAGAGGTGCACGTCATCGGAGGGGATTTCGCCGAAGCGATAAACGAGGGCGTTAGGCAGGGCTACAGGGACGGTTATTTGAGAAAATCAATGGTGGACGACTCGGTCTTTGAGCGAAAGAATACGAGAGACAATACTCCGGCCATCATCCATGCAGAGGTCGTTCCCGGAGCGTCCATCAAGATCACTGTGGCGCCGAAGGGTGCCGGTTCAGAGAATATGAGTGAGGTCAGGATGATGAAACCCGCTGATGGTATCGAGGGAATAAAGGGCTTCGTTGTCGAACGGGTGAGGAAGTCTGGCGGCAGTCCGTGTCCTCCAATCGTTGTTGGTGTTGGCATAGGAGGCAACTTCGAGCAATGTGCCTACCTGTCAAAGAGAGCGCTGCTGAGGCCGCTCAACACGAGTAACAGTGATCCGCGGTGGAACGCTGTTGAAGTTGAACTCCTGAAACGAATCAATGAACTTGGAATCGGCCCTATGGGCTTGGGTGGCAGAACCACGGCGCTGGCAGTTCAGATCCTGACGATGCCTTGCCACATCGCCAGTATGCCGGTTGCGGTCAACCTTCAGTGCCATGCTCAAAGACACAAGACAGCAATGATCTGAAAGGAGAGAGGAGAACTGACTCAGACCGTTGTTCTACGCACGCCTCTGAAGGACAAAGATCTAGAGAAACTCAGAGCCGGTGACAAGATCCTTCTGACAGGCAAGATCTACACTGCAAGAGATGCAGCCCACAAGAGACTCGTACAACTGATCAGGGAAGGAAAGAACCTGCCCTTTGAAGCCAAAGACCAAGTGATCTACTATACAGGACCAACACCGGAAAAGCCCGGCAAGGTGATCGGATCCGCTGGACCCACCACCAGCGGCCGCATGGATCCTTACACAACCACACTTCTGGATGCCGGAATCAAGGCGACCATCGGCAAAGGCCAGCGCAGCAAAGAGGTTGTTGATGCTATGAAAAGGAACAAGGCAGTCTACCTTGCCGCCACGGGCG
>CAZRDQ010000020.1:0-7768 GCA_964598945.1 uncultured Candidatus Bathyarchaeia archaeon
GACTAGAACAATACATATTCCTATTAGCTGGAGCTCTGGCGTTTGCCTTTGGCGGAATAAAACTCCATGAGATGATGGTCTACAAGGAATAGGAGAGCATTAGCAGTATGGTTGCAGTTGAGCCCCTTCTTGACACGATTGTTGCAGCATGCTTTCTATTCGGTGCAGTCTTCTACATGATGGTGGCGTATGGTGAGAAGAGAGGTCTTGCCTGGAGGCTTCTGGGAACCGCGGGGGCACTATGGTTCCTCATACTCTTCTTCAAGCTGATAAGCAACATGGCGAATCTGCCGTGGATCTATGGGACCGTACGGGCTGGCATCGCCTTCGCATTGCTGATCTACCTTTGTGGATTGGTTGCTCTGGCAAGATCGTTGAAGTAAGTCTAGTGCTCCCCCACTCGTTCGAGCCTACACATATTCCAAGCGGCACCGAATTGTGACGGAACAGCTAGCACCTGTGTAGCGCTAGGTTTGAGCGCACGCTATTCCCTAAGGACTTACTTCAGTTTCGGGATGCGGCTGCAACCCTAGCGAAACTCATAAATAACCCTCAGACGGCTAGCCCATAGCGAGGTATACTCAAATTGAGTGAGGAAAAAAAGGAAACAAAAGTCACTAGACGTAGCTATCTGAAGTATGCTGGTGCTGCTGTTGCCGTTGGTGCAGTTGCAGCTGCAGGATACGGCGCATACCAGTATAGTCAGCCAGCTCCAACAACACCGAAACCTACCGCACCAACACTGCCCCCAACAGCTACAACACCATCACCTTCACCCACCCCAAGCCCTGGCGGCAAGAAACTGAAGGTCAAGGTCGGAGGAACCAAACCGCAGAGCGGGCTTATGACTCTATGGGGTAGAGATGAGGGCAATGGACTAGATCTCTGGAAAAAGTGGATAAATGCAAAGGGCGGAATACGGGGTGGAGACGGAAACACGTACGAGGTCGAACTGGTAATATACAACGACGAATCCAAAACTGAGAACGTTTCGAGGTTCTATGAGAAACTGATCACTGAGGACAAGGTGGACTTCCTGATGGGCCCTGTCTGGGCGCCTCTGGGCATGGCCACCATTGCTGCTACTGAGAAATACAAGAAGCTGAATTTCTTTGGTACCGCCACTTGGGATCCCGACCTGTATAAAGACTGGAAATACGTAGTCCATACAGTCACCAATGGAACCGAATACATACAAAACATAGCGGACATGATTCAATCGGAAATGGTTTCCAAGGACCCTGAGGCAAAGAAAGTCGCAGTGATTCACGGCGATGCTCTATTTGAGAAAGTATGCGGCGTATGGGGTAACAAGAATCTCAGAGAGAGAGGATTTGACGTTGTCTTCTACGAGCAGTATGCAACACCCCCAACTGACCTCACGCCAGTATTAAGCAGAGTCAAAGCCGCTAAACCAACAATACTCCTTGCAGGAGAAGGAGGCCCAGCCGGAGCTCAACTCGTTACAAGGCAAAGTAGGGAGCTAAACATCAGCCTCAAGGCTTTGTGGCCAGGGACCCCTGCGGTGTTTCAGGCATACTACGACGCCATGGGAAAGAACGGTGAAGACATGCTCTGCAACACACAATGGGAACCAGGTGTGATATACAAAGAGAACTACGGACCCAGCCATGACTGGTTCGTACAAAACTACGATAAAGAGTACAAAGTTCCAATATCATATGCTACCGGTGATGGTTTCTTCCAGGGCTTGGCGTTGCAGGCATCTATGGAGAAATCTAAAGACCCCTTAAGCTCCGACGCTGTCAGAGAGGCTGCTAACACAGTCGAGTTCCTGAGCTTCTTCGGCAAATTCAAGATAGACTCGAGAGGTTTTCAGACCGGCCACAAACTGGCAATAATGCAGTGGCAGGACGGCAAGAAGCTGCCAATATGGCCACCTGAAGTCGCAACCGCAAAAGTCAGGTACCCAATGAAGACGTGGGCTGAGAGAGCCTAACTCACACCCACTTCCCCCCGTTTTTTTATTTAATTCAAGTTGGAATGATCATATGGCATTTGAGTTTCTTGTCCAAACAATAGTCAACGGACTTTTCATAGGATTTCTACTTGGTTTGGCTGCAATAGGCCTGACTCTAATCTTTGGAATAATGAGGATCTTCAACATTGCAGCTGGAGATATGGTCATATTCGGCTGCTACATACTCTGGCTGCTGACACTTCGTGGTTTGGATCCTGTGGCTGGACTACCTATGGTCATTATGATAGGTCTCGGTCTAGGCATAGGGTTATACTACATTTTGATCAAAGGGATCGTATTAACTCCGGGTCTCAGATCTTTGCTGACGCTCTTCGGGCTATCAGGTGTGATGGCCAACTCCATGCTCTTGGCGTGGTCGCCCGAGACCCAAGGTATCCCGGTCTTTTATCCTGTCATAGAGTATGGGGGCGTGACTATGTCAGGAAACAAGGTCTTGGCGTCTGCCTTTGCTGTAGCCACGACGATCGTGCTATTGATCATATTGCAGCGGACAAGCTTCGGTCGGGGCATCAGGGCTACTGTGCAAGACCATAGGGCCGCTACCCTCATGGGCGTGAACGTAGACAGAGTGTATGCCTATGGATTTGCGTTGGGAGTTGGTCTATCGGTGTTTTCTGGAAGCTTGATTGCCCTAGTATACCCCTTTGAACCTTACGGAGGCCTCTCGTATGCTCTATACTCGTTCTGCATAGTCATTTTGGGAACCGTAGGTAATCCTGTAGGTTGTCTGATAGCAGGCCTGATAATAGGATTGGCCATGAGTTTCACAGGCAGTTACTGGACTCAGGGCCTGAGCCCAGCTATCGCTTACCTCATACTTGTCATCACTTTTCTGCTTAGGCCTGAAGGTTTGTTTGGCAAGAAGCGGTGAGAAAATGACTTATACTGAAGGCTTAAGAGGAAAGACTAGTCTCAGTCTATGTCTTGCCTTCGCTGTTGGAATCGGAATCATAGGTATGACTTCCGATGCAGCCACCACAGCATACTGTTATGCCCTGATTGAGTTGATGATCCTTGCGTACAGTCTGAACATATTCAGTGGATTTTCAGGCTACATAAACTTCGGCCACGTCATATACTATGGGATAGGCGCCTACGTGGTGGCTGTGCTTGCTAGCATTATTGGGTCACCTCAGGTGAATCCGTTCATCTATGTTGTTGCCGGGGGAGCCTTTGCTAGTGTCTGCGCAATCGCATTAGGTTTCCCCATTCTGAGGCTCAGAGGGGATTACTTTGCGATCTCTACACTTGGCATCAATGAAGCCGTGAAGGTCATCATAATCAATACCAAACAGCTCGGGGAAGGTAGAGGCATAACCATTCACGGAGATATTCCAGGCTACGACATCCACGGTCTCTACGTTTTCCTATTGGTAGCGCTCTTCGCGGTGATATTGACTTCATACCTAATTCATAGGTCCAAGTTAGGATATGGGCTTGGAGCCATAAAAGCCGACGAAGATGTTGCTGAGGCAATGGGCGTAGACACCACGAAGTATAAGATCTTGTCATACGCCATAGGAGCATTCTTCGCGGGGTTTGCCGGCGGAGTCCTAACCTTACTGTATGCTTATGCATTTCCTGAGTATTTCTTCGTCGGCAGAACGGTGGACATGCTGACGGCCTTGGTGATTGGCGGATTTGGGACTATCCTAGGGCCACTGATTGGTTCAGCATTGTTCTACATAGTGAAGGATGCCCTGTTGCTCAGGTATCCATTCTATCATCAAATAATTTTTGGAGTCATATTGATACTTCTTGTTCGTTCCACTCCCCGTGGTATTGTGGGAATCTTGAACAGGATACTGTCCAAGAAGGGTAGAAAGGTGGAGTGATTGAATAGAATGACTAACAACACAGTCCTCAAGATCGATAACGTTACTAAGAGATTCGGAGGACTGTATGCCCTCAGAAAGGTGTCATTCGAGGTTGAGAAAGGGCAGATAATCGGTCTGATAGGTCCAAACGGCTCCGGAAAGACGACACTTTTCAACTGTATCTCAGGGATGTATCCAACTGACGGAGGCTCTATCTACTTAGAAAAAGAAAACATAAGTGGATTAAAACCACATCAAATCGCTAGGAAAGGCATTGGAAGGACCTTCCAAATCGCCCGACCCTTCAGCGACATGACTGTTAGAGATAATGTTTATGTTGGAGCCGCCTTTGGATGCCTGAACAAAGAGACTTCAGGTAAACAACGCGATGTATGCCACGACTCGCTAATGATTACTAATCTGGAATCCAAAGCAGACGAACGAGCGGAATCTCTAACCTTCGGAGAGAAGAGACGACTGGAGATCGCGCGAGCACTAGCCCTGCGGCCAAAACTGCTGCTTTTGGACGAGACTATGGCGGGTCTCACGCCGACTGAAGTTGATGGAACTCTAGACATGATAAGAAAAATTTCCAAGGAACTCGGCCTGACAGTCATAGTTGTTGAGCACGTCATGCGTGCAATAATGACTATATCAGAGAAAGTGGTGGCTCTCAGCGAGGGTGAGAAGATCGCTGAAGGCACACCAAAAGAGGTTGCTGAGAACCCCAAGGTCCTGACTGCATACCTTGGAGAAGAGGTGTCTGTATGAATATACTACAGATTGAGAATCTCAGAACAGGGTATGGCGAAATCGAAGTATTATGGTCAGTATCCCTAAATGTTCCAGAGAAGGGAGTGACTGCGCTTCTCGGATCAAACGGAGCTGGAAAAAGCACCCTCTTACACACCGTCACCGGTCTGCAGAGGGTTTGGTCAGGCGCCCTGCGACTAGATAGTGCTGACATAACTAATGTGGCCGCAAACAAGCGTGTCGACATGGGTGTCTCTTTGGTGCCTGAAGGAAGAAGGATATTTGCGGAAATGTCAGTTCTGGAAAATCTGATGATGGGCGCCTACACGAAGAAGGCCAGAGACAAATTCAAAGAATCACTTGAGGAAGCCTACCAACTATTCCCGGTTTTAAAGGAAAGAACACAGCAACGGGCAGGAACACTTAGTGGAGGCGAACAGCAGATGTTAGCCATAGCAAGGGCGCTGATGTCACAGCCCAGACTTCTGATGTTGGACGAGCCTTCCACTGGTTTAAGTCCCAGACTGACCATCCTTGTCATGAACACCTTGGCCCACCTGGGTGAGAACCTGCCCATATTGCTTGTTGAGCAGAATGTCAAGAGGGCCCTCCAGATATCGGATTACGCCTATGTCCTGGAAAACGGCAGGATTGCACTCCAAGGAAACAGCAAAGAAGTAGGTCAGGACGAGAACATTAGGAAGGCTTACCTAGGAATCTAGCGACGTTAGCAGTGACCTGCTACTCAGAGAATTTCTGGAATATTGGAAACTCCGTTCCGTAGCTGGCAATATGTTTTCAAAATCGAGGTAATATGGCAAAAAATGAGAAGGTGCTAAGCCTTCTCAAAATCTAGTCTCGTTGCTATCTCTGTTTCGGTATCGTATTTTCTGGTAATGTTTAGGCCCTTAACTTCGACTATCGTTACGTCCATCGTGGCCAGCACAAGGTTTGATCCCGGTGGTACACCAAAGTCTCCACCCAACACGTCGTCAGGCTTTGGCTTTCCCTCTTCTACGCTTGTTCTGTTGACTAGTCCGTGAAGGTGGATCTTGCGTTTTCCGTCCTCGCCTTGTGTTATGACGCCTTGTCCGCCAAGGAATTCGATTGGGCCGTCAAGGGTGTATGGGTCGCCATATCCAGATCCCAATTTCAATTTCGGATTGGGAATCAGGAATTTGAAGACTGACTTGCGCAGACTCCCAATACATTCCACTATGACGCCGTTCTGGATGTTGTACTGGTCACAGATCTTGTTTAGCCCTTCCATTAGGTCGGTTCCTGGGAGGAGGCGACCGACAATCATTCTGCCGAGTTGGCCTTCTCCCGACGCAATACGCACTTCACTCATACTATTCACCTTACTGCCTATACCCACACGATCATGCATTTTAAGACTTTGCAGTGCGACCCTTCATTAAGTTTCTCGTTCTTGTGCTCTTCTGGTTGTCTGCCAGCCACTGCGGGTTGCAGAAGAGTCGTGGTCAAGGTTGGCGCCGCCGGAAGGATTCGAACCTTCGACCAACGGGTTGCCGTGTACTCCGGAATGGAGCTTAACAGCTTCAGCCCCAACTCTTGAGAAGTTGAGTCCGCTGCTCTACCACTGAGCTATCGCCTACGATATGCCTCCGGCGTAAACGGCGGCACGGATTCTCGGCGGCACCTCAGCATCAAATTTTGCGTGGTCTATTAAAGCTATCCGGTTTGATCGGGAGTTCTCTTGAGAACGGATAAGTTGTCGTGGCGTGTTTTGTTTTGAGAAGAAATGCTTTATAATGCATTTCCATTCTTGGATCTTTCGCGAGGGGCCCGTAGCTCAGTCTGGTCTAGCATCTCAAAGATGCTCACAGAAAGAGCGACAGAACAGGATGTCGTAGCTCATAAGGAGCTGGGTGACCTGTTGGCCATGGGTTCAAATCCCACCGGGCCCACCACATGACTCTACCGGCAGATTTCAGCTGACCTTTCCAAGGTCATTGCGGGTGCTGGGGGTCTTTTGGGGCTTTTCGAGCTCTCTTGTGAAAGTTGCATAGAGGGGGGCCCCCTAGGGGGGTTCAGATCCTTGTTAGAGGCCGAGTGTGTCTTTGAGAATTTTCCCGTCGATCCTTTATGGGGGTAGACGTTCGAGGTGTGAGTGTGGGTTCGAGGATACATGCTGTAGTGCGTGAACGCGGCGCAGAGCTAGCCCGAGGATCCTATGACTGGGTCTTGCTGACAAGATCAGAGTATTGTGGATCGTTTTGCGTTATCTCGTGTTGAGCTTTTCATGAGAACATGTGTATTGGAGGTGTGAGGGAGGTTATGCCATGTTCGCTATGAGGCATCAATGGCTGAATCCTCCACTGAACAATGAATAATAGACGACTTGAATCAATGATTGGTATGTATTGGTCCCGTGCCATCAGGATGAATCCTTGAATGCTGACCCGAAGATGGGTGATATTCCTAAGTGCATCGATGCTGTACTTCGTTGGTTACTTTCACAGGGCATCTCTTACGGTGGTGGTCGAAGACCTGATGAGAGAATTCTCTGCAAGTGCAACATCGATCGGATTCCTCTCTTCATTGTATTTCTATCCATATGCTGCAATGCAGATCCCGGCTGGACTCCTGATTGACTCACTTGGCTCCAAGAGGACTCTGAGTGTTTTCTCTCTAACCACCGCCATAGGCACGATGCTCTTCGCC
This sequence comes from uncultured Candidatus Bathyarchaeia archaeon, assembly GCA_964598945.1. Taxonomy (GTDB): domain Archaea; phylum Thermoproteota; class Bathyarchaeia; order 40CM-2-53-6; family RBG-13-38-9; genus JAGTQV01. Next base: position 7,261 of record CAZRDQ010000020.1, read on the forward strand.
CTCTCACCGCATATTCTCTTGGCGATGCTTGGAAGGGCGTTAATTGGCCTCGGTGTTTCCGTCGCCTTTCTCTCCGCAGTCAAGCTGATAGCGTCATGGTTTGATGCTAGAGACTTTGCGAGTCTGACGGGAATTCTTGTCTCGATTGGCAATGTTGGCGCGTTGTTCGCAGCAACACCACTGGCATTACTTGTAGATGGCTTGGGGTGGCGTCTCTCCTTCGCCATCATAGCATCAGCGACTTTCGTTCTGACAATCATCCTCTGGCTGGAAGTTGAGGATGCGCCGAAGCAGAGATCTTTCTCACAATCTGACTTCGATCAGATAAGACCTTCTCCCAAGGAGAGAATGCATCCAGTCATGGGTGTATGGCGGGCATTGAGAAGCAGAGATTTCTGGCCCGCAGCGCTTCCTCCTCTTTTCTTCTGTGGCTCGTTCATCAGCATGCAGGGTCTCTGGGGTGTACGATTCACGATGCAGGTCTACGGCATAAGCAGAATTGACGCAA
>CAZRDQ010000020.1:7778-27886 GCA_964598945.1 uncultured Candidatus Bathyarchaeia archaeon
GCCTTGGGGCGCCATTCTGGGGAGTAATCTCAGATAGGTTCGTAATCTCGAGAAAGAAACTCTACCTACTAGGTGTGTCCTTTTACAGTCTAGTCTGGTTACTCGTAGCGTCATTCTGGTTCGGGAAGACAAGCATCTACATTCTGTTTCCATTCTTGGGATTCTTCTTTGGAGTGGTGCCAATGAGTATCGTCATGGTCAAAGAGCTCTTTCCAAGGAGGATAATGGGTGCAGCCACGGGTAGCGCAAACGCCTTTCCCTTTATAGGTGCAGCACTATACCAACTGCTCATGGGCTACTTTCTGGACACCTACGGCCTCGTCGGTATGGTCGAAGGGATTAGAATATTCTCAAGGGACTCCTATCAAATTGGTTTCATGCTGTGTTTCGTCACGTTCTTGGCAGCGATGGTGATGGCTTTTCTCATAAAGGAGCCGCGAAAGAGTGATGCGCTTCAGAGTTAACTCTGAAGTGTTAGTCGAGAAATGAATGAGATATTGCTTATATGTCAGAGTCACATCGCTTACTCCGATATATGCAGGTGAACCCCATGCCTTCAGAAATCACTGACGAAGAGTCCTTTGTCAAACTCTCTGAGTCCGCTGTTGAGTGTCGCGTCAGGAGGGCAGGCGATCAAGTCAAGCTCAAGCTTAGGACTCCAAGAAACCTCTATACTATGAAGGTTGCCAGTTCCAGAGCTGAAGATGTGATAAAGAGGCTCGTCTGTGAGATTGTGGAGGTCTAGCTGCTTACACGCTAGCCTCCATGTGCCGTTGGGATTAATGTCACGACATCGCCCTCTGCGAGAGGCGTCAACAATCCTTTAAGAAGGCCAATCTCAGTCTCATTCACCAAGATTATCATGTTAGGTGTTGAGCTGAGGGGTATCATGGCATCGATTGTCTTCAGCTTATCCATCTTCAGGATGACTGTTTCAATAAGCTCCTTGACGTTTGCGGGATCAGAGATTTCCACATCCATGCGATCTCTCTCCAAAGCCCATCTCAGGGTTCCCATGAATCTGACAGCTACCCTTGTCAACTGAATCATCCAGCGGTCATGGCTAGAACGATCGACTCAGCCGCCTTGACGATAGTGCCAGCTGTTTTGATGGTTGCCTCTCTTCCAGACGGTGTCTTCATCTCGGAGAGCATGGTTGTCACCTCTCTCATCTTGAGAAGGATTCTCAGTGGGGATTTCACGTGCTCTGGCTTTCCTAAGGCCGCCTCGGCCACGATGAGATCTAGATAATCAGATTGGCCTAGAGTGTGTTGCACGGCCAGCTGTGCCTTCTTTATCGCTCCAACTGCTATGTCTCTCGTTATTTCGGTTTTCCCAATCTGCCGTGCCAAGGTGAGTTCGGCTTTGGACTCTCTAATGTATCTTAGAGCCCAGATCTTGTCTGCCTCAGCGCAAAGACTCATCTTCAGTCTCCTGCTCACCCGCCGTCCTTGAATACCCGAAGGTTTCAGTCTCCTCAGGTCAGCCTTGAGGAACCTAATCGTCTAGCTGCCTGAGTATCTAGAGGATGAAAAGTAATGTTTGGAGGCCCGTCAAGTCTCGTATAGTCGGTAATATAGGCCTCCTCGGTGCTTCAACATCATAAAAAAGGAGGCTGCGCCTTTCTCAACTGCTCTTGGAGAGTGTTATCTCCATTGTCGAGACCGACCTTGTGCCGCCCTCTTGCATGGGAATATCTTCGGTCCCTATACTCACCCGTTCGATTTTGAGATTCTCCATGAACCTCCGTCTGGTTATCTCTGCAACATCGACAGCAGTTGTTATGGCCTGCCCTCTCGCTTTGAGGGTGACTTCCTTTGTCTCTCCTCCTCCGAAGAGGGTAATCACGGCCAACACGTAGTTCATGGTAGGCTTTCGCCCTATGAATACTGTATTTGGTTCCTTTGACATAGTCTCTCCTCCTCCAATGGATTATTGGTAGAGATCGTATCGTCCGTCATCGGTATTTAAACGCTTTCAGAGCTCGCTACTGTTTGTCTCTGTCTTCTTCAGGAGGCGCGACTGCAGCGGGGGCCATCATGTGTTGTTTGCGATGCTCCTCGACGCGCTTAAGTCCTGTCAGGTACCCCGCGATCCTATTGCGCATCTTTTTTGTCTTTGTGTCGACATACTGCGTTACGAGTTGCTTATTGTTCTCGAAGTCAGTTGCAATCTGATCGCCGTGTGTCTGCATTAGCTCCTCAGCGGTCTTCTTGATTACGGATGATCTGACTTTGCCCAATTGCTCCCATCCAAACAGTGACTTTGCGGGTTGCATAGAAGCCTATGTCGGCACTAAAAATGTTTATGTTCTCTGGCCTGCTGCATCGACATGGAATCATTATGCGACAAACTGGCAGCTTTTCCAGATAGTTAGGCTTTTTCCGGAAAATTCTTAAATATTGCAGCGATTTGCTGGAAGTGAGAAAGCCATGACAGCCAGCGATCTCTCAACAGCCGCCATACACAGACTCATCGAAAAGGCAGGGGCTGCCAGAGTCGGTGACGGTGCGGTGGAAGCTCTCCGAGAAGTCTTGGAGAATATTGCTGTGGAAATAAGCAAGGACGCGATCGATTTCGCCTCTCATGCAGGCAGAAGAACTGTCAGGGCCGAGGACATCAAACTCGCAGCCAAGAGGTTCTTCCAGACCTGAATCGGTTGCCAAAGCCACTCCATAATCCCAACAGTTGTTCTCAATTGAGCACTTTCGAGACTCACCATTCTCGGGATACAAACATATTTAACAACAATCTAGTGTTGTCTAGTGGGCTCCGGTAGTATAGACCGGCCAATTCCAGCCGAGAGTATGACGGCCTCTCGAGCCGCCGACGCGGGTTCAAAAGCAGCCATGGACTGCTGAAATTCCCGCCCGGAGCACCAGACAGGAGATGATGGCTGTCAGCTCAAGGAACCTCATTATTGTCACCGGGACCCCCGGTGTTGGGAAGACTGCAATTTCAAGATTACTGGCCAAGGCGATTCACGGAACCCATATAGACTGCGGCAAACTGGCCCTCAGAAGAAAGCTCACGAAAGGATATGACAGGCAAGACCAATCCTACATCATTGATGAAACAAGACTGGCGAGGGAACTTTGGGAAATAGTCAGGGCTTCGAGATCTCATGTTGTTCTTGAAGGGCACATAGTCTCCCGAGTGGTAGGACTCAACCCCTCAATAGTATTCGTCCTGAGGTGCCACCCGAAACTCCTCGTAGGAAGGCTCAGAAGGAAAAAGTATCGAGCGAAGAAGATAGCGGAGAACATAGCAGCGGAGATCCTTGATGTCTGCCTCAAGGAAGCCGTCGAGTCCTACGGGGCCGACAAGACTGTTGAACTGGATGTCACTCACAAGAGTCAGCGTCAAGTTGCATCGATGATGCTCGGGATCTTGAACGGGAAAGCAAAGTTGAAGCGTGGTCACATAGACTGGATCCGCAGACTTGAAAGAGAACGCGGATTGCTGAATGTCCTGACCTACATCACCTCAAGTGCTGACACTATTGTAGGATGAAAGGAGCCTTATCAATTGGCGTCGAAATCCTGTCGCAGAAAACGCAGTATAATCATGTGTCCCAGATGCCTCAATCTCCAGATGGTTTACTCGGCTGCCAAGACACATAAGTGTCCATACTGTGGCAGAACAATTACTCTAAGAGACTCCGAAACCAAGGCGTTCTACGTCACAGACTCACCTCGCAAAGCATCGAGAATAATCATGAAACTCAAGAGCAAGAGAACAACGCAACGACCATCGTAGACAAATCCTGCCAAAGTGATAAAAGGAACATAGTAGTATTGGGTGGATGGTCATGGTTTGAATGTCCTCGGTTGCCGAACGGAGATTTAGAGAGGAACTCTCCCTACTCTTACAGAAACCCGTTACTATCCGTACCTCACTTGGCAAGACCTACACAGGAACGCTCTACGGTGTCGACGCAAACACGTTGAGCATGTGTTTGGCGAATGTCAAGGATGAATCTGGCAAGGAGATAGGTAGACTATTTATCAACGGAAGATCAATTTTGGAGGTCTTCGGCCTCGAGACGCCTTTTGACCTCCGCAGTTTCGCGGAAAGGCTTGAGAGGGTCTTCCCGAAGATGGTGAAAGTAATCGATGAGGCGGGGGTCATTGTTGTTATGGATAAGATCCGAGTCACTGAGAAAGGACTGATTGAGGGTCGAGGGCCTGCTGCTGAGCGGGTCCAGAAGGTTTACGAAGAATTCATGCGTGAGAGAGAAAGATCTTCCTAGACCTCCCCACTCTCTCCTGCATCTGACTCCTGATCACTCTCACCAAGGAGTTTATGTGTCATTTCAACAGCCCTATCCAGGCTTGAGACATTGACCTTAAACTCCAAAGATTTCGATAAGAAGTCAAGTGCCACCCTCGCCGCTAGCGCGTCAGGATAAAGGCCTAGAGTCTCCACTAGTATGCAGTAACCGTTCATACCGCGAAGCTTAGCCAAACCGAGGAGCAGGCCAGCAGCTCCGTATACTCTTCCCAGGAGGGTTGAGGCCCCAAGATGGGTGATCTTGTCAAGGATATCCTTGTCAGTGGCTGTGCAGAAGACTCTCGGGGGAACCGGCGCAGAGTCCCTTTTCAAGCCGCCGATGGTTACAACAGTCCGGCAGCCAAGATCCTGTGCTATCTCCAAGGTTTTTGATGACAGTTCGTACTGTCCTTCAACGCTGAGAGCCTGAGTATTTCCGTAGAGGATGACGAGATCGTTTCGTGTTCCGGTCTTAGTGTAGTAGATTTCGTTTGCAGGGGGTCTGACCCCTCCATCCTCAGTAGTCAGGACGATTGCCTGGAATGATGGTGAATGAAGGGCACAGAAACGTTTTGCATTGGTCTCCCTTATTAGGTGTAACCCGACTATGTTCGCTACGAAGCCTATTCCAGGCAGAGCCTCAACAAGGACCGGCTCCTTCAGCTGAGGCATCTCAGAGAAAAATGAGGCACTCACACTATTTGATCCTGCCAGCCACAAGTATTGGAAAACAGAAGGTGCTCAGGGTTGTTTCTTGCTTCTGAGGACTCCTCCCTGAGCAAACCTATTCTTTCGCATCTCATTGAATTCTATCCAAACAACTTCCTTGGGGACGCCAAATATCTTCACGATTGCGTCCGTAATAGCTTCTACAAGCTTCTCTATCTGTTCTTCACTTCGTCCCTCTAAAAGGTTGACCTGTACATAAGGCATCGATGTCACCGAGAGGTGTACATGCCGACTCCCTTAACAAGCTTTCTGATGTGATCACTTTATAGACTGCTTGACTAGACCTTGATGACAATTCGCTTCTGATACGGGACTTGAGTTGGTTTCCCAATACTCCCTTGGCAAAGACCACGTTTTCGAGGTAAGGGACAAGGATGTCCTAGGCAGAGTGGGCAGGCTACACACCAAGAGTGGAGTGATCGAGACTCCATGCCTTCTCCCTGTGATCCATCCTGCCAATCAAATTGTGACTGGGAAGGAGATGCAGGATATGGGGTTCCAGGCAATAATGACGAATGCCTACCTGACTCGCAGAGCGTTTGGTTTCGATATTGACAGAGGAATACATGAGCTCCTCGATTTTGACGGGGTGATAGCCACTGACTCCGGCGCTTACCAGATACTGACTTACGGCGAGATAGAAGCTGATCAGGCTGAGATTATCACTTTTGAGGAGCGAATACGATCAGACATCGCTGTCATTCTGGACATACCGACAGGCCTGACTACTAATAGAAGACACGCTGAGAGAACGGTGAGTGAGACCATCAAGAGGGCTGATCAGGCCCTCATGACGATAACAGAGAAGGATATTCTTTGGGTCGGTCCGGTTCAAGGGGGAACTCACTTTGACATGGTGGCACAATGTGCCAGAGAGATGAACAGCAGATCATTTCCAATACTGGCGTTGGGCAGCCCGACGCAGGTGATGGAACAATACATGTATCGAGAACTTGTCCAAATGATCTTAACCTGCAGAGAGAACATCAGTCCAAGCATTCCTCTTCATCTATTCGGAGGAGGCCACCCATCAATGCTTGCCCTTGCCGTCTCTCTGGGATGCGACCTTTTCGACTCCGCCTCATACGCAATCTTTGCCAGAAACAACAGGTACATGACCACTAACGGGACGGTGCGGCTTGATGACCTGGAGTATTTGCCATGCTCCTGTAGTATTTGCAGGAAGAGTGACGTTAGGGATCTGAAAACCTCTCCGCCAAGCGAGAAAACGAGAAAACTCTCAATTCACAATCTCAATGTCTTAATCGAGGAGATACGCAGGATAAAACAGAGCACGATAGAGGGGAGATTATGGGAACTTGTAATGCAGAGAGTCAGAGCTCACCCCAAGCTTTACGAAGCGGTTCATGTTCTCAGCAGGTACCGCGCTCTCTTCGAGAAGCATTCACCAATGACCAAGAAGAGAGGAGTATTCTTCTTTGATCGATTGGACCTTAGCAGGCCGGAAATCGTTAGGTTCAGGACGCGTGTCACCAATGAATACTTGCCGCCGGAGGGATCAAAGACCATAGTTCTGCTGCCGACACCAACTACCAGGCCGTACTATGCTGACAACGCTGTGAAGAAGGTATTGAAATCAGCCGATGAACAGGCACTTCACATATGTTTTTTCAAGATCCCCTATGGGATCTTCCCAATGGAACTGGGCGATGTATTCCCCGTGGCTCAGACAGAGGCCAGCAAACAACTAGACTCCAATGTACTCCGAGACACGGCAGAAGCCGTAGTACAATATCTGGGCCGATTCAGGAACAGTCAGATAATCCTTCACATCTCAGACGAAAACCTCTCTAGAACTATTCTGTCCAAAGTCAAAGGTCTATGCAAGAAAACTAATCAGAAGCTCAGAATCTCTTATGGAGGAGGGGATGCCTGGCGAGATGAAGCGGTCGAGAGTCTGTGCACCGCCCTGAGGGAAGTTGAGAAGAGCCGTAAGCAGACCGCCCCTAGGCTACGGAAATGATGATGGCTCTGCTCTTCGCATAGTGCTTGTGGACAAGCGCACTGGGATAGGCGCCTGCCTCAGTCATACGAACATGCCTTGGAGTGACTTGTGCGCCTGTTTCATTCTCTGCTCGATCTCTGTCTCTATATACTTGGCATCTTTTTCCAAGTCTGAGACGTTAACCTCCATCTTACATGCCTTACAGATACTTCTTATTGCAACAGCGGCAGCTGCTGGATCTGGCCTCGCTGAGGACGCGTATGGTAGGATAGCCAGTGCAGGAAAATTATGAATCTCGAACTCGCTCAGCATGAGTGCCAGCGGTCCGTAGACCGAAAGCTCTTCCTCAAGCCTAGGAGCATTAAGGGATTTGGTTCTGTTCTTGTAGGCTCTCGTGTGGATTACTCTGAGAGGGGAGTTACCTGTCTTGAAGCTCGCATCGAGGCCGCCAATTAGTACAGCTTCTCTGAATCTCTCTTTGACCACCCATGATGAGAGAGTCTTGATGAACTCCGCCTCCTCACTTTTGTGAGGTGAAAATTCAAGCTTGGTGATGACCATCTTTTCCTTTCTGTACATCTCGAAGGGTGTCACAAGGGCACTCGGCGTAGCGTTAACGAATGGTGGTGGATGCTCAACCTCAACGAATCCAATCCTACTAGCGTGCAACGCGTGTACGAGAAAAGAAGTGGCGATATAACCAGTCTCTCCAATTCCGTGGAAGCCTGTGATGAACACGGCACCTTTGTAGTCGCCTTTGTCAACGTTTATTCTAATTGTCATCTTTTAGACCCGTCATGTGGTGGTTGTTCCCAAGAGGCAAGCCCTGATTAAAGCATTTCTAGAATTATTGAGATGAAGTGGCAGCATCGTTAATCTTCGTTCTGTTTAATAGCGGGGCGCGAATAGTGAAGAGCGCACTTCAGTAATCGAAGAGTGACAGTGTTTGAAGCTTCAATTCCTCGGGGCGTGCAGAGAGGTCGGCCGGTCCGCCGTGGCCGTCGAGACAGAGCAGAAGCGCCTAGTGCTGGACTACGGTGTGATCATGAATGATGCCGTTGGTTTTCCAATGCACATCTCCCCCAAGGACCTTGACGCAATCCTGCTCTCACATGCCCATCTGGACCACAGCGGACTATTGCCTCTCTTCTACCTACGACGCCACCTCCCACTCTACAGCGTTGAACCAACCTTCCAGTTCACAAACCTGTTGATCAAGGACTTCATTCACATCAGCGGTTACTTTCTTCCATACGAGTATATCGATCTCGAGACGATGATGGAACACTACATCTCGATTCCTTACAGGAGGACGTTTGAGGTAGGAGGGGCGAAGGTCAGTTTTCTCAATGCGGGGCATATCCCCGGTAGCTGCCAGATCCTCATCGAAGGAGACGGCAAGCGCATTCTCTACACGGGAGACTTCAATCCGAGTGAGACAAGAACACTGGGATCATCTGACCAGAACCATGGCGACCTTGATGCGATAGTCACCGAGGCTACATACGCGACCGAAGATCATCCGGACAGGGCGACCGTAGAGAAGGAGTTTGTCTCAAGAGTCAACGAAATCGTGGAAAAAGGAGGAATCGTCCTAGTTCCGGCCTTTGGCGTAGGGAGATCACAGGAGATTGCGACTGTGCTCGCAGCGCACAACTTCAAGCACCCCGTATTCATGGACGGGATGGCCTTGGATGCCACTGAGATCCTCATGAACCACCCAGATTCACTGAAGGACGAGGATCTCTTCAAGAAAGCCGTCAAGAAAACAAGATGGGTGGGCACATGGAATGAAAGGAGGAAAGCGGTCAAGACGTCGTCAGTAATCATTTCGCCGGCCGGAATGCTGAAGGGAGGAGCGGCGATGTTCTATATGGAGGAGGTCGCCAAGAAGAAGAGCAACGCCGTCTTTCTAGTTAGCTTCCAGATCCCGGGCACCCCAGGAAGTATCCTCCTTGAGAAGAGAAAGTTCGTCATCCAAGGGAGATCACGAAAGGTTGAGGCCGATGTTGAAAAGTTCGACTTCACATCACACGGAGGGCGCTCTGACCTCCAAACTATGCTCTCAAAGCTCGGAGGTAGAACAAAGGTCTTCACTGTTCATGGTGCGGAAACAAACTGTATCAGACTTGCGAGTTGGGCCTCAAAAGAGCTTGGCTTGGAAAGCTATGCTCCCAAGCCGGGTGAGAGTTTCGAGATATGAGCTTCAAGGTCAGCCTTACCTATCTGCTCCCTCAGACATGGCTTCTACTCCTCACAGGTATTCTGTCGCTATATCTAGCAAGATCTGGGCTTTACTTTGAGCGCCTCACAGTCTTCCCAGAGACACCAACAGGGGCGTCTTTGAATTCCCTAGCTTTCCTATTCCCACTGTTGCTAGCTGCGACTCTCATCTACCTTATCGTTAGAAGTGGACACATTACTATTGTCAAGTTTATCGTAAGATTCTCCCTAGTATCAGCTACATTTCTCTTGTCAACCTGGTATCTCTCCAAGCTTCAAAACGTTATTTCCATGCCGAAAGCAGTCGTGGGCAGCGAATCTTTTCTAGCCATAATCTCGACATGTCTGACCGCTATAATGGTGCTTGCAGTCTACAAGGCAGGAGGACTGATCCACGCTTTCTCTTCAGCCTCAATAGGCGCCCTCCTGGGTACTTTCTTAGCCTTCTCCATACCCCTGCTTTCAGCCATCACTCTCTTGGGAGCCTTGGTAGTATACGATATTCTGTCGGTTTATAGAGGTCCCATCGGGAGGCTTGTTGGCAGCATGAGTCAGAGCGAATTCACCGGTGCGGTCTTCAACCTCGGCGAGATAACCATAGGCATGGGTGATATGGTATTCTATTCCATGTTGGCCTCCGTTGCCTTTTCAAACTACGGCTTCCTATCTTATGCGATGTCTTCCCTCGGAGTTCTGTTTGGTGTCTATTTGGGAATGCGAATCTTGGAGAAACGAAGCTACCTTCCCGGCCTTCCTCTGGCCATTACGGCTGGATTGATTATGATGCTCGCCTCAATACTATTGACTGGTCAGGTTGTCTGATCGGATTGTGTCCGAACCTAGAAGCTTGGATGAACGCCAAATCATCTCGTGTAGTTGTGCAGAGCAGGCTCTTTCGCCCAGATTTCCTCTCCATACCCGAAAACAATACATGCATGTCGAGAAACTCATTGGCCCTGCAAGGTCAGCGCGATGCTTGATAGATTCAACCTTCTGGTATCAACCTCCCGTGGCAATGAGCGCAATGCCTGCAGGGAAATCTGGTATCTCCTGAACGAACTCGGCGACAAGAGTCCAGAGGTTGACATTACTCCTGCAATAGGTCTTGTAGTAGCACAGACATCCATCGAGCCCTTAGAGGCTGCATCAAAAATACGAAGCATCCTCAGAGAGAGGCCTTGGGAGCTACGATACGTCCTCAAGATAACTCCAGTAGAGAGGATCGTTCAGGCTGACCTGGCAGAAATCGCCAGTCTCTCACACGAGTTGTCTCAGAAAATAAGGGCAGATGAGTCTTATCGAGTGACAGTAAGAAAGAGGCACAGCGAATTGAGTTCCAAGGACATAATAGAAGCGGTAGCCTCGAAGATCGACAGGCAAGTAGATCTGGAGAACCCTGACAAGATTCTCTTGGTGGAGATAATCTCTCACCTGGCAGGGTTGTCCGTAATTACTCCTCAAGATACACTGGCAGTTGAGAAGGAAAAACGGACCCTTAGACGCTGACGGCGAGAAGCGCGATCTTCTCAACGATAAGCCTCTCCAGCTTCTCTTTCTCCGAGAGTGGTCTTCGTCCAATTGACTCAAGTTCAGCATCAGATATTCTGAAGGTTCTCTTCACCAGATCCAGTTTCTCGTCGCTACATGAGTTGAGGAAGGAATTGTCGGAGGTGAGATCCGCCACATGAGGGGCCGACTCCTTCAGTCTCTCCAGTTCAGTTTGATTCTCGGAGATGGCGATCATGACAAGCTGTTTGGTTTCATCTCTGACTCCAAGCATTTCCATGCTGTTTTTGATTTGTCGTTGGGCAGAGAGGTATACTAGTATCTCTAGGGAAAGGTCTTCACAGATCATTCGCCTGTTCTTTCTTGCGTTCAGAGCATTTAGGACAGCGAACAAAACGTGATCATAGCCAATTATCACACTCCCGTTAACCATCTGGATAATGCTGTTCGGGGCGATCTTGCCAAACACCTGTATTAGTCTGATGAATTCAACCTTGCCCGCGGAGACTAGGCCTTCTATTAGAAGAATCGTGTTGTGTTCGGTAAGTCGAATCAGCACGGGATTACCTCACTCATTCTGCTGCGCGTCTGCAATTATTATCCTGCGTCTCCTGGATCCGACAGCATTCTCAAGGAATCGGACAGCCGCCTCAATCAGGTGACTGCAAGCTTCCTCATTTTCTGGGAAGGTCAAAATCTCCATGGGTGGACCATATGCTGGGGTAAACTCGCTCACTAGGGGTTTCAAGTAGATGTCAGCGAACGCCTTCTCAACATCTTCAATGAGTGGTGTGACCTCCGATTCAACCATTTCCACTACTACCCTCTTGGAACGACTCCTGTAAGAGATCCTTCTCCTGATGAGATCAGATACATATCTCTAAAAGATCGTCTAGACCTCTTTTGGAGGTTCCGGCATGACCACGAGTGTAGTTTCACCCATTCTAAGTACTGTTAAGGGCGAGGCCCCTACAGGATTGGTCGAGATCGTGGCCCCCGAGAGAGTCCTTGCCACTCTGCAGTGTGGTGGCAGTCTGCCTCCGGGGATACCTCCGCGTTCCGAGATCCGTACAAGCGTCGTCTCATCTATCCATATTTCCGTTTGAGCCACTTTTGATACTGCGTCAGTAGTCATATCGTCTCTTGTTGGTCCAAGCCCCCCCGTAATCAGCAGGAAGTACGGATTCCTGCTTAGAGGCTCGTTGATCACCCTGCAGATTTCATTTTCAGAGTCCCTCGTGCATATTATTCTTGTGAGCATCCCCAAGCCTTGTAGCCCGGTCAGCTAGCTAGAATGAATTTGTACCTGCTACCTTTCTGTAACAGAGTTCATTGCCTATAGCCATGATTCTATTTTGAATGCATCCACACCTCAATCGAGATGCTCCACTGATATGCTCTTCGTCACCATAAATGCCTCATAATACTGTACACAATGAAGAGCAGAAAGCTATGTGCTAGGGCTGATCTACGTCAAATGATCACAGAGCTTCCTCTAGGAGCCCAAGCAAAACACCACACTGTCGATTCATAGCCCGGGCGTAAAGAAGCAGTAGACTTCAGCAATGGTTTGCGATGCGTATGAGGGATTCCTAGCCGAGGATACGACGGCGGGAACTCTAATTAGCCATAGTGAGTATTGAAGCCTCGGAGGAAGCGGATTGACTGATCTTGAAGCAATACTGCTAGATCTGGGAGGAACCTTGACTACTAGAGATGTTGAGGATCGGCAGGTCGATGAGGCAGCCATTGTGTCGCTCCTTGGGCTATTCGTCTCGAAAGGCCGCGAGATCTCCAAAGAGGTTCTTCTCGGGTGGTATTGGGCGCACTATGAAGCGATCAATGCATTACGCGAACGATTCATGATTGAGATACCCATGAGCACCTGGCTTGGCAGTCTCACTTACAAGCTCTGCGGCAGAGAAGTAGCAGATCAGGTTCTGGCCATTGCTGAGAAAACAATGGTCAACGCAAGAGTAAACTCGGCGGTTCCATTCACGGAGACTCTGCCTGTGCTTGACCAGCTTCAGTCTAGGTTTCGCCTAGGAATAGTTACGAACACCTCATCTGAGAAAGTCACCAACGGTGTACTTAGACGACTGGGCCTCAACAGGTATTTCGAGTGCGTAGTCACATCGGCAGAGTTTGGGGTTCGGAAACCGTATCCAGGCATTTTCCTCCACGCGCTAAGAGAGATGTTCCTTGGTCCCGAGCAGGCGATCTTTGTGGGCGATTCGATCAAGCATGACATCATTGGCTCCAGAAGTGTAGAGATGAAGAGCTGTCTCATCGGCCATGAAGCCACTAGGGTTCCGAATGAGATGCCTCAACCCGATCTTGTTATCAGAAGTCTATCTCAACTTCCAGAGGCCTTGAACGCTTTTTGCTGATTGAACATCCATGAGTGAATTGACGCCCAAAAGAAGTGAAGGGGAATCAGCTACCATAAACCTTAAAAAGCATATGGGTCTACGCAGATTAAGCCTTTGGTTTGTGAGGATTTCAGCCCTTGATGATGAAAAGAATCGAATGGGATAATGAAGGAGAAACCAGCGAGGAGGAAGACTGGGGCGAAGAAGAAGGCTGGGAAGAAGAGGAGTGGTAGCCTAGCCCCGATCATTTCTTTCTTCCTTTTCGCCTCCTATTCGTTTTTCTAATTCTCTACCGGATGAATTCTATGGCAAGGATCGCAGTATTAGATAGGGACGACTGCAAACCGAAAGAATGCGGATCCCTATGCGTGAAGTTCTGCCCGAAGGTCAGAACTAGGGTCGAGACGATAAAGTTCATCGAGTCCGAAGAAGCCCCAGTGATAACTGAGTCCTTGTGCACAGGCTGCGGGATCTGTGTCAAGAAGTGCCCCTTCAAGGCAATAACCATAGTCAACTTACCTGAGGAACTGGAGAGCGAGTGCAGTCACAGGTTTGGGCCAAACCTGTTCAAGCTCTATCGCCTTCCAACACCCCAGGCCGGTCTTGTCACGGGACTCCTTGGAAGAAATGGAACAGGAAAGACCACAGCTCTCAAGATCCTAGCTGGTGAGCTAAGACCAAACCTGGGAGGTTTCACGTCACCTCCAGACTGGGCAGGAGTGATCCGACACTTCAGAGGATCGACTCTCCAAGCATACTTCGAAAGGCTGTCAAAACGGACACTCAAAGTAGCCTACAAATCCCAGTATGTCGATAAGATCCCCCAAGTTGCAAAGGGCCGAGTTTCAGAGCTACTTGAATCCGCAGACGAAAAAGGTGAGGCGTGCCGGCTTATTGATGAGTTGCAGTTGCGGGAGATCATAGGCCGCTCGATCGAGGTCCTCAGCGGCGGAGAACTTCAAAGGGTAGCTATCGCAGCCACAGCCTCGCGAAACGCAGATGTCTACATTTTCGATGAACCCTCAAGCCATCTTGATGTTGCGCAGAGGATTCGCGCATCAAGAATAATCAGGGCCCTCGCTGCAAGGGACAAGATGGTCATAGTCTCTGAGCACGACTTAGCCATGCTTGACTATCTATCAGACCAGGTCTGCCTGATCTACGGTGAGCCTGGGGTCTATGGAATAGTGTCCCACGCCCACGGCTTGGGAACGGGAATAAACACCTATCTGAGCGGGTTCATAGCTGACGAGAACATGAGGTTTCGGCCCGAACCCATCAGATTCCACTTCAAGCCAGCAAGGGAGGCAAGAGGCGAAGGCGGCATGAGCATTCGATGGGCACGAATGAAAGAGGCCAAGGACGTCTTCATCCTTGAAGTGGCGCCAGGTGAGGTTCTTCGTGGTGAGGTTGTTGGGATACTCGGGCCTAACGGCATAGGCAAGACAACCTTCATAAAACTATTGGCAGGAATCGACAGCTCCAGCAGTGATGGGCAGACTCCTCTGGCGGGTTGCACAGTAAGCTACAAGCCACAATACATATCGACCGAATATTCTGGAGAAGTCCATTCTTTGCTCTCCAGTCTCTCACCAAGCTTCGGAACTGAGACTTTCGAGAGTGATCTCCTTAGGCCGTTGGGGCTGAACAGGCTCCTCGACAGAAGCTTGAAGGATTTGAGCGGCGGCGAACTCCAACGAGTAGCTATTGCGGCGTGTCTCTCCAGAGACGCGCAGGTCTACCTCCTTGACGAACCTAGCGCATACCTAGACGTAGAGGAGAGGCTTATCGTCGCCAAGCTGATTCGCAGGCTAGCTGAGGAAAAAGGTGCATTTGTCTTCGTTGTTGAGCATGACATCGTCGCCCAAGACTTCCTCTCAGATCGCCTAATGGTCTTTGAGGGAGAGGCCGGTCTGCACGGCAGAGCAAATAGCCCCGTCTCCCTAAGGCAAGGAATGAATGCCTTCCTCTCTATGATGGGCATGACCTTCAGGCGGGATCCAGATTCTGGCAGGCCAAGGGTCAACAAGGCCGAGAGTAAACTCGACAGGCTCCAGAAGGAAATGGGCGAGTACTACTATGTCCCAGCGACACCTCAGGATTGAGTCCGTCCTAGATCTTGCAAGCAAAAGGTAGAAATTATAGATCAGTCCATCAAGCCGCCTGAGATGCATAGATCAGATGACGAATTACTGTTCAGAGTGTGGCGGAGAGTTAGCGTACGACCCTGTAATCAAGCAGTACGCTTGCAAGAGTTGTGGATTGACTTTCACTTCTCAACAGCTTATGGAAGCAAGGGACAGGATGCTCGACAGTCGGGAGGCCTCTTTCGAGCAGAAGAAGAGAAAACAGAAGGAGTACCTAAATTGGTGGTTATCCAAAAAAGACTGAAGACCGGGATCTGCTGGTCTTAAATTGGCCTGCAAAGTTGAGATCCTATGCATAGGCAATGAGTTGCTCATAGGCAAGACAGCGAACACGAATGCGCAGTGGCTGTCTGAAAGAATAACTAAGTTGGGTGGAGAGGTAACAAGGGTAACCATCGTAGGGGATGACATCAGAATCATCGGTTCAGTCCTCAGAGAGATCTTAAGGAGAAGACCTGACATAGCGATAACGTCTGGAGGGTTAGGCCCTACATTTGACGACAAGACGCTACAAGCTTTCTCAAAAGCCTTCAAGAAGCCTCTTCAGATCAGCAGGAGCGCACTCAGACTGGTTAAGTCAAAGTACAGGCGAATCTTGGAAGGGAACACCCAGCTCACTCCACCTAGACTGAAGATGGCCACGTTCCCACTTGGCGCCAAAGCCATTCCCAACCCAGTCGGGACAGCTCCAGCAGTGACGTTGAGACAGAAGGGAATAAGATTCATTGTTCTTCCCGGGGTTCCAGCAGAGCTTCAATCAATCTTCGGGCAGAGTTTCGAAAGCCTGATCAGGCGACTGTCCAGAACACAATACTTCTATGAAACTAGCCTCATCGTCTGGAGCTTGCTTGAGTCCCAGCTTGCTCCAATGATCGGCCGAGTTATGGAACACATTCCAGGTGTATACATAAAGTTCCATGCAAAAGGAGGAGAAGGAACAGAAGAAGGCAACATTGAGCTTCACTTCTCAGCCAAGGCAGCCAAGCTCAAGCTTTCAAGAAAGAGAATCCTGAAAGCACTCACCCTAATGAGTGAGCTTCTAGGGAGATCCATGCCAGACAACCGGCACCCCAGAGCGGGTGTACCTTAGACGACCGTGGACCTTTCTGTGAGAAGACGTTGAGGTAAGTGTAGATGAATGTAGTCTTCATAGTGGGTATGGCAGGCTCAGGGAAGTCTTCACTCGTCGGATTCTTTCAGCAATGGCTGAGACTCAATGAACAGAATGTAGTCGCAGCTAATCTCGACCCAGGGGTAACTAATCTGCCATACAATCCGGACATCGACGTTCGAGACTACATAAATCTGGAGGAGATAATGGAGCGGTACCAACTAGGCCCGAACGGAGGTCTCATAGTGGCTGCAGATCTCCTAAGCGACAACATAGAGGAGATCAAGGACAGTCTGGATGAAATTGAACCGGACATAGTTCTCGTAGACACGCCCGGACAGATCGAACTCTTCGCACTAAGAGAGAGCGGCCCCTTCATAGTGAACGAGATCGCAGGATGCCCCAAAGCAGTGGTCTACCTGTTTGACGGCCCCTTCTCCTCTGCACCCATGAACTATGTATCAAACCTCTATCTTGCGGCCGCTGTTCACACCAGGCTCCTTAAACCGCAAGTTTACGTTCTGACCAAGATAGACTTGCTCACGAAGGAGCGTCTCCAGGAGACGCTCAGTTGGGCTAAGAACCCTGCGAGGCTACTCGATGCGCTAGAGAAGATCCCAGACAAGACCGCTTCACTCGTTGGGAGCGATTTCTCAAAAGCCATCTTCCGAACCGGCCTTAATTTCGATATGATACCGATCGCTTCGAAGGAGGACAGAGGATTCGTGAGTTTGAATGCAGCGCTCACGCGTATTCTGACCGGCGGTGAGGAGCTTCGACCCTGACTATCGCATAGAAATTGATTCAATCGAGTAATAAGAACACCCAACAGACTGAATCTGGTCAGCAGGAAAAAAGAACGATTAGCTTTCGCAGACTTCAGGCAGTCATCTTGGAAATGCTCCCTCCATGCTTCATACAGTACGCAAGCTGGGAGTGTCTCGATTATGCTACGGACCAGTTGACCAAGTCTTTTTGGCATAGAGATCGTGAGAGGGACGGGGAAATCCTTAAGTGTTGACTGCCTGCAGTAGTCTGCAAAATGGGATCCGTTGCATATGTCAAACCTAACTAGTGCGGCTCTGACTTGACAAGCAGGGAACAATAACATTGCTATAGTCATCGGATGTGTATCTGATGGGGAAGACCTCTGAAAAGGTAATTGAGAAAGCCTTGAGTGAGGGAAGGCTCAACCTCCTCGAACCAGAAGCAAAAGCCATATGCGTCGATTACGGAATCTCGACACCAGACTTTGCTGTCGCTCAAAGCAACGAAGAGGCTTTGAAATCCTCCCAGAAGTTCGGCTACCCGATCGTTCTCAAAATAGTCTCGCCAGACATCCTACACAAGACAGAGGCTGGGGGCGTAATAGTTGGGTTAAACAGTCAAGGGGAGGTTGAGAAGGGCTACAAAGAGGTAATCGATAACGCCAAACGTTACAAGGCTGATGTCAAGATCAGTGGTGTACTCGTCCAAAAGATGGCTCCCAAAGGAACAGAGGTAATAGTGGGTGGACTTAAGGACCCGCAGTTCGGCCAGACGCTGATGTTCGGCCTGGGAGGCGTCTTCGTGGAAATACTCAAGGACGTCACCTTCAGAATAGCACCGATCGACAAAACAGACGCGCGTTCGATGATAACCGAGATCAAGTCATACCCCATCCTGAAGGGATACAGGGGCCAACAACCAGTCGACGAGGAGGCTATTGTAGATGTTCTACTGGCATCATCCAAACTACTCATGGATCTGCCGCAGATCAATCAGATGGACCTAAACCCGATAATGGCCTACAACAAAGGCCTCAGCGTTGTAGACGCCAGAATTCTCCTGGAGAAGGCCTAGATACCCGTCAGTAGCCAAGTCGAACGTGGATGGTCACCTACCCGTCACGGCCACTCGAACTCTCAAGTAGGTGCGACTATGGGCAACCTAGAGGTCTACGTCGACGGTTCAGGCAAGAATGGAGCATATTGCTATCTATTCCCTGGCGGCAAACCCAGAGTATTTCTTGGAGAGCAACATCTCACAAACAATCAGGCTGAATACAAAGCAATAATAGCAGCACTCCAAGAGCATCCCAGAGAGGAGCTGACATTACTCTCAGACAGCCAGCTGGCGGTAAGGCAGCTGAATGGGGAGTACGAGATCAGGAACTCAAAACTCAGAGAACTGGCAGAAGAGGTTAGATCGCTCTGCCGAGACAGGAAGGTTGTATTTAAATGGATACCGCGTGAAGAGAACCTGGCGGGCAAGATGCTGGAAACCCTCATCTAGGCTCGCACAGACCCGCCCACAGAACCACGGAACAACAGCCAAACAGAAGATTTATTCAAGAAGGACACCCATCAGAAATGAAAAAGCAATAGAACATTCACGAAGGCAAGGCAAGTGAAGAAACAAAGTGGCGAGAAATGCCCAAGGTGCGGCGCAGAACTTACGAGGAAGGCCTCGATAAGAGACTACAGCTACATGTTTATGCTAGTATGCGAGAAATGCGGTTATACCTCGACAGAGAAACCTGTCAGCATCTAATCTGTTGAAGTAATCTGATGATCAGCGAATGATTGATACATACACACCGAAACACGATCACCCAAATTATGATGCCAACGAACAGCTCTCACTGACTGAATAAGAGTGATACAGATTGGTCGATGACACGGCCAAAGCCACGTACGAAACGATCGATGCCCTCAATGCTGAAGTCGAGAAACTCAGAGTCCGAAGGATACAGCTTCAAAACGACTGGAAGATGTGGGCTGAGAAGCGCAACTCCCTCAACAGTGAATTGAAGGAGTTGGGCGAGAAGATAAGAACTATCAAGCGTGAGAGAGACACAGTAAACGCTCAAGTTAAAGATCTCAAAACCTCAAGAGACCAACTAAGAGCCGAGGTAACCGAGAAACGCACCAAACTGACAGAGATAACCACCACCGCCAAGCAGATGAGGTCCCAGGTCAGAGGTAGTTTCAAGGAAACGAAAGAATCCTTCGAAAAGCTTGAGTGGCGACAGCAGACATCATCCCTTGACCCGAGAGAGGAAAACAGGATCCTGACCCAGATCAAAGACTTGGAGATGCAACTGGCCAAGCACACCACACTGAACGAGATTCAAGAGACGGTCAAAGGGCAAAGAGCCACCTTGGACTCTCTCAGACTCAACGCCCAATCCATCCATGAGAAAGTCCTTCGGGCCGCTGAGGTCAGCGCAAAATCACATGAGGAAATGATGCAGCTCGTCAAGAGACTGAAAGAGACCAAAGCCAAAGCGGACGAAGCCCACAAGATGTACATACAAACCCGTGGCGAGGCTGAGCTTCTAGAGCAGCAGATCGTACAGAAGATCGTGGAAAAGAAGAACCTTTGGAAAGGGGCTTTCGGAGACGAGGAGGCCGAGCGTATGCGGAAGGGCAAAGAGCTAACAGAGAGACTTGCCGAGTCGGGATCAGCGAAACTCAGTCAAGGCAAGAGACTGTCATTCGAGGAATTCAAAGCTCTGATGGAGCAAGAGAAGATCTAAGACCCCTTCGAGCCAACTCGGATACGCGGGCGTCTTCGCGTGATAGTGGTTGAGGAGTCTGATGGCAAGCTAATGATAAAATGGGGCTGGGAATTGAGATAATGATGCCTCCGTAACAATCAGGGAGAGAGAGATCTAGGAGAAACACTCATGCTCAGAGGGTTACTCGAAGCAGTAGGCGTCTACAAAGTCTACGAGAAATGGCTGCTCGGACAGGTCAAAAAAGTTGAGATGCCCAAACATATTGGCGTAATCCTAGATG
>CAZRDQ010000021.1:0-24657 GCA_964598945.1 uncultured Candidatus Bathyarchaeia archaeon
TCCGCAGATAAACATCAGCAGTTATCCTTGAACCCCGAGCTACATTCTGGTACCAACGCTTAACCTCAGGGTTCTCCAGCAGATGTTGATACTTCGCCCTTGACATGCAATGTCTGTCAGGACGCCTTTTAAAGGGCTCAGGCTTCTTTTTTGTTTCCGACAAAAAATCTTGGGGATTTGAACCCGGATCGTGGTGGACCGGGCGGGATTTGAACCCGCGACCTTCCGGTTTTTCAGAGCTGCATGCGAACCGGACGTTCTTTGGCCAGACTGTATGCCAAGCTGAACTACCGGCCCAACGTGGTGAAACCTCTGTTCAATCTCAGCGCTCCAAATGAGCATCTTCTGAATGTATAAAGTCGCTGGTGGCAAGACGAAGCATATGCCACATGGGTGGATTCAATCCTGATCCTTGCCAAGACCGGAGCTACGGATGGCTTTTCAATGTCAGACCATAATAGATAACCAGGGCGCTGTTGGTGTGGCATGGCCAGACCTTACGTGATCATGGGCGGTTTCATGAGTGTGGACGGCAAGACCGCCCCGGCCAATAGACAGGGCAGGCTCTTCGTTTCACTGATGAGTGAGAAGCTCCTGAGGCGTCTTCACCGGCTTCGAGCGGAGGTTGACGCTGTCCTTGTAGGTGCTGGCACGGTTCTAGCGGACAATCCCAGACTGACTGTAAGAGTGGTCCAAGGAAAGAATCCTGTGAGGATAGTCCTCGACAGCATGGCGGGCATTCCGCTAGATTCAGAAATATTGAAGACAGAGGACGCGCCGACAATTGTGGCTGTATGCAAGACCGCACCACAAGAGCGAACCGACAGACTGATCGAGAAAGGTGCGGAGGTAATCCACTTCGACTGTGAAGACGAGATTCCTCTTAGTGTTCTGCTGGAGCGTCTTCACAGCAAGGGTATCAAGCGGCTGCTGGTTGAGGGCGGCTCAGAGGTCAGATGGAGTTTTGTAAGAGACCGACTGGTCGATGAACTTTTCGTATGGATCGGGTCCTCTGTATGGGGTGGCTCTGCCGCACCCTCGCTCGTGGGTGGAGAAGGCTACCTTGAGATTGATTCAACATTCAAGCTGCATCTGAAGAATTGCGAGGTTGTTGATGGCACAGTCATCCTGGAGTACGATGTCTTGAGAGATTAGGATCTCGTAGGCTCAAAAGGAAGGGTTTCGATCAGACGGTATCAGGGGAGGAGTCTCGCAAGCTTCTTCGCGTCCCCTTGGCTGCATCTGATGAGCTCCCTAACCTTCCTTATTGCTGCTCCCTCGTCGATAGCGTTGGAGGCGAGTTCGCGTCCTTCCCTGAATGAGCTGGCCTCATCTGCTAGGTACAGTATCGCAGCCGCATTGATCGTGATGAGATCTCTTCGGCTGCTCCTATCCTTTCCAGAAAGAATGTCTACAACAACTTTGGCGTTCTGCAGATGAGTTTCCCTGGCCGTAATCTCATTGGGATCTCCTCTTGCTACTCCAAAGTCTGCGTAGCCAACCTGGTAGGTCTCGATCTTTCCATTAAGGAACAGCTCGGAGACCACTGTCTTTCCGAGGTTGGAGAACTCATCTATCCTTACGCTTCCGTCATCACCATAGCCTAAGGGTACGAGTGCTCGCTCGTAGCCCACCCTCGAGAAGACTTCGGTCACTAACTGGGTCTGCGGTGTAGAGATGCCTCTGACCTGGCGTTTGGTTGAGAAGGGGTTCAGCGAGGTAGCTATCATCAGCCTCAAGGAACCCATCAAAGGAAAGAACACCGGCGCGGAGGGCTTGTTTCTCAACTCCACCAGAGGGCTCATCCACGAATAGGTTTCAGCAGAAGCCCAGACTGCTGTTCCAGCACTCTCGACACATCTTTTGACAACTTGGGGTTTCGACTCGACATTTATGCCCATAGTCAGGGCTAGGTCTGTTGCACCTGTCTTTGAGCTGAAAGCCTTCGCGCCGGACTTGACAGCGACAGCCCCAGCAGATGCCGCCAACAGGACTGCAGGAGTCGTTACGTTGATGGTCTTGAGGGTATCGCCCCCAGTTCCGCCGGCCGTGACAACAGGCTTCTTGACTGAGAAGTTGAATCTTACCCGTTTTGTCTTTTCCATGGCAGAATTCATGCCAGCAAGCTCTTCGACAGTTGGGCTCTTTGAGCTGAGGCCTCCGAAGAAGCCGGTCATAACTAGAGGTACGTCTGGGTCTTTCTTCTCAATGAGTCTCAAGATCCTTAAGGTGGCTTCCTCAACCTCATCGAAAGTTAGATCTCTCCGCATGACTAGCTTTGCAAGTATGGGGGACCACCAGGAGAACTTGGCTGGGTAAAGCGGTTTCTCTGAGGCTGTGGCTAGGTGGCGCGAACTTCTCGTCTTAGGTCACCTTCTCTGTTGTCACTTCGCAGGTTGCTGTTGGGCCTATTATTTCTTACTCGTTGAGCTGTACCTACTCGCATATGAGTAGAATAAATGCCTTGAGATCGGAAGATCAACTAGATCCAAGAATGCATGCTCTGCCACAAGCCCAAGAATCTGATCCGTCCTAATATGCTGATAATCGGTAAGAGCCGTTGCCCACTGTTTCTATAGTCCGAAGCGAAGAAACCTCCCTAGCAGTATCTAAGGCCATAGATCTGATCATAGGCCCAGATAAGTTCCTCAACCAACAGGATTTCGTCTTCATAAAGCCTAATGTCTGTGGTGGGGTTCCTGGGAAACGTGGAACATTCACAAGCCTCGAATTCCTATCTGCAATAGTATCAGTGCTGAAATCAAGAGTGGAACAGATAGCCGTCGGTGAAGCCGATTCTTCCATAAAGCGTAAAGGTAATTCTGCATAGGTCAGATTATGGACCCTGCTTCGATAATGGAGAGCATGACCTGGAAGGAAGTTGAGGATAGGTTCAAAGAGACAAAGACGGTTCTGGTACCGTTCGGTTCGACTGAAGAACATGGGTACCATCTGCCATTATCCACCGACTACAAAGTGGCGTACGAAATAGCAAAGCGTGTAAGTGAAAAGACTGCGGCCCTAGTTGCGCCACCTGTGTGTTACGGGGTGTGCAGGCGAGGCGAATCCTTCCCGGGAACAGTAACGATCAGCTTCGATACAATGCGATCTTTGGCCACTGATATCGTTGGGAGCTTGTATTCGCAAGGAATCAGAAACGTAGTCCTCCTGCCAGGCCACTTGGGATCGGCACAACTTGTCAGTCTAGAACTCTCAGCCCAAGAACTCCTCAAAAGGCACGGCGACATCAATTTAGCGATCATCAGGTTGCCTGAGATATTGAAGAAGCTGCCGGAGGGAGTGATAGATGAACCGTTTGGCCACGCTGGCGAGGTTGAGACTTCGATAATGCTGGTGTTGTTCCCCGAAGATGTGAAGATGGAAGAGGCCACAAAAGAGGCTCCTAGTTTTCCTTCTCACGTGGTCCTAACGGACTCAAGATCCATAATGGAATCTGGAATAATCGGCGACGCGACGAAAGCAAGTCGCAGGAAAGGGGAGATGATGCTCGACCTTTTCGTCAACGAGATCTCGAATGTCGTCCAGCAGCTTGAGGGTCGCGCGCCGCCAAAGGGCAGAGAGGGACCAGCCGAGCAATGAAGATCATCAGCTATACGGTGAGACGATCCATAGTCAACAAGGTAATAGAGGGCGACTTAGGCTCGGCCCTTGAGTTGCTGAGCAGTGAATACGGCGTAGCCCCCCCGGATTTTCGGGTCGGCACAGTCAAGGGTCATAGGAACGTGGCTGCCTGTTATCAGGAGAAGCAAAGAACTATGGTGTTCTCGAACATGGAGATTCTCCGAAACCCGGCGGTGGTTCTACACGAGTTCTACCATCACTTGATAGCATCAAAGACATTCAAGGGCGGGGGAACTGACAAGAATGCTGACAGATTTGTTAAGCAGTTCCTCTCCGCCGATCCGGGTCTTGAGTAGATCTGCTGGTTTTATACACTCTTGCGGTCTCAGCTGTCTTGTCCAGCAGGGTGAGCACGGCCATAGAGTCTTCCTTTGGCCATTTTATGAACTCAACAAGTATTCCGCCGAAGGTCTTGGGGTGGATGAAGAAGCATCTGCTGTCTCTACTCACCACCTTGAAGCCTCTCTCCTCGCATCTCTTTGCCCAGTAGTCCAGGTCATCGACTTCAAAACAGAAGTGATGTATCCCCTCACCATGCTTCTCGATATACTTCGCAATGGTCTCGTTGCCATGGGGATATACCATCTCCAAGTACGCGTTGCCTACAGGCAGGAAGGTGACGTCCACACCTTGGTCTTTATTGTACCAGGTACGTTCAGTCAGCTTGACGAAGTCCGTAAGCAGGTTCTTTATGGCGTGGGTTCTTACGACTATTCCAACGTGATGGAACCTTATCTTATGAGGCTGTTCTTTGCTCATGCAGTTCAGTCTCCTTCTATTCTTGGATCTTCACTATCTCGACCAGTTTGTTGTCCCTCCACTTAATCAATTCCTGGAGGGTCTTCTCCTTCACGATAGGTAGTTGCTCAACACCTTCGATGGCTTTCTTTGCTGCATGGTATGGGATGAGCTTCCAGTCCTCCATCGTCTTCCAGTACTCATTAAAACCATGCTGGATGGTATCGATGTGATACTTCAGGCCTCCAGGGCCGCCTCCCAGGTGCAGCGTCAGAAAGGGCCCCATTATGGCCCATCTTGCACCAGGCCCAGCCCTGACAGCTCTATCAACATCCTCAACAGAGGCTATACCATTATCAACCAGGCTCAGAGCTTCACGCCACAACGCGGCCTGTATCCTATTCCCTATGAAGCCAGGAACCTCTTTCTTCACGACGACTGGTGTCTTCTCAAGCTTCTCCATGAACTCGTATGTTGTCTGGACTGTTTGCTGAGAGGTCTTCTCTCCTGGTACCAGCTCGACCAGTCTCAGCAGCAGGGGCGGGTTCCACGGGTGGGCGACTATGCATCTTTCAGGTTTCCTGGTGGCCTTCTG
The DNA here is from genome assembly GCA_964598945.1 of uncultured Candidatus Bathyarchaeia archaeon. Taxonomy (GTDB): domain Archaea; phylum Thermoproteota; class Bathyarchaeia; order 40CM-2-53-6; family RBG-13-38-9; genus JAGTQV01. The sequence continues at coordinate 4,976 of CAZRDQ010000021.1, forward strand.
GATCTCAGTCATCAACAGGCCTGATGAGCTGGTCGCTATTATCGCTGAATCGTTGACTCTGTCGATCTCTGAGAAGATCTTCTTCTTGACCTCGTAGCTCTCGAAGGCAGATTCTTGGACATAGTCAGCTCCCTTAACACATTCAGACATCTCTGATGTTACCCTTATCCTGTTCAGGGCGGCCTCTGCATCTTTCTTGGTAATCAGGCCTTTCTCCGCAAGGAAGTCTGCGCTTGCTTTGATCCTCTCCATTGCACTCTTGAGCAGGTCAGGACTCATGTCATATACTGAGACATTGTAGCCTTTTGTGGCAAAGAGAGTAGCCCAACTGTGACCGATCGTTCCAACTCCAACACAAGCGACATTCTTCATGCTCAATGTTACCTGCCTCCCCATACTACGAAGAATCGGTATATGAATTGTCAGGTTATATTCTAAAACAGTTCGTCTAATGGAAGACCAGAGTAGAGAATAAATATGAACCTCGCAGTGGTCTTGTGAGGAATCATGAAGAAGAATAACAAGAGTTCACTTCTCAAAGCCGCAAGACTCTTCGTGACCGTAGGAGCCATACTGATGATAGTTCTAAGTATCCTCAGTGTCCTGGGGAGAGTTCTATCACTACCATTCTATTCTCCGGCAAACCTTACCGCAATGGCGTACGTCTTTGTATCCTTAATTGGAGGCGTAGCAGCCTTGGCCCTCAGTCCAAAGACTGGAACTCTACCTTGGACGTTGGTTCTGGTAGTGATCGGAATAGTTGGCGGCGGTCTCGGAGGGCTACTAGTACTGATCGGCGGAGTCACAGCCCTGGTCACGAAGCTTACCTGAAGGACAGGACGCCTGTATTCTCTGCTGTTGCGGGCGAGTCTGGCCCAGTTTCCTTCTTGCCTTTCCTCGACCTCACACGAACCACCACAAACAAGACGGCGAGGACTGCGACGAGAATGAAGGGAATATAGCTTGAAGGATCCCATAACGAATAACCTTGCAATTCAGATCTGGCAACATTTCCGCCTCTGTCCACGGCCACGATCTCATACTTCACTGTCGAACCGGGAGCCTGACCCGGTATGGAGCCAGTCCAGGTACCGTTCCAGTCTGAGCCTGAAGTAAGCTGCATGTTCTTTACGGTCCAGTTGCCATTGTTGACTGTGAAGTTTATCGTGACCTTAGCCAGACCAGTCTGAAGATCCGTAACGTTGGCGGTTAACTCTGCGGACTCCTGTGCAACTGGGTTCAAAGGAGTCCTTTGCATTTCAGATACAGCGGGCGGGTCCTCGTCTTGGGGGATCAATGTGCTAAGCTGCCGCGCCTGCTCAACCGCCGTACGAATGAGCGAGAGGCTGCTCCTGAGACGTTCCTCGTCTCCAGATGCGAAGTATTCCCTGAGCTTCTGTATACTATCGAGATTAAGTCTCACTGTGCTGAGGAAGCTCTGGTGATATCGCTCCCATCGAGGAGGTGGTGTTAAGCTCTCAGCTCTGATTTCGACCTCTTGGAATCTTGGAGCCAGCGCGTCCATCTGGGCGACTGCTTCTTCGGATGAGATCTTCTTCTGAGCATAGTTAATATGAATAGTACTTGCCTTGTCGTTCAGGCTGTTCAGAGTCTGAAGGGTTGACTCAGCCTGATTCCTATAGTCAACCCAAGGAGAGGCACACACAATAATGATCTGAGAGCACGCAACGAGCAGGATGAACCATACTGCGCACAAGTTCTCCAAAACGCATCTTTCAAGTTTTCCGCGACGCATCTCTCATCCCAGCGATAGTGTTGCACGTCTCGCCTACTAAAATCTGTTAAGCTGGAACTAAGACTGCTACTGAAAGTCATACAACCTGACACTACCATCAAAACTGATATTAGCCCATCATGGCATAAGATACCAACCCCTCAATCAAAGAGCTTCTTGCCCTATCGGTGGACGCAGAATGGTCGATGGCACAGTCTCAATCAAGAAGATACTAGTCCCAACAGACGGTCTTGCCCACTCAGTCAAAGCCTGCCAGTACGCGGTTGGACTGGCCAAGCTCACTGGAGCAGAAGTGATAGGTGTCCATGTCCTCCCGAACCAAGTGTCCAGAATATTCGAGGAGAGAAGGCATGTCGGAGAGATCTCACATGACTTCACTGGCCAATACCGCAAGGAGGGTGTAGAGTACCTGAAACAGGTTGAGAGACTCTGCTCCAGAGAGATGGTGAGGTCTCGTACCATGCTACTGGAGGGTTACCCGCCTGAGGAGATACTGAGACTGGCCCAGAAAGAGAATGTAGACCTCATTGTTCTGGGAGTGCGCAGGCGAAGCACCTTCGAGAGGCATTTTGGAATCAGCACCTCAGACAAGCTAATTCTTAATGCAAACTGCCCAGTTACGATCATAAACACGCCATGGTAGGCTCTCCGGCAGATTCAGAATACTGATCTTGGCCTGCTGGTCAAGTCTTAAATCTTCCAAGATGCAAACCACGAGGGAGGTATCCGCTTGGAACTCTGTGAGAACTGCGGCGTGAAGCTCGAAAAACCTGAAGAATGCCCCTACTGCAAGAAGCGGTTCTGTGCCAAGTGCTATGCCCAGCACATGAACTGGGAGAAGCAGCACCAGGACTGGAGTCTATATCAAACCTCACCTGCGATGGGACTCACAAGTAGTTTTGGCTCAAAGGATCTGACGTCCTACGGTCCTGTGTATCAGACTGAACAGGGGCCCAGAAGGTATAGAAGGTCGAGGCGGCGCTAGCACTTTCAGACACCTATTGACCCTTGTTATCGTAGATAATCCTCGAGAACTGGCCTGCGCCGGAAGGCAGAGCCCATCGTAACACTCAAAACCAGAATGCTTTACTACAATAGGTAAATCTTCTTGGTAGGGCTGGCCACAAATGACCGGAGTTGCCATAATCGCTGAGAAGCATCTAGCAACAGGGTTTAGACTTGCAGGTGTTGAAGCTTTCCCTATCCAGAGTAATCAGGAGGCCAAGGCCGTACTGGCTAGGTTGGTCTCAGAAGGAAAATACGACATCATATTTCTCACCGAGAAACTCTCTAAAGAACTTCAGAGAGAGAAGGCGAAGATCGTATCTCTAGGAAAAGGGAAGCCTGTATTCGCCGTAATTCCGGACTTCCAAGGACCGACTGGACAGCGAACTAGGGAGCTTCATTCCCTGATAAGTGAATCTGTTGGAGCAGAGTTGAAATTCGAGGGTTGAACCTTGTCCATAGAAATAGAGGAACTGACCAGACTCGTTGAAGAAGAAAAAAGTGCTGAAGAGAAGCTCAAGCAAGCAAGAATCAAAGCAGAAGAAATGATCAAGAGAGCGAGAGATGAAGCAAGCAAGACAATCACTGAAGCAAGTTCCAGTCCGTCAGCACAATCGCAGAGCCAACCTGAGAGGGACTTCGAGGATGAGAAACAACGGATCGAGCAGACACACAGATCAAGAATCGATTCCCTAAACAAACTTGCTCAGAAGAACCTCGCGCGAGCCGTCCCGATAATAGTCAAAGAAGTCACGAGGGTGGGACTATGAGCATTCAGGAGATAAAGTCACAAATAATGAAAGAAACCGAATCGGAAGTCCAGGACATACTGAACAAGGCCGAGATCGAGTCCAAACGGATCATCGAGGACGCCAAGAAGAAAGCGGAGTTGCTTCTTGAAGAGAAGAAGCAGAAGAAGGCCAAAGAGGAGCTCGCAGAGGAGAGAGCTGAGCTAGCTATTCTGCGAATCGGCCACAAATCAGAGCTTGTGAAACTAAAGTCCCAATGGCTTGATCGCGCCTTCGAAGAGGCGAGCAAGAGACTGTATGAGATGGCTAAGGATGCAGACTCGACCACCTACAAGCAGTTCGTCACAGGCCTCGTTGTTGAGGGTGCACTTAACATGAAAGGCTCAGAGTTTACCATTCAAGCTGACAGCGATGCAGCAGATCTGATCAAGAAGAACCTGAAGACAATATCGAAGATGATCTCCGATTCCAAGAAAGCGGAGGTTGACCTTCGACTGGACTCCAACCCGATCACATCCGTTGGAGTGATCGTTCAATCAGCCGACAGTCGCCAGTACTACAACAACACGTTGGAGGCTCGTCTTGCAGACGTAAGGCACCGGCTCAGCGGAGACCTCTACAGTATGCTATTCAAGGAGGGTGAATGATTTGGCAGAGTCAAGGACAGGACAGGTCAGATGGGTCAGCGGACCTGTAGTCGTAGGCTCCGGGATCAAGAACATCGAGATGGGCGAGATCGTAGAGGTAGGCAGAGACGGACTAGTAGGTGAAGTCATAAGGGTCGGGGCTGAGGAGTTCACCGCGCAACTCTACGAGAACACAACAGGCCTCAAGCCTGGAGAGAAGATCATCGGCAGCGGCAAACGCTTGGTCGCCGAGCTGGGTGTAGGGCTTCTTAACAACATCCTCGACGGAGTCGGACGAGCGCTCGACAGGATCAAACTCCAGACAGGGCCCTTCATAGCCAGAGGTGCAAAAGTGAACACACTTCCCCATGACAAGAAATGGCGCTTCAAACCATCGATGGTCAAGGGCGATGCAGCTAACTCAGGAGATATTGTTGGAACCGTCCAGGAGGTGCCCATCCTTACCCATAAGGTGATGGTGCCACCAAATATGAGCGGCAGAATCACCCAGATTTCAGAAGGAGACTTCACCGTCGAGGATCCCGTTGCAACGCTGGAGAGGGATGGAAAGAAGGCATATGTCAGGCTGATGCAGGAGTGGCCGATCAGGATCCCGCGGCCCTTTGCTCCCGACGGCAGACTCCCGCTTGATGAGCCTCTTGTGACTGGACAGAGGGTCATAGACACGTTCTTCCCCCTGCCTAAGGGAGGCACGGCGAGCATACCAGGCGGTTTCGGAACGGGGAAGACAATAATGCTCCACCAACTTGCCAAGTGGTGCGCCGCCCAAGTGATAGTCTACGTTGGCTGCGGAGAGAGAGGGAATGAGATGTGTGAGGTCCTGACGGACTTTCCGGAACTGATGGACCCAAGAACCAAGAGGCCACTCATGGAGAGGACGATACTGATAGCCAACACCAGCAACATGCCTGTGGCCGCGAGGGAGGCAAGCATCTACCTTGGCGTTACAATGGGCGAGTACTATAGAGACCAAGGATATGATGTGGCCATGATGGCCGACTCAACATCAAGGTGGGCTGAGGCTCTAAGAGAGATCTCAGGCAGGCTTGAGGAGATGCCCGCGGAAGGCGGCTACCCAGCCTACCTGCCTGATAGAGTGGCGGAGTTCTACGAGAGGGCTGGAAGGGTCAAGGCCCTTGGAAGACCAGAGAGACAAGGCTCAGTCTCGATCGTAGGCGCAGTCTCACCCCCTGGAGGAGACTTTAACGAGCCGGTTACAATTCACACCCTAAGGTTCACAGGCGTCTTCTGGGCGCTTGACAGAGATCTCGCCTACAGCAGACACTTCCCAGCCATACACTGGCTGAAGAGCTACAGCCTCTATGTCGACCGTCTACTAGGATCTTGGGCTCAGAGCTACAGCCAATATGCTGAGAAGATGGCGGACTACTGGAAAGGCAGACTTCACATGGACTTCGGTCAGCTAAGAGGCAGAGCCCTTAAGATCTTGAGTGAGGCCGCGGAGGTAGAATCGATCGCGAGAATAATGGGTGAGCGGGCGCTGCCTGATGATCAGAGGTTGATACTGCTTGAGTCTGAACTGATAAAGGAAGCCTTCCTGAGACAGTTTGCCTATCATGAGGTCGACGCTTTCTGCGAGATGGAGAAGCAGGTGGTGCTTTTGCAGACTCTTCTGGACTTCTACGACAAAGCCAGTTACCTGGTCCAGAAGGGGATCCCGGTTGACAGGATCAAGTCGCTACCGCACATCACAAGGCTTGAGCGAGCAAAAGAAGACAAAGCAGGGATCAAAGGATTGCAGAAGCTGTCTGAGGAGATCGACGCCGAGACCTCCAAGCTCAGACAGGAGTATGGTCTGGATTAGAGGTGAGGTTCATGGAGTCAATGCTAGCCAAGAGTCACGGACTGATCAGCCGCGGGCTGGAGGAGGTCAGAGGATCGCTTGTGATGGTTGAGAATGTTGAGCATGTCGGGTATGATGAGCTCGTAGCGATCCGCGCGCCCGACGGAGTCGAGCGGATGGGCAGGGTTCTTGAGGTTGGAAGAGGAAAAGCGGTCATCCAGATCTTCGGAGGAGAGATGGGTCTGCAGGCTGACTCAGTCATAAGCTTCTCAGGCTCCGCCTTCAAGATCCCGCTCTCGGATGAGATCTTGGGAAGGATCTTCAACGGCATCTTCGAGCCACTAGATAACTCTCCGGCCATAGTCTCAAGCGAGATGGAGGACATAAACGGCTCACCGATAAATCCGAGAGCCAGGATCTATCCGAACAACTTCATACAGACCGGCATCTCAGCCGTAGATGGAATGCTGTCACTGGTGCGGGGACAGAAGCTGCCGATCTTCTCCGAGAGTGGTCTTCCCCACAACAGAGTGATCGCTCAGATCTCAAGACAGGCCGCGGTCCTTGAAGAGAAGGAGGAGTTTGCCCTGGTCTTCTCTGCGATGGGGCTAAGACATGATGAGGCTCAGTACTTTATAGATGAGTTCCGGAACTCTGGAGCGTTGGAACGTTCAGTTGTCATACTTAACTTGGCTGATGACCCTGCGATCGAGAGGCTTTTCACGCCACGAATCGCCCTGACAGCTGCCGAGTACATCGCCTTCAAGCTTGGTATGCACGTGCTTGTGATACTGAGCGACATGACAAACTATGCTGAGGTCCTCAGGGAACTGAGCGCCGCCAGGGAGGAGGTTCCGAGCAGAAAGGGCTACCCGGGTTACCTCTACAGTGACCTCGCCTCCATATACGAGAGGGCTGGGATAATCGAGGGGCTGCCTGGGTCTCTTACGCAGATGCCTATCCTCACGATGCCCGGTGGAGACATTCAACATCCAATTCCGGACCTCAGCGGATACATAACAGAGGGCCAGGTCTTCCTTGACCGGGAGCTCTACATGAGAGGCGTCTATCCGCCGATAAACGTCCTGCCGTCTTTATCCAGACTGATGAGGAAGGGTATAGGGAAGGGCAAGACCAGAGAAGACCACGGTGATGTTGCTGACCAGCTCTACGGCGCCTACTCAAGAGGCAGACAGGCCAGGGATCTATCCAGAATAGTTGGCGAGGTAGGTCTGAGCGAGGATGAGAAGCTATACCTTAAGTTTGCAGACAGTTTCGAGACGCAGTTCACCAACCAGGGCGAGTATGAGAACAGGACGATCGATCAGACCCTGAACATAGCGTGGAAGCTACTCTCTATATTGCCAGAGAAGGCTCTGACCAGGATTCATGAAGAGTACGTAGCCAAGTACTACTCGAAAACCGAGGCCACAGCGTAGTAAGTAGGTTTCACATAGTGAGCGTCGCCGGAAGAGCTGCTGTCTCAAGAGGAATCCTGCTGAGGCTCAGAGAGCAGCTTGAGTTCACCAAGAAGGGCCAAGAACTCCTGAAGATGAAAAGGGATCACCTCGCGTCCGAGACTAACAAGCTCCTCTCCAAGGTTGCCATGCGAGGCAAACTCGACGGGAGACTCATGCAGGCATACGAGCATTTGAAAGCGGCCTACCTGAACTTGGGCTACTCAGGCCTGGCATCTCAAGCCGTCACAGTAGACAGGATGCAGGTTCGTGTCAGGCCGAGGAGCATAATGGGTGTGATAGTTCCAGAGGTCATCATCGAGAAGGAGCCGAGCATAAGATCCGTATCGAGTTCGTCAGCCTATCATGCGGCCTCAGAACTCAGCGGCCTGATGAATGAGCTGATAGAGCTGGCTGAGGCTGAGTTTCGCATCGAGAGCATAGCCTACGAGCTGATGATGACCAACCGCAAAGTGAACGCTCTTGAGAGGGTCCTGATACCCGGCTTCATCGAACTTATCAGGTATGTGGAAGGCAGACTGGAAGAGGAGTCTCTTGAGGAGTTCTTCAGAGGCAAGCGTGTGAAACAGGTAATCAGGAGAGCGAAGACGTGAGGTCGCCTTCTGTAATCTACCTGATCACGCGGACACACGGCAGAAGAACCCACCTTCTTACCTCTGAAAACCTCAAGGCCATATCAAAGTCCAGAAGCTTGCCCGAAGTGGTTGACCAACTGCTCAGAAGTGACTACGCCTCAGAGATCGGCAAGCTGCCGACTGAAGAGGTAGACTCAGTAAGGCTGGAGAAGATCTTCCACAGAACTCTTGTCGAGAGATTCTTGCAACCTGTAAAGGATACCAAAGGCAAGGCCGGAGAGTTTCTTGAAGCATATGCGGCAAGGATAGAGGTTGAAAACCTCAAGAGGATACTCAGGGCGAAACACTCCCAAGAGAAGATCGAAGAAGAGAATCTGATCCCTCTGGGTAGAGAACACACAATCCTGAACTTTCCAGCCCTGGTCAAGGTCGAGAATGTGGAGGAGGCAGTCGCGTTGCTTCGAGAGACCGCCTACGCCGCAATCAGCGGGAGGCTGGATGACTATAGACGGGTCGGCTTACCCGTGGTCTTGGAGTCTTACCTGGATGACGTGTACTTCACCAGGCTTTGGGAGACGCTGAAAGATCTGCCAGACAGTAATGGTCTGAGGTGGCTGGTGGGTGAGGAGGTTGATCTCCATAATCTCCAACTTGTACTCTCACTGAAGATGAGGGATCTCGGGTCGAGGCTGATCGAGGAGATCATCATCCCAGTCTTCTACAGACTGAGCAAGAGCACTCTGAGAGACTTGATTCAGAGCGGACTGGACGGTGCTCCAGAAGCCCTGGCTGGCACCTCATATGATGACGTTGCAGAGCAACTTCTGAAGTCTAAGGAGCCGTCTATCGATCTTGAGATAACCCTCTCGAGGAGGCTCTATCAGGACGCCTCCTTCGCTCTTAATCAACTGTTCTTGGAACTAGGGTATGTGGTTGCCTACATGCTCCTTTGCGAGAGAGAGGCAAGGGATCTGGTAACCATAGCGACCGCGCTGGATCTCGGAATCTCTGAGGAGGCTCTCCAGAGAAGGCTGCTCCTCTGATGGCCCATACGGTTCCGCAAATATGGCGTAGCAGTTAGAGAATCTCTAGATCTTCCCAAGGATCATTATCGCTACGACGAGGCCGTAGATCGCAAGTCCCTCGCCAAGACCTGCGAAGATCAGAACCCACGTTGTCAGCTCAGGCCTCTCCACTGTCGCCGCCATGCCGGCTGACGTAGATCCAAAGATAGCTATCCCCGCGCCTATGCCTGACAAACCGACGGCGAGGCCGGCTGCAACCAGCCCGAGACCAGGCGTCTCTTTCTGAGCGGTTTCAGCAGTCCCAACCTGAGCTGCTGAGGCTTGAACTGTGAATACCAGCAATGCGAGGATGAACGGTGTCAGAAAGATCAGATTCCTCTTTGTTACTATTCTCTTGCTCTGATTCTTGACCATCACACATCAACCAGCTGGAGATAGATTTTGAAACTCGACTTTCGATATTTAATACTTACGTAATGATCGGAGGCAGCGTGAAAGGTCTGTACGGCAATCCGCCGCCTGAGTAGAACTTTGTGAAGAACTCATAGTACGTCAACCTCATAGACTGTATCAGAATGGCTAATCCTTCGATCACGATGACCAGAAAATTCATCAGAGCGTAACTCAAAGGCAAACCGATAGTCTGGGCCAGGATCGCGGCTGATAATCCCAATGCCCCATGCGCTATTGCAAACGCCGCCAACCTGACGTAGGATATGGAGTTCGTTAGAAACGAGATAAAGGTCTCTATGAACTCGGCGAAACCTTTCAACAGCCGCTCTACTATCTTGACCTCTCCTTCAAACAGGCCCTCGATAAGCGGGAAGAAAAAGATCAATGCCAGCAGCCCAACCGCAGATACCGTCAGGACTAGGTTCTCGGTGAAGACTGTGAAGGACATGTTCTCGATGTATCTTATCGCCAAGAGAACTCCCACAACATAGTAGATGAGTGTGATTCCTGAAAAGACAGCCTTGTGCAAGTTTCTCTTTTTGATCATGTTTATGATCTTCAACACCAAGCCCAGGGCTATCTGCAGCACGCCGAAGATGAGCACAACGCTCAGGATCGCGGACTGGTTGTGGAAAGGACTGAAAAGAAGAGGGTGAATGAGTCCTTCGAAGAGGAAAGCTTCTCCGAAGAGTATCCCAAAAACCATCGATGATACCCCGCAGGCAAGTATTATCCCTCCAAGCCTCCTGACAGCGCTTGCAGGTATCTTTAGAAAGTCCCGTTGAAGTCGAAGCAGGATCACACCTATGATGGCCAGGGCCAGGCCGTTACCGACATCACCGAACATAAGGCCGAACATTACTGTGAAGAGGACTGCCATTATTGGAGTTGGGTCGATCTCTCTGTAGTCCGGTGTTCCTCTCAGTTTCGTAAGCAGCTCGAAGGAGCGTAGTATGCCTTTGTTCTCCATCCTTACTGGTGGATCGTCCTGCAGTGTTGGGTCCTCAAGCTTGACAAAGGCAGCTCCAGATGTTGCCTCCGAGATTGCAGCCGTTGTCTCCTCGGCCCTGTTGGCAGGAACCCATCCGTGGATCAGGCTCATTCTTCCGGTTCTGCTGAGGCTGGATCTCGCCTCCTCAAGCCTCAGGGTTCCTGAGACGATAGGCTCGTAGAGCTTCGATTCCTCTCGGAACTTCTTGCCGAGATTCCTTATCTCCGCCTCAACCTTTTCAGCTGCCTTTGTCTTCTGGTCGATTGCTGAGGTGACCTCGGCCAGAGCCTCTTTGGAGTCGGGATTGGTGCCTTCGGGAAAAGTCAGTTCGCTGAAGTTGAGGATCGGCAGAGCGCTCTCAATATGTGGCTTATCATCCATCAATCCTGTTATTACTAGGAAGTCCTCTTTCCTGCTCTCGGGGAGCAAGGTGAAGGCGATACTGGTCCCTTCTGTGTACCTGCTGAGTCTGGGAGTCAGCTCCCTCTGCATGAGACCTGCCTTGACGAATATGTGTCGGAAATCTCCCAGCTGATCTATCCTCAAATCGTGTCTTTGAAGTGTGAGCAACCTCTCTCTAAAACTCTCGAGGCGGTCGATCTCGGCTCTCAGGTTCTCTAGGGTGCCAAGGTCCTTGTCAAGCTGCGTCTCGAAGCCCGAGACGTAACTCTCGATCTCCGTCAACTCAGCGGTTCCTTTCGGAGGCGAAACAAGAGGTCTCGAGAAAGTCTGCTTGATGCTTTGGAGAAGACCTTTCTTCTCGGTCCTCTCAGCGGGAATGGAGGATAGTATTGATGATATCCTCTGCTGCAGCTTGATATACTTCTCACATCTCTCCACATTCTCGACTTTCTTGAATCCTTTGACTGTGTAGTCGCTTACAAGTTGGACTGCGCCAAGCTTCCCCAGAGCCCTCAGTAGATTGTCTTCGAATGACAGCGGAACAGCGGCATGAAGCCTCTTCATTGGAGTTGTTCTTAGCAATGCAGTTCTACCAGATTCTTTTTGTCAATGAATTTTGGTCGGTTCGAGACTAGTCCTGCGTCTCAATTCAAGGTGTCCAGTTGCTACTTGACTTGCGAATCTAGATGAGTCTCGTCGTTATGCTCTTTACAGCGTCTAGTTCTGAGAGGACTTTCTCAAGCTCCCTCAGGGTCTTCTTAGTTTTGGATAGGTCAAAGAGCATGGTTCCGCTGATCGTCTCCTTGGTAGACGGTGGCAGCAGGAACATCACTATATTGACCTTTTCCTCCGCGATCTTTCCAGTGATCTTAGCCATGGAGCCAGGATGATTGTCTATCACCATTCTAGCCTCGGCCAGCAGCGATCCTGGTCGGCCTGCAACATTCATCACGATCTCGCCCACGGCCGAATCTGCGGTGAGAAGAAGCTTTGTCCCTGGAGTTATCTCAAGAGCTTTGCAGGCAGGTTCAGGAAGTCTTATTTCTAGCTTCTCGCCGACATTGACTACTTCAGTTACATTTGGTGGTTGCCTGGTCTTCTCTGACAAGGCAGAGAACCTCCGAACTAGAAGCGTAGCAGCAGTATTATAATACTTTCCAGAATCCGGACGAGTTCAATTCCGTCGCTCAGGAGCGGTAGTCCACTCAACCCTTGATGGTTATCTTCATGGTCACGTCGGTCAGCGGCCTGTCCCTGTCGTCCACCGGAACCGCTCCTATCGCCAAGAGCACATCCTCACCCTTGATCAATTTCCCGAAGACCGAATGTCTGCCATCCAGATGCGAGGCTGGTGCCAGTGTTATGAAGAACTGTGAACTGCCGGTGTTCGGGCCGCTGTTAGCCATCGAGAGTATCCCTGCTGAGTCATGTTTGAGGTCTGGGCTTGTCTCGTCAGGAATGGTCTTGCCCGAGCCACCTGTCCCGGTTCCCGTGGGGTCGCCGCCCTGTATCGCAAATCCCTTCACGACCCTGTGAAATATCAGCCCATCATAAAAGCCCCGTTTAGCCAGATCAATAAAATTACCAGTCGTAATCGGGGCCTTGTCTTCGTAAAGCTCAAACTCCATCGTCCCCATGCTCGTTTCTATGATGGCCATTCTGTTCCTTTGAGAAGGTGTGTGTACTGCAGGTTTAGATGAGGAGCTGTAGAGGTAGACGCCCGCCGCTACCACCAGAATCACTATCAAAGCAAGAAGTTGAGTTCTTCTTTTTTTCCTTTTCTTTTCTGCAACCCGCAGCTGTTTCAGCTTGTACTTCTCTTTCATGGAGGTTCTCACGATCAAGCCATAGCCAGTTAATATATCGTTTTGGGAGGGCTCCGATGGGCATGAGTCTGCCCCTCTAGTGTTCATCAGCGCTTCAACTTGAAAACAGATCGTCATCATTGTGCTTGATCAAAGGAAAGACTTTAGAGTTGCAATAGAAAACGATCTGCCTCCTAGTCTGGAGAGGCTCTGAGTGTCCAAAGATCAGGATATGTTCATCTTTCGTGAAGCAACCCTGGATGATATTCCAGTCTTGGTCCGTCAAAGGCGACTAATGTGGGTCGAGGTGACAAATGCTAAGGACGAGAAGGCTCTCGATGCCATGGATGAAGCCTACAAGAAGTATATCACTAAAACATTGCCTGCAGGGACGTTCAAGGCATGGTTGATCCAGACCAAGAACGGCAGAATCATTGCGGGCGGTGGCTTGGCAGTCTATGAGCAGCCGCCAAGGCCGCAGGACGACACGCTACGCTACGTGTATGTGCACAGCATATACACTGAGCCCGAGTACAGGAGACGCGGCTTTGCCAGAAAGATCCTGAACAAGATAGTCCAGTACTGCAGGGAGAATGAATTCAAGACTCTCACCTTGCACGCTGTTGAAGCCAGTAGACCCCTCTATGAGTCGGTGGGTTTCAAACCGACGACCGAGATGCGGATGTTCCTTTAAAGTAGGAATCTGGAGCCCGGCTGGATCATGAGTTGTCAGTGGCGAAGTCATTCTTGATGCAAGATGCGAGGGAACTCTTTTGCGCAGCGTGATTCTGTTCAAGTTCCTGTTCGTGTTTCTGGTTCTGAATTCTGTTCCGATCCTATCAGGTGCAGCGTCCGCTGATCCCTTAGTTCAAGACGCAGCATGGACATATCATGCCTCTACTAAGAGCGAACTTCAGGGTACTGGCCAGTATGAAGGCAACTTCACAACTCTCATAAATGTCACAGGTCACGGGTCCATAACTAGTCTCAACGTATCTGCTCTGGTTACTGAAAAGAGAGAAGAGATCGATATCTCTGTATCTGGCAGCGGATACTACAAGCAGGAGCCGCGACGTGACCACTACAGATTCACCACAACATCAATGATCGATCGTAAGACGCTCACCTACCTATCACGCATGATAAAGGATGAAGTCGAGAACAGAGAATCAGAGGACAACTCCACCATTGGGATGCCGGCAACCGAGTTCGTGTCAACATCCCTCTCAGAGGGCCAGAGGGTCCCATACTATGCCATTGACGGAAAGATCTACTGCTCCGTGTCGTATGGAAACTTGACCTTTCAGGGTGCAGGTCTTCCAGTAATAGTCCTCACATACTCCGGATCTTCAGCGCGAGATGCTTGGCTGGAGACTAATGGAACCGCAGACCACACTTTCGATTTTGAAAAGACCACCGGGCTTTTGGTGTCGGCCTCAAGCAGAATATACGCTGCGGGAAAGAAAGGAACAAGGTTAACGACCTACAACTGCGTGCTGGATTCGACATCCTTATGGACAGTTGGCGTGAGCACGCTGAAGCCTACACCGACTCAGACTCTGCCCTCTGAAACGTCCACGACTACTGCGCCGCCTCAAGGGACAGATGCTGGTCCGAGAATGGAAGACATCATTCTCGTGCTTGTCGCGTTAGGGATCGGAGCTGTTGTCCTGCTCTATTCCCGGGGGAGAAGGAAAGAAGACAAGACTGAACGTTAGTATCTCGAGAAAAAAGGGGGGAAGGCCGACGTGCCTTCACGTCTTTGCGAGGTTGTAGATCGCTTTCACAGCAAGTATTATGGCTGCAGGTGCAACGAAAGCCGCGATGTTGTTGAGAATAGCGTTGATAATGGTTCCCAGCGGGTTAGCGACCTCATCGATCACGAGGAAAACAGAACCGGCGTTCGCTACCAGCAGCGCGATTGCAGCCGTCAAGAAGGGTGTGGTCTCCTTCTCCGTGAGCGTTGTTAGGCCGACGATGATGCCGAGGATCACCATTACCAGTGAGACCCAGCCTAGTGCTGCTTTACCTCCGAAGCCTGCGGCAACTCCTGCGAGTATTGCTATGATCACGAAGATCATGAAAGCCCATCTACCGACCGTTTGTGCCTTCATAGGTTCTTCCCAGTTATTCATAGTCCGACTTTCAGATATATGGCTTTCCAACTTCATGAGTCCCTATCGAATCCAACCACGCACCCATCGCTGCAAATACGCAGCTGCCAGCATTAGGTAGACTGGAAGATACTCGATCAAGGTCACCTGCACTATGTCAGCTCCTTTCATGAACTGCAGAAGGTAGCCGAGATTGACTGTTCCGGACAGAACAATCCATGGCAGTGTCCTCGAGTTCAGTCCTGCGACGCTGCAGAACGCCAAAAGCCATGACACATACCACGGAAAGACTGTGGGCGCAAGCAAAAGACCCAGGCCTAGAACCAAGACGGAACAGTATGCTAGTTCTTCTAGATCTCTTGGTCGCTTCCTGTATGCAAAGATGGATAGTGCCAAGAAGATGAACAAAACCAAGGCTCGTGGAAACGAACTAGGCACACCCATCTGGCCAGATAACCAGCCTAGGGCGATCTCCAGTAACAAGAATGTTGACGGATTATAGAACCACGCTGAAGCATAGCGGATCTGTCCGAGAAAGAGATTCAACCCAGAGCTGAAAACGAACGGGATCAACAATGCGATGAAAACGATCGAGAAGACCATAAGATAACGTGAGACAAGCGACTGATCTCCTCTGTTTCTGAGATGTCGCAGGCAGAGAGGGAGAAGCAATGCCGGATAGATCCTAGACCAGACAGCCAAGCTGCAGGATACGGCAGAAGACAGAAACCGAGTCTTAGCTAGTAGTGTGAGGCTTGTGAGGATACAGAAGATTGGAAGGGAATCCATGTGTCCACTTGAGGAGAACTCGACTATCAACAGTGGGGACCATGAATAGAGAACTAGGCCGCTGATCAGCCTCCGTGAGGATACTTTGTCGAGCAGATGTGCAAGAAGGAGGCAATTAGCAACATCTAGAACAGTTGCTGCAACCTTGAACCCTAGCAGACTCCCTGACAGCAAGTTCACCGAGAGAAAGAAGAGCTGCGCCACCGGAGGGTAGGGCGAGATCTCGTTCTTGTGATCATAGTCCTCGAAATACGGCACGTTCTTCAGCCAGTCGAGTTCCGACGCTGCAGGTCTATATGCGTATGGATCAATACCGTGGCCGAAGACTCTGCCATCCCACGCGAACCTTAGGATGTCCTTGCTTAAGGTGACAGGGGTCAGAATCATGAGCAGCCTGAAGGAGACTGAGAAGGCGAGCACAAGCACAATAATGTGTCTACTGGTTGTCTTCCACAAATCCTCACTAATCTTTAGCGACAGGATCGATGCGGCCAAATATGCGACAAAGATCTCGAAGAAGATAGTCAGATATCCCACAATGTCAGCTGCGAAGTTTCTAACAGCTAGAAGCTGAACGTAAAGAAGTAGCTGGAGAAGACCGATCCCGAACAGCACAGCAAGAAGTCCTTGATATCTTCCTAGCGGACTCTTGCGTTGTCTTTCTTCGTCCACAAAGGAGAATACTCTGATCGGTATTTAATTGTGCTAATCGGCGAAGCCGTTTCCCATCATGCGTTAACGGAACAACGTACAAATACCTGACATCACCTAAGAATTTGACATGTCAAGTATCGCAACTGGCAATGGTTCTCAGAACTTCTCTACAAGATCGACCTTACTCGTGTGCATACTTCTCTTGGCAATCTTAATCACGTTGGGTTCTCAAGGCCAAGCGTCAGCTTCAGAAGTGTTTCCTACGAAAGGTACTTGGAAAGGAACTGTAAGTGGCATAGGAACTATCTTGAAGAAGTACCCGATCAACCTCACTGGCACCATGGAAGGCAGTTTCGATGGTGGTACGCAAGGTTCATGGAGAGGACTGTACATCGCAATCTACAAGATATCTCAGGTTAGTACCGGAACCGTTACAGAACAGGAGATCGGCGAGGTCAAAGGCAACTACACATGGAGCATCGACAGTTCAGGTATGATCTCTGGAGAGGCCATGGTAAAGCTCACTGGGCCGCTTGAGGGAGAGCTGAAGATGAAGCTGCAAGGATCGAAGTCTGCCTCAGGTGACCTGAAGGGAAGATACACTGGGGATTTGACAAGGGACGCATTCTCTTACGGTGGCACCCCTGTAGCTGCAGATTTCTCGGCGAAGGTGGCTGGTGAGTTTGAAGGGAGAGAGACAACAACACCCGTTGAGAGTCCTACGCCAACGCCAACAGCCCCCCCGCCTGCAAGCCCGACTGCCACAGCAACCAGAACTCCCTCAACATCCCAAGATGGCACTCAATACATGCAATATGGAATAGTAGCTGTTATTGCGATAGCTATCATTGCGGGGGGCTATCTATTCGTGAAAAGACGTGCTCGGCACAAGTGAGAGCTAACCACATTTTCCCCAGAAGCTGTGTTCACACAAGACCAACACGCCCACAGCCAAGGTGCGTGGCAGTCCAGAAGATGGTTCCGGCAAAGGCAAGCGGAGTAATGTTCTCGCTCCACTCCGGTACTTGCCCACAGAAACGTCAAATTGCGACAGCTTGCTTCTATTTTGATCCCGATGCGATGCTAAGAGATAGTTCAGGGGCTGAGATCAACCCTGAGTAAAAGGGCTATATTCACTCCTACTGTTACGTTCTGCCCAAGGGTGTATTATCGCCATGAGTTTGGAGAAGGAAATACTGGAGGAGCTTAGGAAGATCCGAGAAGCACTGACGCCAAAACCACCGCCTCCACGACCTGAAGGACTCTGGGCTGAGTTCATGTACTTCATCAGCAGATCGGGTGTCCTCGGCTTGGCGATCGGTTTCATCATGGGCCTCTACGTGAACAAGGTAGTATCCGCGCTAGTTTCCGACATTATCATGCCGATTCCGGGAGCTTTCGTCCCCGGAGGCGATTGGAGAAGTGCACTGATCAGTTTACCAATCGGTCATGGCATGAATTTCGCCATTGGCGATTTCGTAGGGGTCATGATCGACTTTCTGATAGTTGCGGCTGTGATCTTCCTCATAGCCAAGTATGGCCAGAAGATGGGGGTAAAGTAGGCTCTCTCATGGCTGGTAAGACACGTCTTGAGATGACTCACAGCCTCGAGACCTGAAGACCGCTGGGTGCCAAACTGAGATTACGACAGCACCTCATCGAACAGATCTGCAAAAAGCTGATTCGCCCGAAAATCTTTGGCCTTAAGATGCCTGACTAGGAACAACCGTGTCTCACAGTTGCCGCCGCATTGACATCTGGGGGCGTCGCCAAGAAGCTTTAGGAACTTCTTGACGGCTGCCCCAGCGAGGATCTCGTGTCTGGTGGTTGATGACAAGGGCCAAGCCTGAGAAAGATCCATTATTGGTAGCTATTAAGAAAGAGAGACTTGTGGAAGTAATGGATGGCTGAGTTTATGTCAGAAGTCAGATGGCTTCAAGACAAAAGCTTCGTCTAACTAATCTAAAAGTCTTAAACACGAATCTGACCACTAGTTTTATTAAACTGGTAATTTGATTTCACGACAGAGGAGATTATCACATTGGCAGAGATGTTCTGTGTCAAGTGCAAGAAGAAAGTAACGGTTGACGACAGTGCGGTCAAGAGGGAAATGACAGTTAAGGGCAGGCCGATCCTGAAAGCGATCTGCCCGAACTGCGGTACCAAGATGACAAAGTTTACAAAGTGAGAACTTACAAGAAGAGTATAGCCTCAGGTACCACTGGTTCAAGCAGTCACGGAGAGGGAACTGCAGAGGTTTCTTCTAGGATTCCTCCTCTCTTGGATCACGTGACTTATGATCCTGTTGAGCGACATCTATCACTTGAGAGGCTGCTGACCAAACTCGACGGTAGAGTTGTTACTAGGAAGTACTGGCGTTTCAGGCCTGATAGATGGTACGGTGGCGTAGCGACAGCGGATTGCGTCGGGTGCGGACTGGCCTGCAAGTTCTGCTGGGTCAAGTCAGATGTTCTCTACAATCCCGCTGAAGCCGGCTCCTTCCACACGCCGCGAGATGTCGCCTCAAGACTGAGTTCCATCGCCTCTTCGAGAGGCTACCGACAGGCGAGGGTAAGCGGTGGGGAACCGACCATCTCCCGAACACATCTTATCCAGCTTCTCAAAGATCTCGGATCTCTTCAACCTCTGCACTTCATCCTCGAGACTAATGGAATTCTGATCGGTCATTCCCGCAACTATGCGAGAGAGCTTTCAGAGTTCAGTTTTCTCCATGTCAGAGTCTCATTAAAGGGATGTGATGAGGCTGAATTCCAGAAACTTACAGGCGCATCATCCACTGACTTCAAACTTCAACTTGAAGCTCTGAGAAACATGGTTGATGCAGGTGTGAGTTGCCACCCAGCAGTCATGAGATCCTTCTCATCAAGTGAGAGCTTTCAGCATCTTGTTGAACGACTCTCAAGCATCGACACTAGACTTGCGAACCAGCTGGAGATAGAGGAAGTGATAATGTATCCTAGAGTCGCTAAGAAGATGAGTCGTCTGGGGCTTCGGCCGAATGTCTCACATGAACCGGGCAGGGTTCCTGAGCATTTGATCTAGGGTTTTCTGAAGACAGCTCCTTTGTCTGCAGAGGTGACCAGTTGAGAGTACCTGGCGAGGTATCCTCGTCTGATCTTTCTCTCAGGCGGCCTCCAAGATTTTAGTCTTCTCTGCAGTTCGTCTTTTGAGATCTCAAGCTCAAGTTTTCTTGCATTTGCGTCCATGAATATGGGATCGCCATCTCTGACAACTGCTATGGGTCCTCCTTCAAGGGCTTCTGGTGAGACATGTCCTATGCACGGTCCTCTGGTTGCTCCTGAGAATCTTCCATCTGTGACTAGCGCGACGGATTCGCCTAGACCCATGCCTGAAAGCATGGCCGTGGCCATGAGCATTTCTCTCATGCCTGGTCCGCCTTTGGGTCCTTCATAC
>CAZRDQ010000022.1:0-23182 GCA_964598945.1 uncultured Candidatus Bathyarchaeia archaeon
ATGAGGCCTTAACCTCAGACGACAGATACGTCCAAGTTGTGAGTTGCAATACTCATAATATAGCGGTCATAGTCAAGACTCTGGCCGTAGACGGCCAGAACGCGAAGTTAGCTGAAGGAAAGTTTCTATGTCTTAGAAGAGCGAATGACGTCAGCCAAGAAGGGGGGTTCGTCGCATCTCCTGAAGTCGACAGCCACAGCGATCCCCGTTTCGGAACACATCATGCCCGAGATGTTCACTGGCTCTACAAAACTATCGGGCATGAACTGAATCTCTTCTCAAGCTCTGTCAAGTTGAACACTCAATACATGCACGCCATCTGGTTCGATCTACACTTGACCGAGCATGTTGACATTGATGAGATCAAGGAACTCTTCAAGAGTAATCCCAGAGTCGCGGTTACCTATAAGGGGCTGGCCAGTCTGGTCTTCTCCTTCGGCCGCGATCAAGGGTACTACGGCCGGATCCTTAACCAGACAGTAGTTGTGCTCCCATCCTTGACCGTGAGGAATGGAAGCGAGGTCATAGGATTCTGCTTCACCCCCCAGGACGGAAACAGTCTATTGAGTAGTATCGCCGTGATCGAGCATACCCTCCATCCTGACTCGTGGGAAGAAAGGATGAGAAAGCTAGACCCCTATCTCTTCAGTGAAGTGTGAGCGCGCGCAGCAATGGGAGCCGCCGTCACAGCAGTTTACAGTCTGCTGGCGCATCCCAGAAGAATCAAAGCTGGTGAGTCGGCTGAAGAAGGTTCTTTTTATCTGTACTCATAATTCCGCTCGCTCTCAGATGGCGGAAGGGTTGATGAGCGTTCTTTACGGAGACAAGTACGAAGCTTACAGTGCAGGAACAGAGCCAACCAAGGTTAGTCCGTATGCCTTCAAGGTGATGGCCGAGGTCGGCATAGATATCTCAAAACACTACTCAAAGAGCGTTGAGGAGTTTCGCGGAAAAGAGTTTGACTACATCGCCACTGTATGTGGCCACGCAAAAGAGACCTGTCCGTACTTCCCAGCTGGGAAGAAGTACCTACATGAGAGTTTTGAGGATCCATCAAAGCTGGCAGGTTCAGAAGAGGAGATTATGGCGGGATTCAGGCGAATGATGAACCAGATAAGAGACTGGATCATGAAAAACTTCGATTAGAAAGTGTTGTCGTGTTACGGCTTATGCTGATGGCTAGCCGGAAGATCTCTACGCTACTCTCTGTCTGTGGGCGCAGTAGTCGCAAAAGGTTGCGTCCAGGGCAATTCGCCTGCCGCATCCCCCGCAGTACCTAGTGGCTCTGGCCGGAGCTGCTGTTGTCAGCGGCCTGGCAGTCGGTTGAGGAACTGCCGGTGGCGAGGCTGCTGGTGCTGGAGCGGCTTTCGGAACAGCCTGTTTCTTTCTTGCTCTCACGTAGAGCGCTGCGAAGATCACAACTGCCAGGGGCATAATAATGACGAAAACGGTGCCTATGATAGTGTCTGTGTTTTCGTCTTTGGGAGGTGTGGGCGTGGGTGTTGGGGGTGGTGTGGTCTGGTTGATCATCTGTATGGCTTCGATCGCGTATCTCTTGGCCTCTGCGTACTTTCCGATGGTGTAGAGGTTCTCTGCCTCGTGAAGTCTCTCCTCAGCGCCTGTTGGGGCTGGGGTCTTCTGTTGCAGAGTGTTCTTGGCTCTGATGATCATATCGGTCGTCGAGGTTATTGTCGAGGTGACTTTCTCTATTCCTTCATAGAACTTTGAGCCGTCAGGCATCCTATCCATGTGTGGGGTCGGTGTGACTCCGGCTTCCCGGATCTTCCCCACATAAAGCAGATAGAATCCCGTATCTTCATTCTTGGCTTTCTCAAAGGTCTGGAAGCCGATGCTTCTTGCTTCGTCGTAGGTCTTAGAGCCGACGACGGTCGTCTCCAGACAGAAAAGGTCACTTGAATCAGGCCACTCACCAACGGCGACGAATACATGTCCGGTGATGAATACGTAGTGCACGTTGAAGCGTAGGGCCTCGAAGATCGAGCCGAAGAGCAGGGTTGTCTCTATACAGTTGCCACAGTTGTCGCTTATCGTCTGCACCGGTACCTTGACTCTCTGCGCTTGGGTCGATGTGAAGGCAGCTGGACTGTGCACATATGTAAGATTCAGGTTCTGCAGGACGTTGTATACGGCGCGCATCTGGATCTCAACTATGTCAGCGTGGCTGAACCCCTCAACCTCTTGGTAGCCGACTATAGAGTTCCAAGGTGTCGCCCTAGCTGCCGCATTCAAGATCTTGAAGGTCGGGTCTGAGTGAGGTGTCGCCAAGACTGGACTCATGTATCTCATGTCTTTCTCACCCAAGACCCAAGCGTAGTAGTTTATTGGAAGCATCTGGATGGTCTTGGAATCTGCGTAGACCTGTCCGCCTTTCTTGTCAGTTATCTTGAGATTGACCGTTACGGGTGTCGGTGAGGTGACCTCAGCGATCTTATTGCTAAACGTGGGGCTTAATCCATACGTGTATTTTCCCTGCTCATAAATCTCGAAGACTCTTCGGGCTGGCTGAGCATACTCACCTATGCTGAGCTCGATTATCCCTTCCTCAGGGATCTTCGCCTTGGTCGCATCCAGCTCTACCCAGCAGAAGTACTCATTGTATTCTTGCTCGATCTTGGGAACGCCGTAGAGATGGGCGAAGGCTGTGATGAACTCGCCTTTGTCTGTGGTGGCAAGCTTCCAAGTCACGTATGTGGGGGCTTCTACTTGTGGTGTGGTAAGGGCAAAGATTCCAATTAGGGCAAGAATGACGAGTGAGATACCTTTGATATTTGAATCCATGCCCTTTCAGTTACTGTGACCTGCTTTCGAGTGATATATTCCTATGCTTCTTGCTTGTCACCGCAGTACCGACAGAAGACCGCCCCTGAAGGGATCTTCCTGCTACACTCCTCGCAGAAGGCGAAACGTTGCAGTGATCCGCCACACTTGCGGCGGAACTGGGTCGTCGCTCGGTTAAGGGCTCAACAGAACGGTCATGGCCGCATCTTTTCCGGAGGCCTCTGAACCTCTAGTGCTGCTGGTCTTTCAGCTTCCATAATCGATGGCGCAGATCTAGGGAGCTGGCGCTGGAAGAGTGTGCGGCGTCTAACAGCTAGTACCACAGTGATGAGGACAATGGAGAGAACAAATCCTCCGATAGCAGCACATGCATATCTATCCTTTTCCTCCCTTATGGTTGTACCTCGTTCTCCGCCGAACTCATCTGTATCTCTCTCGTGGGTGGGTCTACGTCGTCGAATTCCTCATATTCAGGGTCGATGTCAGGCCCTGTAGGCGTTGGGGAGAAGGTGTGGGGGCGGAGGCATCACGTAGCTCTTTCCCTCTCTGACATCAACGTAGTCTTGCGTTTTTGGATTAGTCTTATAACTGGTGAGGAAGATAAACTGGTAATTGTAGGTGAAATTCACGTCTCAGCAAGCGTATACAGGAATAGGGACGAGATTCGGTGCGCAGCTCATCGACTGGATCATCTTGGGCATAGTCTACTATGTCATCGGTTTCGCTCTAACCGGAAAGACAAGCTGGGAGATCTCTGGAGAATCCGCGATACAGGTAATGACGCTAGACTTCGTGATCTTTCTGCTCTATTTCACACTCCTGGAGGGCACGACTGGCGCAACCATGGGAAAGATGGTCTTAAAGATCAAAGTGGTCAATGAGGACGGAAGCCCCTGCGGGCTGGGCGCTGCATTCGTAAGAAACATACTTAGAATCGTAGATGCTCTGCCCTTCCTCTACATTGTGGGGATGGCTCTGATCTCACGCTCGCCTAGGAAGCAGAGGTTAGGCGACAGAGTCGCACATACAGTCGTTGTGGGAACGGGAACAGCCCGAGTTGCCCCAACCCCAACCTACACACCAGAACCGTCACCAGTACCGTCTCGACCAGCACTCGAAGGTGAAACGAGATTCTGCACCAGCTGCGGAGCTAGGATCCCGCTGACAGCAGCCTTCTGTTCAGTTTGCGGCGCAGCGCAGTAGATCTCGCAAGATCGCTTCGTTTCTTGCGCTTCCAAGCGGAGCTCTTAGTCAAGAGGTGAATCTTCAAGGCTAGGCTCTGTCTCTTCCGAGATCCTGAAGCTACCTCGTTCTGGCTCCACAGCTATGACAGAATGTGTCCCCTGGTATCTCGGGTGCTCCGCAGTTCGGACAGAAACCGGCGGCTGCAGCATACGGAGTTGCCTGCGGTGGTGGGGGAGGCGGCTGTGGCGGAGGCGCAGCCGCTTTTCTTCTTCGTCTGCTTACCACCGCGGCTACTGCCACAAGCGACACGAGAACAGCGACTATGATTCCGATCGTTTGCATGTTGAAGGCTGTTTTCTCAGATACAACTATGTTAGCTGTGACCTTGTAGCTGGGCAGCTGAACTCCAGACTTGAGGAAGAGGACCCTGATGGTGTAGTTTCCTGTTTTCTCAGCGCTGACCTTGTAGGATAGCTGGCCGGTGGCATCGGGATCAATGCTTATTGGGGGACTCGACTCGACCAGAGTTAGTCCTGGGGGGACCTCCATTGAGATCGATATCTCTTTCATCGTTGATGGCTCTCTATTCTTCAGCACGAATCTTGCTGTTAGCACATCATCTGGATAGATGCTTTCTCCTTTCCTAGGTGTTTGGGTTATGTTGACTAGTTCTAACGCTGGTTCTTTGATCCTTATGGGTATTTCTTGTTCGGACACCACGGTTCCGGCAAGGTAAAACCGCAGCTTGCCTGTCGTATTGCCAGGCTTCTCCCCACGCACCTTTAAGGTCCATTGAGCTGTCGCTCCTGGCTCGATATCCATGGGGGGGCTTGTCTCTACGCTTACAATGTTCTCTTTGATATCTTCGATGGCTATTTTGAGTTGTTTTGCAGCAGCATCGCCCGTATTCTTTAATGTCATGGATCCCGATCTGACGTCTCCAACGTAGAACTTCTCTTCTTCCTTAAACGCCGCTGTCATATTCACAATTTCAATATTGGGCTCTGGTCTCCTCTCTGGCTGGGCTATAAGGATCTCATATGGGGACTCAAACCACTGAAGACCATCATCCTGCCAGCCCTCCCTCAACCCCAGATGTCTGTGTTTGAGGCCTATCTCGAATGTGTGTCGTCCTGGAGTGACGTTCTCAGGTATCGTGAACGCAAACTTTGCCAGGTGGACTCTCTGTTTAGGCTGTACTTCAACATCAACCCCCACATACCAATGTTGACCGCTCTCCTTCTGCCAGTCGAACCTTACTATAGCTTCGTAGATGTCAAGAACAGTCGGGCCGGCGTTGATGACCCACTCATCAATTGTGCCTTCGGAGCCTGCAGGATACTCGCTCCGGTCGAGTGTGAACTCAACCCTCCAAGCCCAACCCAGATAGCCGCTCACTAGAGGCATGAATAGTGTTGCAGTGACAAGAAGAGCTGCAACAATCACACTCGGAAACTCTGTTCTAAGAGTCAACCCTTATCCCGCGACTTCTTGCCTTTTGCGTACTTAGCATTTGCGGTGCATAGTGCCTGCAAAATACGTTTATGCCGCACCGTGAGACTATCAACCGTGATGCGCGCTAGGGCCGGCAACAAAAAGAGGATGACGGCGCAACCTAGGTGGTCTCGATCTTGGGGTATCATAGATATTCGATGGGAGATCCTCTGCGTTGAAGGTGAGTTGTCCTGAGTAAGCTTGATGAAATAAAGAAACGACTGGACGAAGCATTAAGAAAAGGGGAGATCACGGAAGAAATCCGGAATCAGGTGTTTGAGGAAGCTGCAGCGAAACATAAGCAGCGGATGACGAACCTTGCAAGACGATTGGCTGACCTGGAACCTGGGCAGCCTCGAGTCCCTGAGAAGTCTGAACCTTCAACTCAGAGTGGCAAGAGCACAAAGAAGTCAAGTAACTGGCTTATGTTAGGACTGTTCGCAACGGCGGCCGCGGCTCTGGCGATCTACCAGATGCAGGGTCCCCACAGTCACCGGATTCTTGGGAAAAGAAAAAGGGCAAAATCTCCTGAGACGAAGAAGCGATAGTAGACGCAAGGTTTTCTGTGGTTCTTAGGCTGAAGGCCCGTGTCTGTCTCAACACTGACTATTGTGAGATTTCCTCCCTGACCGTTCACAACCAGGTTCCCGGCAGCTCATCAACTCACAGCTGCTCTTCTCGGCTTAGTAGTGCTACTGACCGCATTACTACTCAATTAGGTCAAGTTTAACAGGCCTTGAAGTCGGAGGGGGCATTGTTGGGAGCTGTTCAGGTACGCTGTCTAGGAGGCTGCTGATGCTCTGATGATGAATACTCATCTATCGAAGGAGCACGGCCGGAAGGTATGCGATGTCTGCGGCCATGAAAGTGACGTTCTCGATCACTTTTCACCTGACTACTGGATATGCAAAGCTTGTCAAGGACAGGCTTGCGGCTGACCACAACATCCGAATTCCAGTAGTACGCATCAGTCTGTGCCAGTAATCATGTACACGATCAACGGAAGTTGATTGCCAGAGGCCTTTCGGCCTGCGCGGCGCCGCAGGAAAAAAGACCTAGGCTCCGGAACACAGCGAGAGAATCCGGGCGGGGGTTTTCGAGACTTGGAACGACCTGCTAATGAGCATTGACTACCACGGATGTGATGCTGTCATCCAAATGCTTTAAGTCTAGACTCATTCAATAACCTGAAAACAGATACAGCTCATATTGTAGTTTCATCTCCTCCGGCCGATGGTCAGACGGGACCGCTCAAGACAGATCAGAGAGGTCTGTGGAATGATTGAGTACTGCTATGTCTGTGGGTCTGAGATTCCAGACAGCGCTGAGCGATGCCCCATATGCCACTCAAAGAGATGCTCGGGTTGCAGGTGAAGGGGTGAACTCATGCGGAGACGAACTCGCTACAGGGTTGTTCAGCGCCACCATCTCAGCTACGAACCAGAAATGGTAGCTCACATATTCAGGTCTGAACATGGTATCATCACAAAGCTCAGTAGGCTGGAGAAGTCCAGGCCTTCCTGCACCTTCCTCCAGGTTCTTGAGGGCTTTATTCAGAATCAGAAGAGGAATCGGGTGCCGTATACAGAATCTGAGATGAGGCGGCTCTACGAAGAGAATCAGAACCTGCGCAACAAGAAAAGAAAGAGAAGAAGAAAGCTTGACACATGGTAGGTTGATCGCTGGACTTACTCTCGCCACTAGTTCGCCTCAGGCACTGTCAACCGCAACTCTCTACCTAGAGCAGACTACGGTCTCTTGAGCTTATCTTGATAATGCTGTCGTAGCTTGACGATCTTTAGCTTGATGATGACTCAGCAGTAGTTCTTGTGCGTATTGAAGGCGTCAGAGTCTCTTTAGACGCGTTATGCTCCGAGACTGCATGTTCGAGAGCGAGGGCAGTTCCAATAGTAGATCTTGATGTCAATATTTCTCGGACTGTAGATGAAACGTGACGCGTGCGCTGGGAATCGGCTTCGTCAGCGCTGGATGAACATGCCTTACTTCACTGATGAGCAAGTCTCCAGCCTCAACTGGATATGGAGGGTGAACCTCATAGTTGCCAGTTGATGTAATCTCTTTAATCTCCCTGTCACCGTGAGCATTGTCCCACATCTGCCGTCTGAGACTGCGTCCCTCAAGCTCCTATATCAAATTGTTACCAAAACCGTTACCAACCCCCATGGGGGAGGGGGGTCCATGGCTCCTTGCATACGCGTGTGAGCGGCTCTCTCAGGAGGCACCGTAGAACTTGGAGACCCAACAATAACATCATCGGCCCTCTTCACCAGCCCTCAACCAGCAGAAGCATACTTCAACAATGTGCCAAATGTCCTGGGATAATACAGGGAAGATGTTGTGGACGATATGTTGATATGATTCAGTTATGCTCTGCCTTGCAAACCGCATAGTGGGATGAGGATGAAGATAAGTGCCATGACACTGCTGACAGCGGTTTTCTTCACTACAACGATCCTGCAGGGTTATCTAACCTACACTCTCAATGTGCAGAACCACGCACTTACTCAGCAGAACCAAAGACTGCAGGCTATGATGTTCGACTACGCCCCAAAGATCTTCGCTTACGCGAAGGAGTCCTTCGACATAAACCAAAAGTATGAATCCGGTTTTGGCACACAGACTCGTTGTCGTGGTCATAACGCCTCACAACGGCTACTTGACTATCAACCAGACTTTGTTTGAGAAGAGTCTGTCAGATCAGGAGCTGGCTCGCGAGCACACCAGAGTAAACGATGTGAAGATGGAAGGACGAACCGTACTTGCCATATCGCAGGGTAGCAGCGAGAAGTCTGTTGAGATACCCTTCAGGGCAGACATCAAGGTCGATATGGCCTACATCAAGCCCGGCAGAAGCGGAACGATCCATGTTGGAGATGTGAACCTGATGATCACCTACTATGATATTCAGGCTGGCCGCCAGTACTCAAAAGGAGATATCGGTGCCTGTCAGAGCGGTCTACGAGTATTGAGGACACATGCCCACTAGGCGTAACAAGCGACATCGTTCTGGTCAAGCTTAAATCCGCAACCTGCAGGTCTACGTGTCGTGAACCACTTGCGCGGTATTATCTGCCTCTGCATATTCCTGCTTCTCCTGGCGGCGAACGTCACTAGCTGCACTCTCGGCCAGGAAGACACCCTGATCATGGGAAGGAGAGGCAATGTCAAAGATCCAGACGCCGATATTCTGCAAGTCAGCTTCCAGCTCCAAAATGACAAGTCGCTCACCATTCTCTACGTGATCGATGGAAAGTTCATAGACAAATACAGCTACGGCATCAACCTACACGCATACGAGGAGAACAGGACCTTCGGCAATATTGTTCTTGGATACTACCAACAGAAGCAAGGAGTCTACTACATCGATCAGTCAACATCGCAAGTAAAACCCCTCCAGTACTCGATCCAAGGATCCACACTGAAAATCACGGGACTGACCATCAGCGACCTTGGGGACAGATACGCCTTCTATGTCAGTGCGCAGACAGTTGTTGAACAGAACAAGCAGATGGTGCAAGTGGATTCTGAACCGGGCGAGGGCGCCAGAAAGATCATGTTCGCCTCACCTACACCTGAGTCGACAGATACTCAGCCTCCCCCTACGACCTCTGCAACAACAACGGTTCAGACAACATCTCGGCCAGGAACAGTAACGCCTCAAAGCTCCTCCTTCACAACGGTCTTGATCATAATAGCTGTGGTGGTTCTTCTCTCTGGCTTGGTGATGTGGCGTTCCAGTTCAAGAGAGAGGGCATCAAAAGACTCTGTTAGGAGAAGGTGAATTCTCGAAAGGGCGATCTGCTGAGTGCACTTCGTGGACAGAACAGCAACCTTGACAGAGCAAAGAGGATCCCAGGCAAGGTACGATCGGCCCCTCGCACTCTGAGGGGCAAACCTCCAGGCTAGACAGTGCATGTACACATATGCCCGACTGGAGGTACTTCTCACATACGCATGCGATGATAAGACCGCACTGAGGACACTGATAACCCTCAACTTCGCGCCCTTCCTTCTCGCTCTCCCTCTTTGAACGGACTGACATCGGTTCAAATTCGCTGGAGCAATGCCTGCATAATAGCTTGGTCAAATTCGTGCACCCTCGGGAAGTGGCCACTGGAAGAACTAGACGAGAGAAGTTATCAGTCTTTTGAAGTTCGGACCGAGTGTTCGGGAATACGCCATCACACGCGCCAGCGCAGTGCTTTTTCGCGTTTTTCGTGTTCGTGGGAGAACGGTTGTTTTGGAGAAATATGTCTAGATTTCTTGGCGAAAAGCGACATGAAAGGGGCCGAAGAAATGTGGAAGACCTTGAAACGGAATCAAAGAAGAAGGTCCGTTTCCAGTGGAGAGGAATTTGAGGAAGGAATATACCCGACACCATAGGGGAGTTCTACTAGTGGTTCCGTAGGCGTGTGAAATGGCTGGAAAGACTCTTGAAGTCAAGGAGTTAGAGGAAGAACTTGCCGTAAGCGAAGCAAAGTACCGCAGTCTTGTTGAAGGTGCTGCTGAAGGAATAGCAACTGTTGACCTTAGAGGCCGATTCACTTACGTCAATAGGGCACTCTGCAGGACTCTTGGCTATAATCGAGAAGAATTGATCGGGAAACCCTTCGCGGCTTTCCTGCATCCCGAAGATAGGAAATGGATAGTTCCCAAGTTCTTAGGCGCATGGACAAATCCCAGACGAAGACCGCGCTTGAATTTTCGGGCAGTCCACAAGAAAGGGCACTTCATCCGCATGTACTCCTGCCCGTCTCTCTTCAAACGCAGAGGGATAATAGCAGGATTTCACGCCATCGTCAGCGATATTACAGACCTCGTTGAAGCCGAGCAGGCTCTGAAGGAATCTGAAGCAAGGCTGCACGGCATTCTCAATTCCATGGAAGACTCTGTATTCGCCTTTGACAGAGAAGGAAGAGTAACTTTCCAACACTCTTCATCCATCGAGAGTCAGTTTGTCTCGTCCAAGGAACTTATAGGGAAAAAATATTCGGAGGTATTACCGCCCCACCTAGTTGAACTATTTGCTAACGCTCTGATAGACAATGAAAACGGAAAGACTGCAACACTTGAGTGCTGGCTTAAGAGTGGAAATGAGACAAGATGGTTTTCCGTCAAACTCTCCCCAATACTGTCTGAGGGTGAATTTAATGGTTCATTGGCCGTGATTCGAGATATTACTGAGAGCAAGCGAGCCACGCAGGAGTTAGGAAGGTACAGTCAGTTCCAAACTGCAATTATTGATAATGTTCCAGATATGATTTTTATAAAAGGTAGAGACTTCAGATATGTGTTAGCCAACAAGGCTTACTGCGAATTTGTGAACAAACCTAGGAGTGAGGTTTTTGGTAGTACTGACTACGCTCACTCGCCCAAGAAGGAGGCCGACTTTTTCAGAGCGAAGGATCAGGAAGTGTTCAGGAATGGTCTCATGGTGGAGGTGCCTGAAGAGACTGCTACAGACGCGAGAGGTCTTGTTCACATACTCCACACCAAGAAAGCGGCCATAAGAGATGCAGCCGGAAACATAACGCACCTTGTAGGCGTTACCAGAGACATCACAGAACGCAAAAGAATAGAGAGGCAACTAGAAGAAAGCAGGATGTTCAGTTCCAGTATCTTGAGTAATGCGCCTAACCCACTACTTGTTGCCGGCGCGGATACCTCGATACTTTATGTGAATCCCGCCTTAGAGCAACTGACTGGCTACTCCTCATCAGAACTCGTCGGAAGAAAGGCGCCCTATCCTTGGTGGCCTGAGAAGCAGGTTGAGAAGCTCGGGGAGATGTTGAAGCACAACATCTCTGGTGAACTCCGCAGCTTAGAGGCATGTTTTCAAAAGAAGAGTGGAGAAAGCTTCTGGGTCGAGATCAAAGGCATACCGATAAGCGAGGAGGGTAAGCTCAAGTACTACGTATCAAACTGGGCTGACGTCACTGAACAGAAGAGGGCGAGGCAGGAACTCGAAGGCTACGCCTCAATTCTAAACGGAACTCTTGAGTCGACCGTGGACGGCATCCTTGTGGTCAGTCGTGATGAGAAGATAGTTGCCTACAACAGGAGATGGGTTGAGATGCTTAATGTTCCTGAATCGATCTTCAGATCTCGGGATGACCGTGAGGCTATGAAGTTCCTTTGCACACAGATCAAAAGCTTCGAGACATTCGAGAAGAGAACCAGAGAACTATTTGCTAGTCCTGACATGGAGAATATTGATGTCTTCGAGTACAAGGACGGAAGGATTTTCGAGAGGTACTCAAGACCTCACAAGATAGGTAACGAGACTGTTGGAAGAGTCATTAGCATTCGCGATATCACCGAGCGTAGGAGAATGGAGGATGAGCTCCGACGCTATTCTGCGCGATTGGAGGAGTTGGTTGAGAAGAGAACCGAGGAACTTGAAAGCTCTAGACGCTTTCTGGAGGCAACTATGGAGAGTACCCCAGACGCCATATACATCAAAGATCGCGATTCCAAATATCTGTTCGCTAATGAGGCATACTGCAAGCTCTTTGGCAAGTCTAAGAACGAGATCATCGGCAGTACTGTCTATGACTTGTATCCCAAAGAACAGGCCGACATCCTCACTGAGCAGGACGAGAAAGTCATCAGGGGTGGAAACATCATACACGTACCTGATTTCCCCGTCAAAAGTCCAAACGGAGGAACTCGCATAATCTACACGATAAAGGCCCCAGTTAATGACGCCTCAGGCAGGGCAGCCTATCTCGTAGGCATCACAAGAGACATGACAGAGCTCAAGCAAACAGAGGAGAAACTGCGAAGAAGTGAGAAGTTCAGATCTAGTATGCTGGAGAACTCTGCATACCCCATACTAGTTGTTGAATCTGATTCTACGATACGTTATGTCAATCCTGCACTTGTAGAATTGACCGGCTATTCTTCATCTGAAATCATTGGGACAAAGCCTCCGTATCCTTGGTGGCCAGAAGAAGACGTTGAGAAGGTCGGCAAAAACCTTGAGAATGCTGTTTCGCGAGATAGAGCCCGATACGAGATGCGCTTTAGAAGGAAAAGCGGTGAAGATTTCTGGGTCGAGGTCTATGGTGTATCAGTGGAAGCAGAAGGCGAGAGATACTACCTTTCACACTGGGTTGATATTACTGAACGTAGACGTTTGGACGAGATGAAGGACCGATTTATCTCGGCTGTTACACATGAGCTTCGGACACCATTGGTCTCCGTTAAGGGCTACCTTGAACACGTTCTCAAAGGAAAACAGGGGCCGGTTCCTGAGAAAATCGAGTCAAGCTTGGCCGTGGTTAAGAGAAACGCGGATAGATTGGTCAATCTCACAAATGAGCTACTGGATATTCGTTGACTTCAAGCCGGAAGACTTGAGCTAAACCCTGAGCTTTTGGACTTAAGAGATATCATCGATCAATGCGCAAAGGAGATTCAACCCCTCATTGACAGTAAACTTCAACAGCTACATGTGAATATCCCAAACAGGCCGCTAACCGTTAAGGCTGACCGTACCAGAATCGCGCAGGCGATTGTGAACCTTCTTAACAATGCCAGCAAGTTCACCCCTGAAGGCGGGAGAGTCATAATCTCAGCAGCGGAGGATACGGAAGTGATTCAAGTTCAAGTATCCGATACCGGCATCGGAATCAGGGGTGAAGATCTCGGAAAGATCTTCGAGCCCTTCACCTATATCAGAAAGCCAATTCAGGCTGAGGGTACAGGTCTAGGGTTGAACATCACTAAGGGTCTGGTTGAGGCACACGGAGGACAAATATGGGTTGAGTCAACTGGCGAGGGCGAAGGTGCAACATTCACCTTCACGTTACCCAGACTGACAAGAAACGAGGCAAGCTGATCTTGTCAGATACGGTTATGATCGTAGATGACGAGGCAGACATCCGGAGCCTCGCAGAATTGATTCTGAAAGAGGCGGGGTTCCAGGTAGTCACAGCATCCAGCGGTGACGAGGCTCTTCAAAGAATAGAAACTGAGATGCCCGATCTAGTACTACTAGACTTGGTAATGCTGGGCAGAAGCGGCTTAGAAACCTGTAAGATCATCAAGTCTCAACCCAAGACACAACATATTCCCGTAGTCATGTTTACGGCTCTTGCTCGTGACATTGACAGGAAGCTAGCTTCCGAGTGCGGGGCAGATAGCCACTTCACAAAACCCTTCATTCAGGAAGATCTGGTTGAAGAGGTCAAGAGACACCTGAAAACCTCTATCATGAAGAAGTTCTGCAGGCAATTGGGGATCGAACGGGAGAGATTGAAGGGGAAGAAAATCCTGTTCGAGTTCGATCCCTCCACGCAATACCAGAGGATCGTCAGGGACTTCATAATGGAATCTGCATCCAACGGTGAGACTGCAATTGTCCTAACTCAAGCCGGAAGCAGATTGGCTCAAATCCTTCAGGGCGATAGTGCCGTAGAGCTGATCGAGCTGAACCCTAACGTTATGATATCATCAATCGTGCAGAAGCACCCTGACGTACCCCTAAGCATCACTTACGATAACCTTACCGACCTTGCTCTGTCCATGGATTTTCAGGCTGCGTACGGACTAGCTCGTAATGCTCTAAGAATTCTGGATGCGCCGAGAATGACTGCTCTATTCCTGCTTAACACCTCTGCTCATGAACTCAGAGGGGTATCCGTTCTTAGAGGCCTATTCAGCAGCCAAGTGATCTACGGAAAAGAAGGAATCGCCAGCGTCAAGCTATCATAGAGCCTCTCGAACTCATCTGAGACGATTAAGTCTTACTCTTGTTTTCTCGTTGATCTACTGGACTGAACCGATGAGCGACATAAAGATCATGAGGCCCACCCAGCAGATGTTGATGGAGAACGTGAAGCCCATCCAGCAGAGGCTGAATGCGACCAGATTCATCCTATCACTTCTGGTATGAGGTCTTAGTCGAGGGATGAAACCTGCAAGAAGCATGGCAAACGCCACAACCCACAAGGCATAGAAAGGTTGCAGTTCAGTGAGAGGAACCTGCTGATACCGCGCCAGAATCTGCCTGTATCCAGCTAGATTAACAGCCAACCACTCTGCCAAGGCCAGTGAAGCCAACCACCCCATAGGGATCCAAGCGGCAATCCAATAACATCCAGAGACTGTACGCCGTGCGATCCTTAGACTGACCCATAGGAGGAAGAGTGAAGTCACCGCCGCTGCAGGGACCGCAGCTGTCGCAACCCAGCCGCTTAGAACCATCGCTGGTTTCTCCACTGCACCAGATTCTTCCCGTTACAAGAGGAAAAAGTATGCGCCGATCCATCTATTTGACATTGTCAGCCCACAACAGATCTTTGGAGCCAATCCCAAGATAGGCAAGCCAAGCTGGCTCCCTATGGATCCAAGGGTTGCCCATCACACCAAGATAATTGTTGGGTACTTCGAGGATCAGAAAAGGCGACAGGATTCATCCGGTCTTTACAGGTGGTAGGGTGTACAAGTACAAGGTCCTAGTTTCGAGGTTCATGGTCCTTGTTGGTTCCCAACCTGGCATCCTGAAGCAGAACGACACGATGCGTGTTCCAGGTCTCAGCTCCTTCTCCAGCTTGGGAGCAATCTTCTCATTCGCGGTGGTGGTAAGATACAGAGTCACGACATCAGCGTCACGTGTATCCGTCTGCATGAGATCCCCGTGAACAACCTTGACTCTATCCACTAGGCCAAGCTCCTCGACCTTCTTCCTTGTGAACTGGACAAGATCGTCTCTAAGTTCGACACCAATAGCTTGTGCCCCAAAGTCTCTTGCAGCCATGATGATGATCCGGCCATCGCCTGAGCCGAGATCATAGAGCCGCTCTCCGCTCTTGAGTTCAGCGAGCTCAAGCATCTTTCTCACGACATCTTCAGCAGTCGGAACATGAGGCGCCAGTGATGACATAGCGGCAGCACCTACATAACCAGTATCAGATCATGCAAGAAAAGGATATTCCTGACCATCAAGATCACGATCACTCACGAAACAATCTGTCTATGCAGCTGCAGGAGGATCTTTCACGGTTGACTCTGATAATGCCTTTTGATCCATGGGCCAGCAAGATCTGCAGCTGTCCGAGGAAATACAGCCTATCGCCCTATACAGGATGCTCACACAGGTGCCTGTACTGCTACACAACCTCCTACATCCCGGCCCCCTTCAACGCCAGACCGAAGAAGGATCTCATCAAGAGATTGACACGGGAACTGCCGAAGATAGATAGAACTATGCCGATCATGATAGCGAGCAGCTCAGACCCGTATACTCCGCCAGAAGAAAGACTCCAACTCACTAGATCCACTGTCAAGCTCCTACGTGGCTGGGCTGCAAGATTCCTCTTGATAACCAAGTCAGACCTCATAACGCGAGACATGGATCTCCTCAAGGAAGCTTATGCTGCGGCAAGCATCACCATAACGACGCTTAACGATGAACTCGCCAGCAAGCTCGAACCCTCAGCACCCACACCAAGCAATAGACTGCGGGCGATCCAACAGCTCAACGTTGCTGGCGTACCTTGCAGCGCCCGCATAGACCCAATAATCCCAGGAATTAACAGTGACAGAGCGCAGCTAGAATCACTAATCAAGGAATTGGATGAAGTCGGTGTCAAGCATATTACGGCCTCCACCTACAAAGCCAAACCGGACAATTACAGGCGGCTTACCCGAGCGTTTCCCTCCCATGAGAGATCACTACGCAGACTCTACTGGGAGTTGGGCGAGCGCCGTGGTGGTGTGCGGTACCTCCACTCAGACCTGAGATTAGAGTTGATTAAGACTGTCAAGCAGATCGCTGAAGCACGCGGCATAAGATTTGCATCATGTCGAGAAGGGCTTAGCCACTACAACAGCTCAGCATCCTGCGACTCATCCCACATGATCCCCACTGTTGTGGGGCTTCAGGCTAACTTGATCAGCCTTTAGGCGTGTCCGGAACTATTCCAAGTGAGGTTCCAAGCCAGTCCACCATAATGCGCCTGTAGACAGATAGTATCTCGCTGTTCAAGTCTTCCCTGACTTTGGACGGTCCGACCTGAGCGATCATAGTCCCGCTCTTGAGAAGACTGAGGTTGAAGGAATCCGAGTATTCAAACGATATCCCAAGCTCGCCCTCAGATCTGACTGTTGCGCCTTCTTTCTGTAGCTGTCTTAGGACTCGATTCAAGTCAACCTTAATATTCTTCTTGGGGGTCAGGACAAAGGTGCGTCTCCCATCCCTGGCGCATTCTTCCTCAAAATACCTCTCAGGGATCGTGCGCGGCGTTCCTCTGGGTTTGCTGCCGCAGACAGGGCAGGCTTCCTGTCTTGAGATGTCAACCTTCTCAAATGAGAGATCGCCAAGACTCACCAGAAGCAATTTGCCTGCAAGTTTAGGTGTCTTCTCAGTTAGGATTGTTATTGTCTCCGAGACTTGGACACTGGAGATAAGTCCAATAACGGCAGGGTGAACTCCCACAAGGGAGCATTTCGGGAGCATGCTGTCCGTGAAGCCGGGGAAGATGCATTCCAGACAAGGGGTCTTGCC
Organism: uncultured Candidatus Bathyarchaeia archaeon; assembly: GCA_964598945.1. Lineage (GTDB taxonomy): Archaea > Thermoproteota > Bathyarchaeia > 40CM-2-53-6 > RBG-13-38-9 > JAGTQV01. The sequence continues at coordinate 17,012 of CAZRDQ010000022.1, forward strand.
CGGGATTATTGTTGAGGCGTTCGCGATGGACTCTATTGCTCCGGCGAATATGTAGGGGGTCTTCTGTTGTTGACAGGCCCGATTCACAAGATATCGTGTGTCCATACTATCAAGAGCGTCTACCGCGAGGTGCATCCCATCGATGATCTCTGAGACGTTCCTATTGAGTATCGGCTCAGGCAGAGGCTCGATCGTGACGTTTGGATTCAGTCTTCTGAGTTTCTTTGCTGCAACCTCTACCTTGGCCTGGCCGACCGAGTCAGTGTCGTAGAGATATTGTCTGTGGAGGTCGGATTTTGAGACGATGTCGCGGTCGACTATCCTCATGTGGCCTATGCCCATAGCAGTCAGCATAAGCATTGCGGGGACTCCGAGACCGCCACATCCAAGAATGCAGACTCTAGAATTCTTGAGTCTGATCTGGCCCGTGTATCCGATGTCTGGAAGAGCTAACTGCCTGGAATAGTATTCGAACTCCTCGTTTGAGAGCTCTTTCTCCACTCGCCTAACACCAGCAGATCCTATCCTCTTAGCCGTAGACCTTAATTGTTACGGCTCCGCAACCTAAACGCTTCTTAGCGAACTTTTCCGTCCGCATTACCTTTGCAAGAAAAAATGTTTCTCTCGTCTACCGAGAGATCTCCTCCAGAGTCTTGCCCACGGTCTCGATCCCCAGCACGGCCACAGCTATTGCCGCAACAAAATGCGCTGCAAAGAACCCGAGGAAGGTCTGGAACACCCCCATGCCGGAGACAAAGACTGCGGTAGCGATTGGCGCAATTATTCCCGCTATCCTGCCTATTGCCCCTGACCAGCCAGCACCGGTCGCTCTGATCCTTGTGGGATAAAGTTCTGGTGTATAAGCATAGGTCACAGCCCACGCTCCAAGATTGAAGAAGGATATGGCTCCGCCGAAGATGATGATCGGCAGCTCAGCCCTGCTGGTTCCGAAGAAGTAGCTGGCAATGCCTGCAAGTATCATGTAGCTGATGAGTATGGGTTTTCTTCCCACTTTGTCTATCAGATAAGCAGCGCTCAAGTAGCCAGGGATCTGCAGCGAGGTTATCAGAAGAGTAAACCACAGAGCCCTGACCAGAGTGTAGCCCTGCTCACTCAGAACCGTCGGCAGCCAGATGAAGATTCCATGATAGGTATAGGCTATGCAGAACCACAGGATCCAGAGCATCGCAGTCCTCCTTCTGAACGCTTTGGACAGAAGCTCCTTGACAGAGACCTTGGAGACCTCAGGCGGAACCGTCTCGGCCGGCACGGGGAAAGAGTGCTCCACCAGTATCTTCTTTGCTTGTTGAATTCTTCCTTTAACCTCGAGGTACCTGATCGATTCAGGCATGTACCGCTGAACAAACGCCACCAAGATCAGGCTTAGGAACATGATCGGGAAGACGACTCTCCAACCATGCACTGGAATGACGAGGAAGGCAATAGCGCTTATCAGCAGAGCGCCGAAAGACCAGGAGCTTTCAAGTACCGCAACAAATGTCCCCCTCCTCTTTGCGGGGATGTACTCTGACATCCAAGTACTCAGAACAGGCATCAATCCGCCAGTTCCAAGCCCTCCGAGAAAACGCAGGATCATCATGGAGTTAGGATCCCACGCGAAAGCACAGAGGCCGGTGAATAGTGAGTAGGTGACTATTGTGGCTTGGGCTGCTATCTTTCTTCCAACATTGTCCGCTAGATAACCGATGCTTGAGGCTCCAATGAACATGCCGACATAGTGGGCTGTGGCCAACAGCCCAACCGCGGGTAGAGAAAGTTCCCACTGAGTCCTTATCGCTGGAGCAATAAAAGATATTATCATGACGGCGATGCCGTTGAAAGCCCAAGCGAGACAGCTGATGCCTAGGAATCTGTAGTGAAAAAGCGTGATGGGTGCTTTCTCTAGACTTGCATGTAAAGACAATAGTCTCACTTCTTTCAGAGTCAGATGCTACTTGCACAAGATATAGATAAAACGATTGATCATGTAGACTCCTCTTGTCGTGTCATGATCACCTTTTGAAATAGTGTTCCAGAAGCCTTCTTGTTCCTCTTCTGGTGATCTCTGTGAGTGTTGAGGGGCTGGATCCTAGTCTGCTTGAGAGCTCCTTTGAATCGACCCTCTTGGGATAGTCAAAGTAGCCGGTCTGTAACGCGATCCAGAGGATTCTCTGTTGCTTCTCGGTCAGTACATTCGTCTTAGACTCGAATTTTCCAACTCGCAACACTTTGACCTTGAACTTGCTCTTCTCTAACGCCGATACTATGCGTCTGTAAGCGCTGAAGCTAGGTGCTATGAAGCTGTATGCGATCGTCGAGTCTGTGATGCTTCTGCCGGATATCAAGAAAGTGCTTTTCGAGAGTATTGTACTGCACACCCTGCAACCCTCGCTCTCGATCCATGATGTCGATTTCTCCCTTGGACCGTTGCTCGTTAAGGTTCTCACTTGCATATCCTTAGTTATCTTCTTGGTCTGATCCATGGGTAGCTCCACCAGATGCTTGACTGCGCCGGTGCTTGAGCCCCTGATGTCGGTTACCTTGAACTGTGTGATCCCGGCAGGTCTTAGCATAGCGAGTACCTTGCAGTCCCTGTTCTCGATCTCTATGACCGCATGGCAAGGGTCGTTCCATGAACTCTCCATAAAGATCCCTGAGATTTTCGGGATATATTTATTCTACCATTAGCCGCCAACGGCCCCTCAAAGCCAACAGCCAGTAGTGGAGATTTAGCAGATTTGAACAAGACTACACTGACACTCGCAATCCTCTCACCCTTAGTAATCTCAATGATCCTGTCGATGGTGCAGGCTCAAGCTGACACGCCAACGGTCAAGATTTCAACATATCGATCAGAATACGCCGTTGGCGATCCGATCGCGGTGGCTGTCGAGGTCTCCACCTCGGCATCAGTAACCCTGAACATTCAGACGCCCTCAGGCACGACGACAAAGAGGGATCTTGGGTTCGTGGAGGTCACCTATGGAAACTCGCAGATATTCGTATTAGACGGCTTAACGACCACGCCCGGATCCTATGCCGTACAGGCCGAGGCGACATTCCCATGTTACGGAGGCCTCAAAGTAACTGCGTCATCAAGCTTTGTTGTCAAAGAGCTTGGTCAGATCACAGAGGTAGCTACACCCTCTACGAGTGAAGCTCCCCTAACAACGGCAAAAGAGCAGACCGCTCTAAACTTCACTGCTCAACAAACAGGGTTGGATGTTGGCGCAATCTCATTAGTTGCGGCTGCCATACTCCTTCTGTCGGCAGTGATCACTTTCTCAATTCGAAGAAGGAAGGCCTAATAGTCAGGCTCCAGCTTTTTCCTTCCCCCTCCAAAACATCGCCCAGTGTGAGGTGTGATCGCTATGAGCTCGTCATCTGGGAAGAATGAGAAGAAAGAGTCTCTGAAAAGCCTGATTAGAAGACTACACGAAGGCGCGGACATAGAGATATTGAAACAGGAATTCAAAGAGGTCATAGCAGAAGCTGCGGGAACCGAGATAACCCAGCTCGAAGAGGAGCTGATCAAGGAAGGAGTCTCCAGAGACGAGGTTCACAGACTATGCGACCTGCACCTTGAGGTCTTTAAAGAGTCACTTGACAAAGCGGGAGTAGCAACACCGCCGGGACATCCGATCCATATTCTGATGGAGGAGCACAGAGCAATCCAAGGACTTGTGAATGAACGAGGGGACATCGCAAAAGGCCTTTTGGAAGCAAGTGATCCTACTTCGATCAACGGGAAAACCAAGCGACTAAGTCACATCGCGGAGCAGCTGGAGACAGGTGAGAAACATTACCAGAGGGAGGAGAACGTCCTATTTCCATATCTTGAGAAGCATGGTGTGACCGAACCGCCGGCGATCATGTGGATGGAACATGACAGAATAAGGGAATTGAGGAAGAACATTCGCAGACTCGTTGATACACGTCAAGACATGAGCTTACAGGAGTTTGCGAAGCAGCTGTATGAGCTTTCAATATCGGTCTCGGAGACGATCTCAAAGCATTTCTACAAGGAAAATAACATACTCTTCCCAACAGCATTCAAGGTGATACTGGAAGATGAATGGAAAGACATGCGAGAGCAATTTGACGAGATCGGCTACTGTAGCTTTACCCCTAAGGCCTCGATCGTGCCCATGAAAGAGGTGGTAGCCTTGAGTTCAGAAACGAAAGAGCAAGACAGAATAGCTTTCGAGACAGGCTCTCTCTCGACAAAAGAGATCGAAGCTATCTTCAACACGCTGCCTGTGGACATTACATTCGTCGACAGAGATGATACGGTGCGGTACTTCAGCCAGTCCAAGGATAGAATATTCGTACGAACAAAGGCGGTTATCGGAAGAAAAGTTCAGCAGTGCCATCCTCAGAAGAGCGTACACATCGTTAACAGGCTATTAGATGAACTGAAGAGCGGCCGAAGGGAGGTAGGTGATTTCTGGATCAACTTCGAGGGCAAATATGTCTATATCCGTTACTTCCCTGTACGGGACAAGAACGGAGAATACCTCGGCTGCCTAGAAGTCACACAGAACATCGCCGGCATAAAGAAGATTGAAGGAGAAAGAAGACTACTAGACATGGAAAAGCAACCGTGATGGCCGCTTACGCCATTCGCCGGAGCGACCTTCTTCTTTCACTTTGTATCATTCACATGTGCCGCTGCTATACTCTAGAAGAGCAGGCATAGGTGCTCCTGAACGAGGTCGTGGCTATCCTCGATCAGTCTTGGAGTAGGGTCCATGAACCTGCCCTCGCACCAAGCTCCGCCAGAATCAAGTCGTCAGCCCCGCTGATGATGATCACGTCATTCTCCTGCGGCTCAAACCTGATCTGGATCGTTCTCAGCGACTCATCCCACTCTTTAGGTGGAAGCTCCGTCTCAGGGGGCATAACAAGACGGCCTTCCTTGCAGATGATTGTCGTGGCGCTCTTGGCACCGACCTTTATCGCTGCATCCCGCTGCTCGATCCCGTTTCTAATCTTTGAGGCGGAGTCCTTAACCAGAATGCCATATGCGAATCTGCCGGCCACCAGCACGTTCTCGGAAAGCTGGGTTTGCTTGGCGATCTTTCGGGCTAGCTTCTGCGCAATCAATCTGCCCTTGCTGGTTAGTTCACAGCCGTGTCTGGTCTTCTTTATCATCGAGGCCATCTGGAGATGATCCATTATGGTTCTTGTCGAGCCCTCACCAAGATGAAGGGTGCTTGAAAGTTTCTTCCGGCCCAACGGCCCTGAACTGTACATAACCTCCAGAGTCTTCAGGATATCGTACTTTGAGAAGGCAGGCTGGGGGCCTGCAGCGGCACTCCTCTCAAGCTTCTCTATCAGTGTTGCTTCTTTCAAGAGGTAACGCCCTTTTTCAGGAGATTCATCCCCAGAGTCTCGATGTGCATCAAGGTCTCATCTAGTCCATTAGTTACTTCGGCTCCACTATCTATGAGCTTCCTCACAAGTGCTGTCGCCTCGCCATTCGTGAAGTCTCTGTCTCCTATTGAATCGGCGCTGACCAGCACTGTGGGAATACCTGACTCCAACGCTGCCTTGGCCGCCTTCAAGTTCACGATATTTCCCGGCCCCACCAGAAAGTCTGCTACCAAGACAATATCGGAGTTGTGGATGAGCTTCATATTCTGCTGGTGAGTTGCCTCTGTTATGGGTGAGAATGGTGCCTCCGGCGCTATTGGGATGCCAAGAGATGTCGCTACCTCATAATCAGTATCAAGGATGTTCAGAACCCCGGCTGTGATGTTCCATCCCTCATGCGCAAGCCTACGCATCAGGGCAGCGCCGGAACCCCCACCACATATTAGATGAATGGTCCAGTTCTTCTTTGATCCTTTGGGTTTCTGGTGTGTCAGAGGGATCGCGTAGACTGAGTCTGTTAGGTAACTGTGTCCTATGTGGACATCGATCCTGAATACTTTCCGTATGTTCTTCCTTGTCAGTATCTTCTCAGGAGGTCCGACACCCTCAATCTTTCCTCTATCCATTAGAAGTATGTGGTCGCAGTATCTTGCGGCGAGATTGAAGTCGTGATACACAGAGATGACTGTTAGGTCGTTGTCTCTACTGAGGCTCTTGAGAAGATCCATTATCTCAAGCTGACTGCTCACGTCCAGATGGAGTGTCGGCTCATCCAGTAGTAGCACCTGTCTCTTA
>CAZRDQ010000023.1:0-22988 GCA_964598945.1 uncultured Candidatus Bathyarchaeia archaeon
ACCCGGAAACGTCCATCGTACCGCTGACTTCGATGACACAAAGTACGAGCACTTCCTCGCCTCTGCCGTGGCCATCGGAAAGGCGCTAAGGTGCGCCTCGGCTCGCGGCGTTCAGATCTCTTCCGGAGAGATCAACTTCGAACAGGTAGGTATTGGAGGAATTGTTCTTGACGCTGTCTCTGCGATGATGAGTTGGCAGCACGGCGGAAACACACTTCTTGGTTCGATACTGCTTTTGACGCCGATCTCTGTGGCCGCTGGGTACGTATGGTCGCGACCATCCCCGAGTGTGGAGAAGCTCAGGAACGTCTTATCCAAAGTGGCACACTCTTCTACTGCCCAAGATGCTGTCCTCGTCTATGACGCTATAAGGGTCTCCAGAGCAGGTGGGCTTGGTTCCGTTGAGAGGTTCGACATCAAGGACGACGCCTCCAGGGCTGAAATAGCAAAGTCTGGAATCTCACTGCTGGAGATATTCAGCCTATCTTCGCCGTACGACTCTATCTCTTCGGAGTGGGTGAGTGATTTCAAGATAACCTTCGAACTCGGCCTTCCATTCTTCCTCAAAGAGACTCGAGAAGGAAGCAGTTGTAACGATGCGACTGTGCATGTCTTTCTCAAGATCCTCTCGACAGTCCCCGACACCCTCATAGCCAGGAAAGCCGGCATGAATGTCGCTCAAGAGATCTCAAGACTGGCGGAGGAAGCGCTCTCAGCAGGAGGGCTCAGATCTGATGCTGGGACCGAGAAGCTTGAGCAACTGGACAGAAGGCTCAGGTCTGGTGGTCGAAGGCTTAACCCCGGGACTACCGCAGACTTAACCGCTTCTTCACTGGCAGTAGCAATTCTCGACGGATACAGACCGTAGTCTGAAAAGTCATCTTGGATTGGTTCCTCTGACAATCACAAGTGGGTAATGCGGTAGGCTCTCCAGCATCTCCCAGCTTACGCTGGTGATATGAACATTGAATCTCTGGGCAGTGTCCCAGATGGTTTTTCCCGCACCGTCGCCTCTGGCCTTGTTTGCGACAGCTGCTATTCGCAGTGCGTTTTCAGGATCATTCTTCGATTTAGTGTAGGCGATTGGAGTGGACCTCGGTCTCAGTCTAAGGCCTCTGCCCAAGACGTATGCTGGCAGCCCTATGCGGTGGATTCCTTTTACTGAGCTAGGTCTGGGGGAGATGTGGAGATTGTGAAAACTGTAGGTCTTGTCTGAATCAACGATCATGACCTCAGCTCTAATGCCTAGTGTCTTCACTAGGTGCTTTCTGATCTCTTCGGCGACTCTTGTTGGATCCGGCAAAGGAAGACACGCATAAGCATACGGGACGTTGCTGACGTCTATACCGCCTTCAGAACTGTGTCTGAGGGCCTGCAGAACGCCCGCATAAGAGATCGCGGCCTGCTTGTGGGTAGCACCTTCTGCAGCTGGGTAGTTTCTTATCCTCTCTATGTTGATTCTGCTCATTCTTGTGAGTGGCCCTAGAAGATAACCCCAGACCCAGCGCATCCAAAACCGTGCAATGAACTTAGCAAGACTGGACGGAACAAACGCTGATTCATCACAAATTCTTCCTTGGGCCATGGCAAGAGCTTTCTCTGAAACAACGACAGTGTCTCCGTCATCAACCAAGCCGCTGACGAGTTCTACAATTACTCGGTTGTAATTTGTGCCTGGTCTCCAGTACCTTGATTTTGCAGCTAGAGTTCGATAGTTCGTCAATCTAATCTGGCCTAGGTGAGTTCAGAGACTAGTCATTACGATTATTTCAATGCTGCAGGCACGGGGGAGTATGACAACGTTTGTTGTAGGGCCCTTGGCTCTTGGTATCGAGTAAGTCACACTTATAGGCGCGCTTATTGAGGAAGTCTCGGTTCCATGCCATGAGAATTGGCCTACTCACAAGAAACGAGAATGCTTGGTGTTCTACGCAGCTCAGGCGTTCATTTCGGAGAAGAAACGTTGATGCAGTCTGCTTTGGGTTTGCAGACTTGGCAGCGCGGATCTCGCATAAGCCAGAGGTTGGTTTTCGCGGCCTAGATCTTAGAAGCGAATTGAAGGCTGTGTTGGTTAGACCGATAGGAAGAGGTTCTCTTGAGGAGATACTCTTCAGGCTTGACATGTTGCAGAAGCTGGCTAGGTCTGGGCTGACAGTGATCAATCATCCCTCGTCTATAGAGCGGTCGGCAGACAAGTACAACACCCTCGCAATTATGGAGGAGCACAACATACGCGTACCCAGGACATTGGTCACGGAAAACGTCAGAGACGCACTGAATGCATTCAAGGCGTTTGGAGAAGACGTGATTGTGAAACCGATCTTCGGCTCAAGAGGGATAGGCGCTGCTAGGATCTCAAATGTCGATATTGCAGAAAGGGCATTTAGAACGTTGAGATTCAACAGGCATGTGCTCTATGTCCAGGAATATGTTGAGCATGGCACCTCGGATATCCGTGCGTTCGTGGTGGGTGGTCGGGTGGTGGCTGTCATGCGGCGCGTTGCAAAGTCGTGGAAGACGAACGTGAGTCTCGGTGCAAGAGCTGTTCCAGTGGAGCTGTCCGGAGAACTTGAGAAGATCGCTGTTAACACAACCAAGGCGATTGGATGCGAGATCGCAGGAGTTGATCTGGTGGATGAGGGCTCGCGGCCAACAGTCTTGGAGATTAACTCGCAACCCGGTTGGCGGGGACTCCAAACGACCACGGATAGGTCGATATCCGACTGCATAGCTGACTATGTGATCTCGCGAGCCAAGTGACCGCATCGGTCAACTATGTCTGGTGCGCGAGATCTGCCGCTAGGCCTATCCGCTCGGTAATCTCACGGATGGCTGCGAATGCCGATGAGTCCGCAGGCAGATCGAGAAGAGGCTTACCGGCAACATTGAAAGCTGATACTTTGTCGTCTCGCGGAATCACGCCGGCCAGTTCTAGACCAATCTCTGCAGCTCTGGCCCTCAGTTCCCCTTCAGCTTCTGGTGGGAACTGGTTGCCTATCAGGTACATCTTCTTGAAACCTATGTGAACCTCGCTTGCAAGTTCTCTTATTCGCGATGCGGTCTGGAGCCCCATCCTCGATGGGTCTGTAACTATGAGCATTATGTCCACATCTCGGTCAGTTCTTCTGCTCACGTGCTCAAGCCCGGCCTCCATATCCATTATCGTGAGATCATAGTTCTTTGAGATGGAGTCTATTATGGAGGTCAGGAGGTAGTTTACGCTGCAGTAGCACCCTTCCCCTTCTGACCTTCCCATTGCAAGCAGGTCAAAACCCTGAGTCTCGACTAATATACTGTGTATCTGGCCTTCAAGGACCTCTTTCTTTGTTACAGTCGGGGGGATCTCACTCTTCTCCAGCTTGCTCCTCAGCTCGTCTTCGACCGTGCCTACTGTCTTGCCTGTCTTGACTCCGAGAACATCAGGCAGGTTTGTAGCAGGATCTGCATCGATCACAAGGATGGTCCTGTTACCACTCTCGATCAAATGCTTGAGCATCAGGGCGGCGACCGTTGTTTTCCCTGAACCTCCTTTGCCTGATACGGACACGATCAGTTTTTGATTCAAAGCTTGCAGCTTCCAAGTATGGATATTAAGCGACTCCTAACACCGGTTGATGCTGAATCAGCCATCGCATATGGTGAGTGTCGGGGAAATAATAAATATGACACATGTCGTTGCATGTACCAAGCGCACGCCTACAGTGGAAGCTTTTGAATTACCTCATCCCTCAAAGGCTAACGAGCGACTCGCACACCTCATCTTTCTCTTCTATGAGTTGCATACGCCGCCGAAACCGCCACAACCCTTCCTTTGCGGGTGTTTGTTGCTGCCAACCAAGAAGCTTGGAGAAATAAAGTATGTCAATGTTCAAAGATATTCCTGTTGATGTTGGAGTAGTTTACGAAGGGGAACGTGTTAGAAAACCTGAGATGCAGATCGAGTTTGGAGGAACTGAGATCCCGGACAAGTTTGAACTGGTCAAGGCCAGGTCGATGGATGCTATAGAAGACGGTAAAACCGCCGTCATAGGGCCTGACATAAAGGATCTCGGCCAAGGCTCAAGTTCACCACTTGGAATTCTAATAGAGGTGGCGGGAGAGCAGGTCGAACAGGATCTTGAAGGCGTGATTGAGAGGCGAATACACTACTACTGCAACTACATCGAGGGGCTGATGCATCTTAACCAGAGATACGATATCTGGCTGAGACTGAGCAAGAAATCATACGAGAAGGGCTTCAACAGCTTCCATCTTCTGGGACAAGTACTTATGCGGCTCTTCAAGAGTGAGCTGACGATAATCAAGAAGATACAGATCACATTCATAACAGATCCCGAGAAGGTCAAGGAGTTCAACAAAGAGGCCGTGAAGACGTATGACGAGAGGGACGCCAAGGCCAGAGGTCTCAAAGACGAGGAAGTTGATTCTTTCTACGGCTGCACTCTTTGTCAATCGTTTGCCCCAAGTCACATCTGCATTATAACGCCTCAGAGATACGCTAACTGTGGTGCTATAAGCTGGTTCGATGGTAGGGCAGCGGCCAAGGTTGACCCGAAAGGTCCTGTCTTCACGGTTGCCAGGGGCGAGATTGTGGACTCCCTCAAAGGAGAGTTCTCGGGTGTCAACCAGGCTATCAAAGAGAAGTCTCTCGGTGAGATAGAGCGGGTCTATTTGTACTCAGCCTTTGGCTACCCTCATACGTCATGCGGATGCTTCGAGGCGATTGCTTTCTACATACCGGAAGTTGATGGTTTTGGAATAGTCCACAGGGATTTCAAGGGTCAGACAGTCAATGGGCTTGCTTTCTCAACAATGGCTGACTCCACCGCGGGCGGCAGGCAGGTGGAGGGGTTTCACGGAGTCTCTATAGAGTACTTGAGATCCAAAAAGTTCCTTCAGGCCGACGGCGGATGGGAGAGAGTAGTGTGGATGCCATCGGCTGTTAAGGAGAGGGTGAAGGCGTTTATTCCCGCAGAGATGGAACCGAAGATCCTTACAGAGAAAGATGCCTCAACCCTTGACAGCATGAAAGACCTGCTCAAGTCCAAGAATCACCCAGTTGTTGAGAGATGGAAAGAGGTTCCTGCAGAGGCTGCGCTGGAACCCCAGCCTAGACAGTCTGGTAAGGAGCCGGTTCTGATGCCGACACTTGTTCCCGCGGCCTCCAGCGCAGGCGGGATCAAGATAATTCTCAAGAGAGCAAAGATTACAGCCAAGAAGGTAATCCTGAAGGTTCCGAAGGAGAGTACAAGCCGTGGATGAAGAGCAAAACAGCCTGAGAAAGGCTCTGGCGAAGATCCAACCGAATCTGTTCGAACTTCTTTCAAGATTCCAAGAAGTGGAGCTTCATGATGTGGAGCTTGAGCTTGACGAGCTGGAGTTGGTGTTGCCGCCCATGGTTGCACCGGTCACCAGAGTCGCAGAGGCTCCCTCTGTAAGACCTGTTGAGCTTATCCGTGAGACCTTCACGGCTCCACTATCCAAGTACACAACGCCCATAGTGGAGGTTAGATTGGGAGCAACAAAGGCTGAGGGCGGAAGCCGCGATCGAACATTGTTGATTGGAGGAGAGACCTCGCCGTTGATTCACGTCCTGCAAACCTCAATAAAGAATCCTCCGGTCATATCTCTAGATGTCTTCGACACCAAGATACCGTTGGCCAAGCCGGTCAAAGCGCATTTCGCGGATGTTCTTGAGGATCCGGTTGCATGGTCTAAGCTTGCGGTTGACAAGTTTGGATCTGAGATGATAAACATCCATCTCACAAGCATCGATCCGCTTGTCAAGGATACTCCGCCTGCAGAGGCATCCAAGACTGTTGAGAATATTCTCCAGGCTGTCAAGGTTCCAGTCGCTGTCGGCGGCTGCGGGGATCCACAGAAGGATCTTGTGGTCTTCGAAAGGATCGCCGAGATGGCAAAGGGTGAGAGGCTTCTCTTCAATTCAGTAACTCTTGACATGGACATCAAGAGAATGGCTGAAGCCGTCGGGAAGAACGGTCACGTCGTCATCGCTTTCACTTCTATGGACATGAACAAGGCCAGGGAACTGAACCGGAAACTCTTCGAAATATTACCCAAGGACCAGATAGTCATAGACACCACAACAGCCGCACTGGGTTACGGTCTTGACTATGCCTTCACGACTATGGAGCGAACCAGGCTTGCCGGCCTGATGGGAGACCCGGAGCTTGCTCAGCCGATGGCCTCAGGAACCACGAACGCTTGGGCTGCCAGAGAGGCATGGATGAAGATGCCCCCTGAGTGGGGGCCAACAGAGCTTCGAGGCCCGATATGGGAGGCAGTTACCGCGCTGACGCTGCTGCTGGCAGGAGTTGACTACTTTATGATGATGCACCCGGCAGCGGTCAAGACCCTCAGGGACGCAATACAGGACCTCAAAAGCGGCAAGGAGTGGAAACCGACTAGCTATGACTGGATCGGAGTGCGCGCTGGGTGAGTCTAGGTTGGTAAAGAAGAGACTCAGCCCGCTCGATGTGCAGCGCCTCCTGCCTCAGACGAGCTGCAAGGAGTGCGGTGAGGAGAACTGCATGGCCTTTGCCACGAAGCTCGTTAACAGAGAGGCTGCTCTGGATCAGTGCCCACCCATTCTGCAGGAGAAGTACAAATCGCAGTTCGAGAAGCTCTGGGGGATGCTTCGCCCACCTGTGAAAGAGATAACCTTTGGGCAAGGTCCACGGCAGAAGAAGATCGGAGGCAAGTATGTTCTCTACCGTCACGAGTTCACATACACAAATCCAACTGCTGTTGCAGTAGATGTAACCGATGAGATGCCTGAGCAGGAACTCGTGAATCGCGTAAAGACCATCCAGAACTTCACCTATCGATACATAGGTCAGGACTTGAAACTTGACGCCTTGGCCGTTAGATCTGTCTCAGGAGATCCGAAGACCTTTGAGAAGGCAGTGAAGAGCATCGTTGCTCAGACAGATCTTCCGATGATTCTGTGCTCCACCAGCCCGGAAGTTGCTGAGGCAGGCCTGGCAGCGGCCTCAACCAAGAGACCTCTGGTATACGCCGCTGATATGTCAAACTGGAAGGACATGGCTGAGCTCTCGATAATGTACCAGAGCCCCCTGGTCGCCTCGGCTCCTCAAGGCATGGACGAACTGAGATCCCTTGTCAGAACCTTGACCGAGTACGGAGTTCAAGACATAGTCCTGGATCCTGGAACGTTCCCGGCGAACGGCCTAGGCAGAACCATAGGCAGCTTCAGCACGATCAGATTGGCTGCGTTCAAGCACGATGATGAGCTGTTCGGCTATCCGATAATGGCGGTTCCGATGGTGGTCTGGACGGGTCAGCATGAGCTTCCTGAGGTCCTGAAGTGGCAGGAAGCCTGCCTGGCCGCTTCCCTCATCACAAGGTACGCTGACATAGTTGTGGTTCACAGTCTTGACGGGTGGTCTTTGCTGCCTAACCTGATCCTAAGACAGAACATCTACACAGACCCGCGGAAGCCCGTAGCGGTGGAACCGGGGATCAAGACGTTCGGCAAAGCAGGACCTAGCTCGCCTCTGCTCCTGACCACAAACTTCGCACTCACATACTACACTGTGGCGGCGGACATAGACTCCTTCGGGCTTGATTGTCACCTGATGGTTGTGGATACTGAAGGCCTCTCAGTGGAGAGCGCAGTCGCAGGCAGGAAACTCACAGCTGAGAAGGTTGCTCAGGCACTGGAGCAAACCAAGATCGCTGAGAAGATCAGCCATAAACAGCTGGTCATACCTGGAAGAGCGGCAAGGTTAAGCGGAGAGATGGAAGAGCTCTCCGGATGGAAGGTCCTGGTGGGGCCGCTTGACTCCTCAGGACTCCAGAAGTTCATACATGACAAGTGGGCCGCTCAGTAATCGACGATACTTTGTTCGATCGACCCAGCCTAATGACCCAGACTCTAGAGAGGTTTAAATCAGTCCGCATTTGCTTGGAAAGGAAAACCTATCCTTAACACAGAAGCATAACAGGGTCAGCGATGAGGCAACTCATTCACAGCGGCGTCATGATGCCCAAGCCCTACGAGGCCAAAGGGCTGCATATCTCGATCAGGGAAAACAAGGTTAAGCTGACGCCAGAGCAGGAGGAGATGGCTGTAGCTTATGCGAAGAAGATAGGCACAGACTACGTCAAAGACCCAGTTTTCGTGAGGAACTTCTTCACAGACTTCTTAAAGGCTCTGGGATTAGCTGAGGCTCTCCGTCAAGACGAGGTGGACCTCAGCGAGGTGCTCGCGAACGTTGAGCGCGATAAAGAGATCAAGCTGGGGATAAGCAAAGAAGAGAAGAAGAAGCAGGCTGAAGCCAGGAAAGCCATCAGAGAGGCGAACAAGGAGCAGTACGGCTATGCCATTGTTGATGGCGAAAGGGTCGAGGTTGGAAACTACGTTGCCGAGCCATCGTGCATATTCATGGGTCGAGGTAAACATCCTCTAAGAGGAAGGTGGAAGCAAGGTCCAGGACAGAGCGACATCATCCTGAACCTCTGCCCAGATGCTCCAAGGCCCCCAGGGAGCTGGAAGGAGATCATCTGGGAACCTGAGTACATGTGGATAGCCAAATGGGATGACAAGCTCGGCGGCAGGGAGAAGTACATCTGGCTTGCAGACACCTCCAACGTGAAGCAGCAGCGAGACAAAGAAAAGTTCAACCAAGCAAGAGAACTCGAGAAGACGATTGAGAAGGTTCGAAATCACATAATCCTGCACTTGAATGCTGATGACATCAAGCGACGAAAAGTGGCAACCGTCTGCTACCTGATAGATCATCTGAAGCTTCGAGTAGGAGACGAAAAGGACGAGGGTGAGGCGGACACTGTCGGGGCCACAACGCTACGGCCCGAACACGTGACGATATCAGAGAACAACATGGTCACGTTTGATTTCCTGGGTAAGGACTCTGTCAGATGGAAGACCGAGGTTCAGCTGCCTGAAGCGGTTGTTAGGAATCTGAACGAGTTCATCAAGGAATGTAACTCATCCGTTTTCAACGGCGTCCGTTCTGAGGCAGTGGGCCAGTTCCTGAGCGAGATCTTCCCTGACCTGACGGCCAAGGTCTTCCGAACGTATCATGCAACAAAGGCGGTCAAGGAGTACCTAGGCAAGCATAAGGTCACCAAGACTGCTCCGGAACATGAGAAGAAGCATGTGGCCGCGCTGGCGAACTTGCAGGCAGCAGTGGTCTGCCATCATAAGAGAACGCTTCCTAAGAACTGGAAGGAATCGCTGAGGAAGAAACGCGAGCGGCTGCGCAACCTCAAGGAGAAAAAGACGAAGAAGTCTCTGCAGAGAGTCGAGAAGGCGAAGCTTGAGCTGGAAAGGATGAAGCTAACGCGTGACTTCAACCTGGGAACGAGCCTTAAGAGCTACATCGACCCGAGAGTCTACAGAGACTGGGGAAGAAAGGTCGAGTACGACTGGAAGCTGTACTATTCGAAGACTCTGCAACGTAAGTTCTCATGGATCGACACGCAACAGAAGTGAAGCGTGACCTGCGTCTCCAAAGAGCGCGGCCTAAGCTAACGCACGTTGACAGCTCGGGCAGAAGACCTCTTCCAAGGGTTTTGAGGCTCCGCAATACTTGCAGGTTTCACTGAACGCATTCTCCAGCATCTTTCTTTGATCGAACTTTCTTCTGACTTCTGAGTAAGCAGCTGAACCCGCAAACTCTCGCATGGCTTTGAGCCTTGACAGATGCTGAGGGTGACCCTGGAAAGCTCCCAATATCGTGGCCAAGTCTGATCCGGGATCAAATCCTTCATCGAGTTCGCCGACGATCTTGACGAACATTGAGACGGCAGAGTCAAGACTCCCCGCAGCGATCAGACCTGCCCTGTCGGCGCTGAACTCGGATTCCCTATGCCAAGACAGTAGCGCAAGCCTCAGAGGCACTGAGATTAGGCCAATCCCTGCCAATGAGCCTGAGAATGATATTCCACGTTCCAGAAGCTCTGCAACTGAGTGGTACATCAAATGGCGACTTTTTATGTGACCCATCTCATGACCCAGTAGAGCGCGGACCTCACTGTCAGAGAGCTGCTCAGCCAGCTGCCTGTCCACTACTATGGCGGCGTTAGATTCCGTGCCTGTGGTTAGGGCGTTAGGGCGTCTGAAGTTGCCCAGATGGACTCTGGGCCGGTAATCAAGAGATAGTGTGTCTGCGCATTCCGTTGCTATCGATTCGATCCTCTGGTTCTTTCCGGTCTTCTCGGCGATTCCTGCTGTGAGATTTCTGAGTCGGGGTTCGACGACCGTTGAATACAGTATGTTTAGCAGGGGACCTGTGGTCTTGAGTATTTGCAGTGCTCGCTCATCTGCTTCGGTCACGAAGTCTTTGACTGACAAGTCATAGCTTGTTGGATGTCTCAGTCTTGAGTTGCATCTTTGGCAGAAGAGGCCTTGCTGATTCTCGTACCCGCATCGCTTGCATATCTGCACCATGGTTGCTCTGCCCTGGCCACCGAGTCCTCAGATGAGGCCGCCTGGGTCTTAGCTTTGAGGCGGTAGCATAAATAATATCTAGTTCCTATGGAAGGAAGTGGCTTAGGGCGTATTGGAATGAGTAAGCCGTACAAGCTGACATGGAACTATGGAGATCCCCGCGAGTACCTTAGACTGTACGAGAAGTTCGAGATGCCGCCGCTGATAATAACCTGTGCAATCACCGGCGGGTGGCAAGGTAAAGAGGCTAACCCGAACCTACCTGAGACACCGGATGAACAGGCGAAATCAACCTTTGAGGCGTACGAGGCAGGAGCATCAATAGTCCACGTGCACGCAAGAGACCCAGCCAAGGGGTATGCCGAGCCAGTAGGATCAAAAGAGATCTACTACGACATCAACAAGCGAATCAGGGAGCTCTGCCCTGACATCATAATCAACAACACCACAGGCGGAGGGCCGAAGATGAGCGTTGAAGATCGTCTTCAGTCGGTCTATGCAAACCCTGAGATGTGTAGCCTGAACGTTGGCACACTTGTTATGAGGGCGCTGTACAAGGCCAGGAAGCCTCCTCTGACCGGCAGAGACCAAGACGAGCCAGTTGAGTCCATCTTCAGAAATACCTATACTGATACTGAGAGATTTGCCAAGGAGATGCTTGACCGAAACGTGAAGCCTGAGATCGAGACCTTTGCCGATGGGAACTGGTATCTGACTGACAACCTCATAAGCAAGGGATTACTCAAGCCGCCTTACTTTGTTCAGTTTGTCCTTGGAATGATAAGCGCCACGCCTCCTACACCTTGGCATCTGCTCACCAACACCGCATATGCGCCGCCAAGCACCATGTTCAACGTTCTGGGAGTAGGTGTCCACCAGGTCGCACTCACAACTATGGCCATAATTCTGGGAATGCATGTGAGAGTAGGCATGGAGGATAATGTCTACTATGCCAGAGGGGTCAAGGCAAAGAGCAACGCAGAGTTGGTTGCCAGAGCTGTCAGAATAGCCAAGGAACTGAACCGGCCAGTCGCAACCCCTGCTGAAGCAAGAGAGATCCTCGGGATCTCCAAGACACCCACCAAATATTGAGGGGAACAACCCCTCACTTTTCTTGAAACTTGCCTTACGTAATGTTCCGAAAGACATTCGACAGACTGTGACCGAAGAATCTCTTTAAACTCCGACAGATGACTTGCGCAATTTATAGCAGTTCAAACTCCGATGCTTTCACCAGCTATGGCACACACAGATATGGCTCGCTAACGCTCGTGGAGAAACCCTAGCTGGTGAGCGACGACGATCACCAGCACGCTACCATGCTCATTATTTTTTCTTCTTTGCGTAGAAGACTACTCTTTTTTCCGTATCTTTCTTAGCCAGAAAAGATACCTTTTTGCCTCTACTCTTGAAACTGACTCTTGTTCTTCTTTCGGAAGGAACTTTAGCCCAAAAAGAAACTTTCTTCCTTCTTCTTATCCCCGTTATTCTTCACCTCACATCAATGAATTAGAAGACTTTTTCTAATCGTTGTCCTGACCTGTCGGTAGCTTTCAATTCAACAAAATCTGTCTTTTCAGATTCTAAACGTTCAAGGCTTGAGGCTTCAAACGCGCTAAACAGTGGGGGGGCTATGGAGTCTTTCGCGCTATCCCAGACTCTCCAACTATCTCCGGAAAATCTTACGGCTAGAACAGCTATTGAGCCGTGTGTATCTGCAAATTTCATAAGACTCTTAATGTCTTCTTTGGAGATTCTAACTTTGTCCGAGGATGTGGCTTTTACCTGAATGGCAAACTTCTTGCGACCTAAGCCCAAGAATGTTTTTTTGGCAGCGAATATGTCAGCGGCGCCGCGACTTCCTACCGTTCGATTAGCCTCATATTCACGGTCCTTGAGAAAACGAATCAGCTGTTGCTCAGCCGAAACTCCCTTCCTATAAGTCAAGCGATCGCCGATATTTATTATTCTCTTGCGTCAGAATTAAGAGTTGAGAGAGGCGTCGCCGTCATAGCTGGTGAGCACCACCCCTACGGTACCGGGGGGTAGGCGAGAGGGGTATACCCGTGTGTCTGTGTCTCCGAGCGTGCGCTCACGTCCTGTTTCGTGATCCTCAGTGCTGACTCAAGCTCATAAATGGTGAGCGCACTCGGCTCCATTCAGAAAAAGGATCCTTCCCCGTCCATTCTTTTCAGGTGCGACCGGCACGGTCTCTCCAGTGGCAGATGATCTTTTTGGTTCGGTCATGAATAAGCTTAATATGCGTTCTCCAAGTCCAGAGGGCCTCAAGGTGCAATTGAAATGAGTGAACCGTACAAATTGACATGGGAGTACACGAACCCCCGCGAGTACCTTAGACTGTACGAGAAGTTCGAGATGCCGCCGCTGATAATAACCTGTGCAATCACCGGCGGGTGGCAAGGTAAAGAGGCTAACCCGAACCTACCTGAGACACCGGATGAACAGGCGAAATCAACCTTTGAGGCGTACGAGGCAGGAGCATCAATAGTCCATGTGCATGCCAGAGATCCAAAGAAGGGCTACGCCGATGCAATAGATCCAAAGAGATCTACTATGGCATCAACAAGCGAATCAGGGAACTCTGCCCTGACATCATTATCAACAACACAACGGGTGGAGGCCCGGGCATGAGTCTTGAAGAGAGGCTCCAAGCTGCATACGCCAAACCCGAGATGTGCAGCCTGAATATGGGAACGATGGTTCAGAGAGGCTTGGTCAAAGCCCGAACTGGTGCCATATCTGGCAGAGAGAAGGACGTTGAGGTTGAGACTGTCTTCAAGAACACCTACAGCGACACAGAGAGATTCGCCAAAGTAATGATGGAGAACAACGTCAAGCCAGAGATGGAGACCTTCCAGGACGGCAACTGGACCCTGATAGACAACCTGATCAACAAGCAGCTGCTCAAGCCACCCTACTGGGTCTGCCTAGTTCCCGGCATGCAGAGCGCCACCCCACCAACACCTTGGCACATACTAAACCAGATCTCCTACGCGCCACCTAACACAATGTTCAACATCATCGGCATCGGGACCCACCAGCTCCCCTTAACCACGTTTGCAATGCTAATCGGACTACACATCAGAGTCGGGATGGAGGATAATGTCTACTATGCCAGAGGGGTCAAGGCAAAGAGCAACGCAGAGTTGGTTGCCAGAGCTGTCAGAATAGCCAAGGAACTGAACCGGACGGTAGCGACTCCTCCTGAAGCAAGAGAGATGCTCGGGATCTCAAAGACACCCACCAAATACTGAGGTAATCCCCCACTCGTCTTTCCTTGCTTCCTGAGTGAATTCTTGACCTGAGAGTCGGGAACCAGTTCCAGCTGCCCGACATACAGACCTAACGTGTCTTGTCAAGCTGGGGCTCGCTCAGCGAGAGAGCTGACCTGAGCCAAGAGACCACTTTGCCCGTGACAACCCGATGTCTTCCGGCAAAGATATGGTCCGCGCCCTCGACAACGAACAGCTCTTTCGGTTCCCGAGCTTTCGAGAACAGTCTCATAGAGCAGTCTATCGGGATGATGTCGTCCTTATCCCCGTGAATCAAGAGTAGAGGCCGAGGAGATATCTTGTCGACGTATTGAACTGGGTCATAGCGACGCGCTAATGTCTCCCACTGCTCTTGGGCCTTCGTGATCGTGAGGCCTGAGACAAAGGGCAGGCCCCTTTTCAAGATATTCTTGCGATGAGTCACCGTCAAGTGTTCCCCTATGCTGGCAACAGGACACAGCGCTATCACAGCCTTCACCCTCACATCCCGTGCAGTCGTATAGGTTGCTACAAGCCCTCCGAAACTGTGACCTATAACTGCAAGATTCTGAGTGTCCACATCCTCTCTGGATGAAAGTATCGCCAGTGCCTTTCGCGCATCCTCCAGAGCGCCTAGGAAATCATAACGCCCGCCGCTGCCCCAGCTTCCCCTGTAATGAAACATCATGGGTGCAAATCTAGCCTGGCACAGGGCTGAGGTCAAGTCATTCATTATCGGTGCAGCCCCGGGGAAGCCATGCAGAACCAAGAGTCCTGGAGGCAGCTTCTCTGTCTCCGAGGGAATCCAAATCGCTGCAATTAGTTTCTGGCCCTTGTTCCTGAAAACAAATCTATCAAGTCTATAATGACGCTCTTGCATCATCTGAACACCTCTTGAACACGCCTTGTTCGATTCCTCAGGGAGCACTGCCTTACGACCTCTCTGGAAAAGATTTAAGCATTGGCACACTCACAGGGCGCGTTCCTGAATTTACAGGAGCAGCAATACGGTTTTATTCCGGAAAGATCTATCGAATGCCCCGGTGCAGGCCAATGAGCATGTTGCTTGAGAAGACCGGTACGGTCAAGACGATCTCCCAGAAGGGCGAACTCAAGGTTCTCGTAATTATCGAACTCCACCAAGAGAGCCCAGACCAGCCGCCAAGACAAATAGTCTCCCCCATCAACCAACCCCTGGAAAGACAGATCTCAGAGTCGATCCATATGGCGGTTTCAGCCATCCCAATCAGCCTTCAGCAGGTCGGACGCTCACCTAATGAAGTCAACTGGGTCATGTCCAGGGAAGAGTACACCCAGAGCGGACTATGCGTCGGCGATAACGTGACTTTGACTCTGGCAAGGAACCCCAGGACAGAGTAGTTGCTGTAAGTCGAACGTATTTACTGGGTCTCACGGCTCACCCGTTACTTCTGCGCAGTTGCCAGCTTCTTCAGCTGGCTCTCATACATCTCGAGAATCTCATCAGTGGTGTTGGCGTCCTCTGGGGACTTGTCAGGCCTGTAGTTGCCTGTGAATCTTGGAAAACGAACAGCTAACCCGCTATCAGGTCTGACCACGTTGAAGCACGCGGTGTGGACCGGGCTGAGAGTGATCTCATCACCAATGATCTCGAGGACGATGCTGGGGACAAACCAGACATCCGCACGGAGTCTTGAGTCCACCCTTGGATGCCTATGTGGCAGCTGGAATGGTTTGAGTTTCTTGGGGAGCTCTTCTAGGTTCTGGTCTGTGAAGCCGGAGCCGCACTTGCACACTGTTCGGAACATATCGTCGTTCTCGTCGTAGGCCGCAAGAAGAAGCGCACCGTAGCCTCCGCCGCGTTTTCCTCTTCCATGGAAGGCGCCAACGACTACGAGATCTACTGTGTCAGCCATCTCAGACTTGTATGCTCGCTTGTACTTTATCCAGAGCCATCCCCTCGCCCCGGCCTGGTAGATCGAGTCAGATCCGACTGACTTGAGCATCAGCCCTTCGCAACCGTCAGAGACCGCTTGCTCCATGTAATGCTCAATCTCATCCGGGCTGGCGGTGACGAGCTGATTGGAGATTTCGACCCAGTCGCTCTTCACAACGGCCTTGGTCAGCGCGTCCCTCCTCTGAGGGTAAGGCTTGACCGTGAAGTCCACCCCGTCGGCGTATAGCAGATCGAAGAGGAATATCTTGACAGGAATCTCTCCTGTCATCCTCTCTACCTCATATTTTCTGCCTCTTCGTTGACTGATCATCTGAAAGGGAAGCATATCACCAGTGTTAGCGTCGATTGCAACGCACTCGCCCTCTATGATGGTCTCCTTCAGCTTCACGGATTCTCGGAGGTGTTCAACGACGTCTGGAAACTGCTCTGTGATATTCTCAAGCCTTCTCGAGAAGAGAAGTATGGATTTGGGCTTTACGTGAGCCTGAATCCTAAGTCCATCGTACTTGTACTCTGCTGCAGCCTCGCCAGCTAGCTTCCCAAGTATCTCGGCAGCATCTGAAAGACGCTCAGCCAACATGGGTCTGATAGGTCGACCAATGCTGATTTTGAGCTTCAATACGCCGTCGAGGCCCTCTGAGGCGACGGTCTTCGCGACGAGGCCTAGATCCGAGGATAGGTTGTAGGCTCTCTCAAGCTGCTCCTTTGCCTCGACATCACCGACATATGCCAATGCAAGAGACTCGAGCATTGTCATATCGGCTACTCCAAGCCGCAGCTTTCCCAGCGCCATTCTGACGATGTACTTGGCCTCTCTTGGAGATGCATCATTCAGGAGGCTGCAGAGCAGCCTGATCTTGGCCTCAATAGACCCAGCTCCTGTCTCGCGTGCGGTCTTGTCAAACACTGCGTAGACATCTTCGACGTTGAGAACTCTTTTTGTCAGCGTTTGCTGGGCCTTCTTCCCGAGCAACTTCTCGGAGGTCTCGCCAAGGTCCCCAGTCGCTTTGTAGCCAGCCTCTACGGTCTTCTCAGACTTTCCTGACGCCATGGATATAGCACGAACTATCAACTTTTCCGCCATGCCGAGTTCGATGCCAACGTAGTCCGGGTACAGCTTTCCTTGTGTAAGATAGACGAGCTTCCCCACAACTTTTGCCGGCGTTTTCCTGAACAACTCTGCCAGGAGATCTCTCATTTCAAGCCTCTTGGTCGTGGCCTCTATCTTGTCATAAGCATCCACCAGGACAGAATACTTCATGTTAAACCCTGCTTGAGGTTAAGTAGACCGCAAGGATCAAGATACTCCTAATCTTGAGTTACCCTCTGTATATCTCTTCATGAATGACTTCCATGATCTTTCTTCTCGGCCTGGCCTGTGGCAGATAAGACGCATATCCCAGCGGGATGATCGCGACAGGTTTGATCCTAGGCCCTGCCCCCACGATCTCTGCCACCGCGCCCTCATCGAAGGCCCCCACCCAACATGACCCCAAACCCATATCCCAGGCTGCCAGAAGCATATTCTGTATAGCCGCTGCAGTATCCTGTATCGCGTAGAGTTCAGAGCCTCTGCGACCATAGACCGCGGCTGATCTTGCCTGGTTGGCAAGAACTACGATCACAACTGGTGCTTCAGCAATGAAATCCTGGCCATAAGCAGCTTCTGCGAGGGCCCCCCTTCTTCCTGGGTCTCTCACTACCACGAACTCCCAAGGCTGAAGGTTTCCGGCGCTTGGCGCCAGCGCGCCGCATTCTACAATCTTTCTAATGTCACTCTCTGTAATGTTCTTGTCTAGGAAATTCCTTATGCTTCGTCTCTCTCTGATTGCGCTGAGAACGTCCAAGCTATTGTCCCTGGCGGGCTGCGCTTAAGGAGAGTAGACGGGGGTACCTTGTCTGCGTGCCTCTACTCTACGTGGACCCTGAAGAGATCCATATCAAGGCCGATCTGAGTCAGGAACTCCTTCGACGCGTGCTCCACATCTTTCGACTGGGTTATGTACCTTCCAACAATCAATATGTCTGCCCCAGCCTTAAGTGCCCCTGAGATGTTGCCCGGCTCTATGCCGCCTGCCACTGCCACGAGAAGCCGCTGGTCCTTGTACTTCGCCTTTATCTCCTTGATGAGTTCCCAGCGGGTCTTGCCTCCCCTCTCCTCATCTATTCCCCTGTGAAGAATCACAACATCTGGGGCTCCCTTCAGTGACTCAAGTGTCTTCAACGGATCAGTGACATCCATCATGTCTATGAACGCATAGATGCCGAGTCTTCGGGCTTCATAGATGAATCTGTCAAGCGTCTCACGCGATGCCAGACCGGAGGCCACGACCGCATCAGCGGTCTCCTCGAACGCCAGGTCAACCTCGACCTGACCAACATCCAAGGTCTTCAGGTCCGCCACTATGAAGACGTCTTTCGCAACCTGTCGCAGCTCCTGTATGACGCTCGTACCGTACCTCTTGATGAGCGGGGTGCCGGCCTCGTATATCACCCGGTCACTCCTGGGCACCTGTGAGATTATCCTCTTTGTCCGCTCAAGGTCAGGTATGTCTAGGGCTATCTGAAGGTACGGTGGCATCCACAGTCTCGGAATCCTGAAGCCCATGATGGGGTGTGTCGCCCTGTCTTTGTCATAGATGATCTTCTCAATAGTCGGATATTTACTTAGAGCCCTCCTTATGGCAAGCTTCGTTGCACCGTAGTTGTACTGATAGATCTTCCTGAAGTCCTTGGCTTCAGGATGGACGAAGATGCTGCAGAGAACAACCCAATCCTCGGCAACATCCTTAGGGATGAGACCCTCCTCCACAGAATCTGCAACAGCCTTAGCCACCCCTGCCTGGGCAGGGCCAAATATCTTGGCTGCCTCAGAGATGTCCTTGACAGTGACCTTGGGAACCACGAGTGTGTATGGCTTCGAAGGAAGGTTCGGCCTGATGACCGCCAGCAGAGGCGTGTGGCCCGCTGAGTAATTACCAAGATTGTTGGCGAAGGCTTGCCCAACAGGCCCGTCCTTTGTTCCCATCAGCAGATCGACATGAGCGATCTCAGGTTCTTTTCCGACTAACGCTTCACCTATGAGGTACATGCGAGAATCTATCCTGTTTGATCTTGCCAGCAATCTAAACAGAAGCTTGCCAGTTTATAAATGCGTTATCATCGACTCAGGCTCCGCGACGATTCCAGACTGGCTTTGCAAGGAACCTCCGTAGAGAAAGCTCACGTTCACCCCCGTACCTTGGGAGCGCGCTCAGGCTTTGCGAATCTGAACTTTCCGCGCCAGGTCGCGCAGTCACTCCAGATGACATGCACCTTGCTGGAGTCGTATCCAATGGTACAGGTATTCTTGAGCATAGCCTGCGTAGTGACCAAAGCGCTGCCGACCAAAATCACTTACGCACCTGTAGTCTTTGGGAGTTAGCCTGCGCTCTCTTTTGATGCGGTCGACCAATTCTGAGCCGAGGTATTTCTCATACAACTGGGCGACAGCTCTCGCCACCCAAACATCAACAGGGAATGCTTCAAGCTTCTCAAGGGAGAAGAGCAAGACACAGTCAGCCACCTTGTTTCCAACAC
The DNA here is from genome assembly GCA_964598945.1 of uncultured Candidatus Bathyarchaeia archaeon. Taxonomy (GTDB): domain Archaea; phylum Thermoproteota; class Bathyarchaeia; order 40CM-2-53-6; family RBG-13-38-9; genus JAGTQV01. The sequence goes on from CAZRDQ010000023.1 coordinate 19,244, forward strand.
CATGATCAAAGGACATCAACATTGATTTCGCTTCTTCGTAAGGCATCCTCCTCAAGGCGGTGAAGTCCATCATTCCCTCGGAGACAAATCCTGACATCTTCTTGAGCTCGAGAGCTTGCCTCCTGCCGTATCGAAGGCCGCACTTCATGAGTTCTGACGGCTCAGCTTGAGAGATCATCCCTGGCGCAGGAAAAGAGTGGTCAACATGCTCATCCCACGCAACCATCTTGCCGAACTTGTCGCAGAGATTATCCAGTATTCTCCTAATCATTGGAATGCTGCAGTTTCTTGAAATGATAAAGGAGACTAGGCATTCCCACGGATCTTGTCTCACTATCCTTATTCCACTGACCTCGGCTATGACTTCTCGGAGTCTGCTGTCTCGGGATAGTTCTCTCAGGATTGAGCCCAGGTCGTCATCAAACCGTAGGTAGCGCGTGATCTTGGACTTGGCCACTGGACGAGGCGACTCTACTTCCAAGAAATCGCCTGTCTGCCTCATCCTGATCATCTCTTCTCCCAACATGCCGCGCCACCAGCTTCTGCGCTTGGTCCATCGGAAAACTTGACCGCACGACAGAGTGTGATCCAAGTTGATGGTTTTGGATGGGTGATCAAGCGCTATTCTCATTGGACAGCCTCTTCCAGAGTCCGCTGAGCCCTTTTCGGCTTCGCCTTGATAGCGAATAGTTTGTCTAAATACAGGTCAAACTCAGACAGGAAACTGCCCAGCCTCAAGACTGGAACAATAGGCACTTTCCGGATAGTTCTGATGTTGGTATCAGCCAGAGTTATGACTGCCGGAATGAAGATCACCTCGGACAGTCCACAAGTATCCAGTTTGGGACCGTATCTATCAAGCTCCGTCATCAAGGCGTTTGTCCTCTCCACCTGTTTTTCTGCAGCGTTTGCGAGGCGGCTTGGTGAGAGGCTGTGCTTCCAGTGTTTGCAGTCTATGCAGATTGTTGTGGTGCCTCTTCTTCCAATGAGATCTATCTCGTACCTTCTCTTACCATGTCTCAAGATGAACCTGACATAGGTCTTGAAGGTGTTTGCGCGGAGAGCCTCAGCCGCGATCTCCTCGAACTCTCTGAAATCGAGGGATCTGCAGACCCTCTCAAGATTGATTCCTTTCTTCACTGCCTCGACAGCCAGATGTAGCCTGCCTCGACTGTCGATATTGACTATTGAGTCTTTGAAGGTCAGCAGGCCAGATAATGCTAGACCCTCAATCACGTGCCTGACCCTCTCAAATGGATACCTCAACGCTGCTGCAAGTTCCGTAGCCTCTGCCTCCTTGCTTGTCCGCGTGCGCGTCAGCAGTGCCAGCAGTATCTCTCCTGAGTCCTCTCCGCCTTGATGCCCGGGTTGGTCGTATGCGTGATGCAAGGAGATCGGCGACTCAGCTAGGCGGAGCTACAAAGGAGAAGGCGAGTATAACGACTACCACCGCGAAAAAGACTGTGCGCCAGCGGGATAGCGAAGATACGTCCTCGAGCGGTTCAGCGCCAGCGCAAGCATGCCGACTAGCAGTCATAAGCAGAATCAGGAATAGCGCAAAGAACCAGTATCCGCTCACGACCAGAATGCCTAGGCCTATCACTGAGGTGAGTTTGTGCCCTCTGGGACCGAAGACCGCCCTTGCGATATGGCCACCATCAAGTTGCCATATCGGTAATAGATTCAGGAATGTCACCAGGGACCCAACCCATGCGGCAAAGAGGATCTGTGCCAGGACGAGTGTCCATCCCTGCTGTACAGTGAAGACCCCGAAGGTCTCCGCCAGCCAGAATATGCCTGAGAATACAAGCGGCGAGTTAGGCCAGGAGACAGGGCCTACAAGATTCTGCTCTTCAAGAGTCTTGACCTGTGTCTCTGAGACAGGTACACCAAGTGCCATGCTCAAGACAGTGACAAGCGTGAGCGTGAGGAATCCTGCAAGAGGGCCTGCGATTCCAATGTCAAAGAGTTCGTCCTTGTTCGTTGGAGGGCCTTTGAGCGATATCAATGCCCCAAACGTCCCAAAAGGGGGAAAGCCCGGAATGAAATAAGGAGTTGAAGCTGCAAGCCTGTGCCTGTTGCATGTGAGCTTGTGACCTAGCTCATGTGAACCGATTATTCCCGCAAGGCAGGCGGCGTATAGCACCGCTTGAAAGTAAGGGTTTGCTCTCGGCATCAATATCTCGCTCCATAACTTGTTCTCGGTCCACAGGATGTAGCCGGCTATATAGATCGTGACCAGAGTCACCACGAACAAGACGAGACTGAGGCCTCTCCTGTCGGCTTTGACAGGGGGTTTGTCAAAGAGCTTAAGGACGAGACTCGTCCCGCCACGTCTAAGCACTGGCATCAGTTGAAGCGATGACACTCTCACGCTCAAGGCCTTGAAACAGTCTTTGACATTAGTGGCTGTCACTACGAATGTGGGTATTCCTGTCACATCGAGAAACGCGTCCGCGACATTGAACTGCTCACCCACCAGCGCCTTAAGCTCCATTAGGGAATATGGTCCGCGGTAGGCCAGTCCAGACTGCGACGATTTACTCAAGTGGTCTTCTCCCCACCCATAGATAGCGCTAAGAGTTCGACCTTTCTGATTTAAGTCTGGCGTATGTTCTGGTTATGTCTGAAAGGGCGCACCTCAAGACTTCCGTAAACTCTTATATCAGCGATTCTCAATCCACCGGCGATAATGAGATGAACTTGGCCTCCGAGGTTACGCTTAGAAGATTCACCAATGAAGACCTGGACAACGTCATGAACATCAACAGGAGCTGCCTGCCGGAGAACTACAGCACGTACTTCTACCTTGACATATACAAGAACTGTCCGGATGCCTTCATTGTTGCGGAGGTCGAGGGTCGACTTGTCGGCTACATCATGTGCAGGGTCGAGAGCGGCTTCTCGGACTTCGGTCGCATGAGACCAGCTAGGAAAGGCCATGTCGTTTCTATAGCGGTCATGCCCGAGTACAGAAGGTTTGGAATCGCCACATCTCTGATGTTCTCAGCCACATCAGCGCTCGCCACATACGGCTGCTCCGAAGCATTTGTCGAGGTTCGAGTTACAAACGAGCCAGCAATCCAGCTCTACAAGAAGATCGGCTTCGAGATCGTCAGGAGAGTACCCAGATACTACTATGACGGTGAAGACGCCTATGTCATGTCTGTCCAGATAGACAGGCGCCTTCTGGATAGGTCGCAGGAACAGAATTCGAGCGCTTTGTCCCCAGTCTAGATTCCGTTGGTCAGATACCCCTGCCTCGACTAGTTGCGGCAACCCTTGGATGGATGGATTTGGATCCACCATTATCAAGTGCCGGCAAGAAAAACTCATAAGTTTTGCAGGCGCCATAATAGACAGGGAGTATGAAGAATGCCGGGATCTCTTAGGGAAGAGTTTCCAACTATCTCTGAGATCGCATACCGGGAGTATCAGAAGCATCATCACGTAGCTGACGTAATGACGACGCCGGTCCTGACAATAAACCCCGGGGCCACCATGGACGATGCGGCGAAGGTAATGGGTGACAGACACGTAGGAAGCTTGGTCGTCACTGAAAGAGAGACGCCTGTCGGCATAGTAACCGAGAGAGATCTTCTGAGCAAAGTCATAGCGCAGGACAGGGAGCCCAAGAAGGTCAGCGTGAAAGACGTGATGTCTACCCGACTGGTGACTGTCAGGCCCACAGACACCATAAAAGACGCTGCCCAGACGATGATCAAACAGAAAGGCAGACTCATAG
>CAZRDQ010000024.1:0-22752 GCA_964598945.1 uncultured Candidatus Bathyarchaeia archaeon
GCACGGGTCAGAAAAATAGTCTATTTCAAGCATACCGAAGAGACATTTGGATCCATTTCCATTAATCCAAATGTCTCTTCGGTATGCTTGAAATAGACTATTTTTCTGACCCGTGCTTCCTGACCTTTCGCTATCTCATAAAAGATTGGGTTGGTCTTTGGAAGTTTCCTCAGAATCCCCAATAGCACCATTCGATTCAACTTTCGACTTACTGTCATCTTGGATATGGATACTCCTCTATTCTTAAACAAACAGTGTATAGAATGCAGAGACTGAGTAGTAGTATCAAGTGGGCAATCTAGCTTTGTCAAGAATGAACCGAGTATCTTGAAGTCGTACCAGTCGAATTGGCTGCAGAACTGCTCGAAGCTGGATTGCTTTGAGAGGATGTTGCTTTCTTGTAGGCCCATTATTTACTATGTGATTTGAAAGGATATATCTTTGAACGAGAATCACCATGGGTGTTCATGTAAGTTCTTCAGAGAAGATGCTCCTTGCCTAACATTAGCAGGAGAAAGTTTCTCTGTGCTGGAGGCGGTGTATTAGTGGCAGTCCTTGGTATCGGTTTCCTATTAAGAGACAAGCTATCTTCTCTGACAGGAGGCATCCTTTCGCTTGAACCGACAGACACTCCAAACATGCTGAACCGATCCGTCACATCTACCCCATCATCTCTGAGCCCTATGTATTCACCTAGTCCAACGTCAACAAGCACCCCGTCTGAAATAGAATCTATGTCCGAGGACGAGAAGAGAGTAAGAGAATTTCTTGAGAAAGATTGGGTTGAAGCATTTAACAGTAATAACCTCGATAGAATGTTAAGTCTATACACAGAAGACGTAACATTATTTTCAGAGCCTAGTTACTCCTACAGTGGACTTAGAGGGGATCATTCTCTGTCATGGCATTACAGCTATAATTTTAGTAATCATTGGAGAATCGTTTATTATAGAATAGCAACCGTGAATATTTCAGATAATAAAGCAGAAGCCCTTAGCTATGTTACTGTAGATAAGGGGCCGGGAACGACGATGGGACTTAGCGAATACTCACAATACAAACTTAGAAAAATAACTGAAATAACAAAGGGTAGAATTACAACAAGCTTCCAAAACCTATTTGGAGAATATATGATGAGTATGATGCCTGGGCATATTAACACCTAGCTTGGCCATATCTTTAAGCTCTCAGAAATCTAATTGGCTTTAGGAGCTGCATTATTTTGAGCTAAATAGGAGGATTGAATGGCTAACCTCCCTGAAGGCACAACAAACAAGAACGTAAAGAAGGAGATTCTGGTATCGGTCTGGAATTTTTGCCCAGTCTCTTCGAGCGAGAGAACTCATTATGTCTACATGAACCACCCTGCCAAGATGCGACCTTCCCTAGCTAAGGCTATCCTACAGCTGTACGGTGAGTCACCAGTCCTAGATCCCATGGCAGGCATTGGAACAACATTGGTTGAGTCTATGCTACTTGGCATGGATTCGGTTGGGATCAAATTTGAGGGGAAGTTTGTAGATCAAGCTAACAAAAATATAGAGCATGTGAAGGGGATCAACGCAAGTAATCGCCTAGGGCAGGCGGTCTGTATACAAGGTGACGCTAGAGACCTCTCACACTTGAGCGACGATTTCAACAAAGAAAACGCTGGAGGCAAGAAAGATTCTGGTTTATTTGGCTCAGTGATCTTCAGTCCTCCTTTTGGAGAAGCCAACAGAGGCTCGGGGATAGCAAAGAATGGTTACGAAGGAGAGCATGGAAAAGACGAAGAACTAAAGGATAGATGCGACAGGCCACTTTCACAGGATAAGAATAACGTCAGCAACTTGGTGTATTCCAGAACCTACTTTGCAGAGATGTTCAGAGTCTACAACGAATGCTATCGAGTTCTGAGATCCAGTAAGTTCATGGTCATAGTGATCAGAGACATCCGCAGAAGAGGATTGACTATTCCTTTGGGAGCAGAAACAATCAAGCTTTGCCAGCGTGCAGGCTTCAAAGTCTTTGACATCATAATCAACAAGACCTACCCCCCTTCTTTCTGGCAACTGAACAGAGCCAAGAAGGATCAGGAGAGAGGGATAAATCATCCTCTGAGAAATCATGAATATGTGCTTGTATTCAAGAAATAATAGCCATCATCTTTAAGCCAATCGAAGACCAAATATTATTGTGCCGGATCTGCTCACAGCACCATTAGAATTCATTAGACAACTAGTGGGAGAAGCATCATCTAGTGGAGCGATACCTTTCTTCGATCCTTTCTACAACATCGTCGTTATCTTATGGATGGCAGCTATCGCAGCTATTCTAGTAAGCCCTTTCTGGAAGAAGTTCAGAGCATTTGCAGTATTTCTGACATGGCTGGCGATCTTCACAACTTTTGTTATGAGAGGCTCATCACCTGAAGGTCTGAAGCTCGACGCGTTAAGCGCCCTATTCAACATGTCTCTGTCGGTAGTGTTGCTGATTCTGTTTGTTATCCTTACAGTATGGCTATTCGGGCGGCTGCTAGGTAGGAAGAAACTGGTTTCGACTCCGAAGGTGGGTTAGTGAGTGTCTTACATAGTCTCAAGAGAGCTTTCACATGGTTCTCAGTAGAGGTTGCGGTGCTATCCATAGGATATTGTGCGCTCGTAGTTTGGAGCGGAGCTCTTATCATAGACGCGAGAGATATGTTGAACTCACAACTTCACCGAACGATGGGCTTTAGTGGAAAACGCTACTTAGAGCACAAGGCGAAAGAGATGACGTTCACACTTGAGGAGCAAGCTCTTCGTTGGCAACAGGTCAGCGAGAGAAAACTGTTAGATGAACAGGTGAGTGAAGATCTAACATGAGCCTCTCTGGCAAAGTAGCACTGGTGACCGGGTCGGGTAGCGGAATAGGAAGAGGTTGCGCGACTCAGCTAGCACAGAACGGAGCAGACCTGATCCTCTGGGGGCGAACCGAGAGCAAGTTGGCTGAGACAGCCGCTGAGATAGTCAGAATCGGACGAAAATGTAGGTTGTACTCAGTCGATATCACCAAGATAGAAGAGATTCCTAATGCTCTGCAGAAAAGTCGTAAGGAATGCGGTGAGATCGATATACTGGTCAACAGTGCAGGAGTGAACATCCCACAGAATGCCGAGGACGTTACCGCCCAGGCATGGGATACGATCATGGACACAAATGTCAAAGGGCTGTTCTTTTGCTGCCAAGCCGTTGCCAAGCAGTCAATGATACCCCGAAAGAAAGGAGTGATAATCAACATCTCCTCCCAAGCTGGAAAGGTGGCCCTCCCCCTTAGAGCTGCATACTGCTCAAGCAAAGGAGCAGTAGACCAGTTGACTAGGGTCCTAGCGCTTGAGTGGGCAAAGCACAACATAAGAGTAAACGCGGTCGCGCCGACCTTCGTCGAGACCCCGTTCACCGCCAAGATGCTGGCTGATCAGGAGTTCAAAGACTACGTTATGAATAAGATCCTTCTAAGACGTTTCGCCACGCCTGAGGACGTAGCTAATGCTGTGTATTTTCTGGCATCGGACCAGTCCAGCATGATCACCGGGGCGGTCATTCCCGTAGACGGTGGCTGGACGATTCATTAACGACAAAATCTTCTAACAAAAAAAAATGGGGATGGAAGAAAGCCTTCGGATTCAATCGTAAGTGTTGAAGAAGAAAGGAAGGTCACGGGTGGTCTAGTACCACCAATAGTAGGGATAGTAGTCATAGTGTAGATATGGAACGAACCCATAGTCCCAGTCACAGTGGGATAGGTCGTAATACATATGCCAATACATTCTTTTTTCACCTCCTAATATTCTTCATGTTCATATAATTACGCGTGATAGTGACCGTCGGAGAACTGTAATCCTTTGCTCGTCTTGGGCAGTCTTTGTTGCGCCGTGCCAAGACTGATGTAACGTTGAGTGCTGCAATCGCTTTGGGGAGAACCGAACTCGATCGGATGTGAGTGCTCTTCCATTCGTGGCTTTCGAACTGTCAGAGCGCAAAGAAGGGAAGCTTTCCCGAAGTTTCTGGATGATGCTCTGAACTAGCTGGTTCTCCGACGGTCATGATAATATATAACGCCGTTATATTTTAACCTTCCGATCCCTTAAGTAGGGCACACTAACCCGCCGATGCGCCGGCACACAGGCTGCATGATTCTGGCTACAGTAGCTGAATTGCCGGATGCTGCCAGCCCTGAATCCTCGTAGGCACGCCTTGTAACTGCAGCTCGGATCAGGCTCTGCGAACTACATCAAAGTGCTCGCCACTATCCACGACGAATTGCGCCCAAGACTTTGACAACAATTGAAGGGTCACCATGCCTATATTTTACCGAATGGAGAATCGTCCACCACATGGAACAATGGTGTAAGTCATGGAAACCATCGAGTACAAGAACCTACCAAAGTACGAGATCGTTCCGAATGTGTTGGGGCGGGTTCTACTGAACAGCGAACGCATGACTTTTTTCGTAATAGAGATCCCGGCTGGCAAGAGCGTTCCCATGCATAGTCATCCTCATGAGCAGATGGGGATCTGCCTTGCGGGTGAGGCTGAATTCATAGGCAGAACAGATAAGAGGATTGTAAGGAAGGGAATGGTCTACAGGCTAGCGCCTAATGAGGAGCACGGAGTCAGAACCATCGGGCCTGAAAAGGGGGTATTCTTGGATGTCTTCAGTCCCTCAAGAACGGAATATGTTTCCAAGCAGAAGTCCATGGAAAAAAGCCAAACGAGAAAACCTTGACCAGACGCTGAGTGGACGAACAATCACCCTTCTAGGATGTTGTTGACTTTCTGAATGTGAGCATATAATGCCAGAATCCCCCGTATTGCCCAAGTAGCTCAAAGCCCGCCTTCATACACCAGTTGATCACGGTTTTCCTTCGAGGATAGTCCGGATCGGGCATGAATTCGCCTACGGCCAACAATCCATCATCCTTCAAGACACGTTTGATTTCGAGAAGAGCTCTTCGCTTATCAGGGATCTCGCCAAGCACAGTGATCATGAAGATCCGATCGAAGTAATTCTCACTGTAGGGTAGTTGATTGGCACTGGCGGTTTCTACCGTCACATTTGTTATCTTATCTTGCTGAAGTTTTCTCTCTAATCTTGAGATTATGGCCGGCGATATGTCAACAGCGAAGACCTTCCCATTCTCGCCGACACGTCTTGCCGCCTCAACTGTGAATGTTCCAGAGCCAGGGCCTATCTCTAGGATCTGCATGTCATCGCGTATGTCCACCCAACCAACAACCTCTGCCGGTGGTTGCAGTCTTCTTCGCATGGGATTGTCAAGGAAACGAGCGATGAATGCAGGAATCGGAAAATGAACGAATCTGCGTATGATCCTGATCAAGATAATCCAAGCTATTGCGACAGCGCCTATCCAAAGAAGAATCGCCTGTATTGTATCATAGGACAACGCTAATGTCCTATGACACCTCAGCTCATTTGAAATTTATAAAGCATTTTGATGGAACCAGAACGGATAGACCACCTAGACTGCAGAGACCAAGCATTATTAGTCAGCTCAATTCGGTTATTGAGTCAATTAGACAAATCGAGGTCGATGACAGTCATGCCGGTTGTTGAAAGCAGCTCCGGAGAACTTGAAGGCTTGCTAGATGTCGCTAGGTTGATGTTGATATCTGCAAGAACTGCTCCCAAGTCCGGAGGAAAAGATGATGTTGAGACCCTCCTCGTCTACGGAGACGAAAAGGACAAGATCGCTGAAGAGATGGAGAGGATGGGAAAGGAACGCAATCTCCCGGGTTTTCTTCGCGATGGCAAGAACGTGAGAGACTCTGCAGCAATCGTCCTTGTAGGTGTTGAGGGAACCAAGAGCTATGGTCTGAACTGCGGAGGATGCGGCTACGCAACCTGCGACACATTCAACAAAGCACAACGCTCCAAAGGCCTAGACTTTACGGGTCCTAACTGTATCTTCAAGATACTCGACATGGGGATCGCCCTGGGGTCAGCTGCAAAGACCGCCATGAACCATAACGTCGATAACAGGATCATGTACCGGATAGGAACCGCTGCCATCAGACTTGGAATGACCAAGAAGTCAAGCACCGTGATGGGGATACCAATCTCTTCCAAAGGCAAAGCCATCTACTTCGACAGGCCCTGACCATTATGTGATTAGAAGCCATGAAGCCAGTCCGGAGGGCTTAAGCCAACCTGCACACTTCAGTAGCGAGATCTCATGACGACAAGCCGCACATGTAGATCCTTAGAGGAGCAATTCACAGAATCACTAGTAGAGACCCATTGGCTAGCGCAGCATCTGGAAGACCAAAACATAAGAGTGATCGAAATAGACCCCGCGCCCCTCCCTCCCAATATTGTTGGACACACACCGAACAGCATAGTCCTTGACTGGAAGATAGATCTGTGGGATAAGACAAGGAGAGATTTTGTTACAGGCAGAGACTTTCAGAACCTGATGGAAAGAGCAGGAATAGCCAACGACACAACGGTAGTCTGCTGTAGCCTGGTGAGACAATTCGCCACCTACCTATTCTGGTTCCTGAAATACAGCAACCACAAGAAAGCCAAAGTGCTCAACGGTGGGCTCGAGAAGTGGATCTCAGACGGGCTTCCATTGACAAACGAGTTCAAGGCTCTCAGCAGAACTGCGATAAGCCGATACAACGCTGGGAATCCTAACACCAACCTGAGGGTTCTTCGAGACTACGTCCTGAAGAATATCCAAAACAAGGGCGTGATACTCGTTGATGCGAGGGCTCCTCAGGAATACACGGGCGAGCTGATCAATGTGCCTGAGCTGCCCCAAGAAGGCTCACTACGTTCAGGTCACATACTTGGAGCAAAACACGTCTTCTTCGAGGAGAACTTCCTGCCTGACGGGCGATTCAAGCCCACAAAGGAACTGAAGCAGATCTATGTCTCACGCGGAATAAGACCTGATGAAGAGATTATTACCTACTGTAGATCAGGGCACAGAGCGACAGTCATCTGGTTTGTGCTCTCGCAGTTGCTCAGCTATCCAGCTGTCAAAGTCTATGACGGCTCCTGGACTGAGTGGGGTAACCTGGTCGGTGCACCGATAGAGAAGACGTATGCCAAAGACTCAAGCTTAGCTTGAGCCCGAAGCTTTGTCCGCCCATACGATCTCGGTGGTCATCAGACGCCCGGCATGCATCAATCTTCTTTTGACGTCCTTGAAGCCCATCTTCTCCAGGTACGGTTCCAAGAAGACCGGTCTGCAGCCGCCCAGCAGTGATGGTGAAAGCCTGTAGAGGAATTCATAAGCTTTCATGCTCTCGTACCATCTTGGGCCCTTGCTCAGACTGACAAGAACCAGTCTGCCTGTCGGCTTCAAGACCCTCTTTAGCTCTGCGAGAATTCCAGGAATAGCGGGTGTATCGATCAGATCAAACATGTAGCTGCTGAAGACCATGTCGAAGGCTGAATCTAGGAAAGGTAAGTTACCTGCATTGCCGATAATGAAACTCGTCCTCTCTGACAGATCATTTCGTTCGATCAATCTGCGCGCTCTGTCGGTCATCTTTCTCGATAGATCGAGCCCATATGCCTCACCAGTGTTCCCCACCTTCCGGGCGAACTCCAATAGGATCCTGCCGGTACCGAATCCCACTTCCAAGACTCTTGAACCCTCTTGAACGTTCGCGATCTTCAGCGCCTCCTTCTTTGGACTAATCTCATATCGCGTTACGAAATCGTAGATGTGGCTCAGGAAATCATACAAACGACGGATCTTGCGAGCTGATAGAGGAACCCTGATAACCTCTTGCATCATCGACATCCCGGCGATTATTCTAAGTCCGAACTATTCTCAATTGCCTCGCTCTTCAAACTGAGAAGTTGATTTCGAGAAGGAGATATTACTCTGGGCGCCGAAAATAGCTTGCATTGTTGAGTCTTGCACAGATCGCGATACTCAGCACTAAACTCCTCAGGGTTAAGGGTGCAGAACGCGTACTCCGATAGATCTATTGCGGACTATGATGCGTGATCACTCTTCTTTGATCTCTAATTTGATGGAGTCCTTCTCGACTACTACTGGATACGTCTTGAGGTCGCAGGTGTTTGTGTGCGCTCTGAGTACATCATACCACTGAGCGAAGTTGTCAAAGTCCTCCTGCGGTGCCTGTTCCTCTTCCTCGCCAAAGTAGTGGTAGAGAGGGCTGCTCAGGGCCTCCCCTGTTCTCACATCAAACTGAACATTGTGTAGCGGACATGTCAGAACATATCCTTCCAGCGTGCCCATGTTCAGTGGAGCGTTCTGGTGGCCGCATCTCCTGCCGACGGCAAATATTACACCGTCGCAGTTGCACAGGACGATCTCTCTTTTGTCCACTTCAACGTACTTCAGTCCGCCAGGAGCCAGCTCGCTGGTCTTGGCCACTTCAACTAACATTCCTAGCGCTCCTGAACTCGTTTATCGGGATCTGTCTCAGTTTGTCAGGGTCGGTAACATCCTTGTGGACGTAGAGACCGCACCAGCAACGTTTCATGAAATCGAAATGTTCTCTGTGGAATGGTATGCAGGGGCAGACGATCTTCATGTCCTCTTCCCTCTTGTGTGTAAGCCCTTGACATGGACAGTAGGGGATCCCGTGCTTCTGTTCTAGCAGGACCTCCTGTTCGAGCAGGAAATCAACAAGTTCCTCGTCTGGACTGAACTTGTATCCTAGAGGATCTATTACTCTCTGGAAGAGGTACCTGAGCGCTTTCTTTCTCGCCTCGATATTCATCCCTGTCTCTTACCTCAGCCCTAGTAATTCGCCGTACTTCTCAGGGTTGTACCCGACGACTACTTCTTCCCCAATCTTCACAAACGGAAAGGCGATCGATCCACCGTACTTTGACATTTCTTTCCGTATTCTCTCCTGCTCTTCTTCGCTCGCGAGATCATAATCGATATAGTCAAAGGGGACATTCTTGCCTTTGAAGAACTGTTTGGTCTTGCGGCACCAAGGACAGGTGCTTGACGTGTACATGAATACTTTCTGCACCTTTCTCACCTAGACTTTCACGAACACTTTCTTTTCTAATAGTCTCAGTTCGTAGGTTGGGATCCTGATCTCCTTAGCGTCCTCGAACTCTCCTGTTCTTATGTCAAACTTCCAATCATGACATGGACACTTGATGGTGTATCCTTCAAGATATCCGGCCGCAAGTGTGCAAGCCATGTGTGCACACTTGTTTGATATCGCGTGGATCTTGTCCTTTCTCTTGATGAGCAGAATCGGTACTCCTTTTGGAAATACTGCCTGTATACTATTGTTCGGCAATTTCTCTTCTTCAATCGCGAAGACCCAAGAAGATTCAGACATAACCTGTTTGGACCTCCGTAGAATCTAGTGTCTGTACTTATCCCAGCCACACGGCTATTAAGTCATCTGTCCTAATGTCGTGGACTATTGCTCCGTTACTGATTGACCTCCATGACAAGCATTGAATTGAGAACCAAGATCCCTCGATCGATCTTGCGATTGATCAAGAAAGGAGGTGAGCAAATGAGCAAGGTTGATGACTGGCAGGCGAAGGACGCGACACAATGTCTTCTCAGCAGACATCAAAGGTGCGTGGGATGAATGACAGATTACTTGGATGGCTCACAGTCCTTTCTCAGAGACGGCAGCAGGGAGAGCAGGGTCGTTGAGAACTCCGTCTCCACGGCGATTCCACTAGTGATGTATGTTCTGGGCGAGATAGCCTACTGAAGACGATCAAACGAATGAGGGGAGAGAGGTTGCTCAGTCTCTCCGCTTCTTCTGGACCACTAGGGCGGAAACTACTACGACTGCGGCTGCAAGCGCAAGGTAAGGCGCAAGTATCTGGAGCTTGTTCACTGATGCCACGAACCCGCCGACCGGACTGGGTTCGACTTGGTTACAGGTTACCTGGAACGGATCCGGGATGGTCGGGAAGGGGTTCTGTCCGTCATATAGAACGAGTGTGTCTTCTGCTGTTTCGACGACGATCTGCGAGGTTCCTTCAGCCAGGCAGTGGAAGGTGAGGGAAGCCCAGGCCATCTCAATATCTGTCACATCTGGTGAGAAATCGGCTTGGGCAGACAAGTCATTCGAATCGGCATCAATCACTGGCCTGCGAGGATCCAGATCTTGCCCGGTGGGGTGAACTCCTGGTGGCTGACAAGCTAGCTGGTTAAGGAAAGGAAGACCAGACCTAGAAAGATCTGAACAGTAATCTGGTTTCTCCTGTTGCCCTTTACGTGCTCACTAGAGTTTGCGCTTGACGAATTGCTGAGGCTCAACTCTAGGAACATCAAGGTTATCGAAGTGTCTGTCAAAGCTCACTATTGCCTCCGCCCCCAACCTCTTGGCAGCATAGTACTGGAGAGCGTCGTCAAAGTTGAGCCCCATCCTTTCCGTGAGCATCGCATCGGAGATCTCTTCAGAGATTCCTGTATAGTATATGACAAGCCCTTCCGAGTTCTCGAGATTTCTCAGAAAAGTTATGAGTGGTTGACCGGAACCTAGAGCGGCTTCCACGGCGTGCACAGTGAAATGAGTCGTGACAGCTTCGATCTTGCCCTTCGAGACCTCATCGAGTAACACTTCACAATCCTGCGCTTTCTCCTGCCCCAGCAAGAGCTCAAGGAAGACGTTGGTATCTATGAGAATCAATCTTGCCTCGACCAGATCATGTGCTGCAACTCCACAGAAGTAACTCTCTTCTTCATCCTGAGCTTGCCCCTCAGAGATCCCCAGTCAGCTTTCCCAGACATGGAGAATTTTCTAATGACATCTTCCAATGCTCTCTTGATGGTTCCCTTCCTGTAACCATACGTCTCCATAGCCTTCTTCCTGAATCTCTTGGCTAACGCCTCGTCTAGCTCCACTTTAATGATCTCGGTCATATGTACAAAAGGTACTTTTGGTCTATATAAGCCTAAAGTCCACTACCGTAGAAGAATGAACCTGATAACTGGAACTCTTCCTCCAAGCTGCAACCGTGAGCCGGGTAAAGGTCGCATCGGTGAGTGTGCCAAATAGGCGCTCCTATCTTTTCTTTATGCCCTTGTCAGTCACCATATCCGATCAGATCAGAAGAAGATTTTATAAGTTGTAAAATATAAATGATAACTTGGTGCCGCCCTCATGGCAAGCACAAAGACGATAGCGGTCAGCGAATCGGTATGGGAACGACTCAAAGAGATGATGAAGCGAGAACGCGCTAGAAGCATGAACGAAGTCGTGGCAAGACTACTTGAAAGAGCCAGCGGAGTATCGTCGTCAAGATTCGGCGTACACAAGAAGCTGAAGCTCAAGCTTACTCAGGAAGAGCATGAGGAGATCACAAGGAGCCTCCACTGAGACGGAGGAACTTGCTCATGCCGACTGAAGCTTATGTGATCGATTCTTTCGCATGGTTTGAATATTTTTCAGGCTCAACAGCCGGTGCAAGAGCGAAACCTTTCATCGAGAGCTCGAAAGGAATCACCCCAACAATCGTGATTGCCGAGATGTCCGAGAAATACCGAAGAGAGAAGCTGGCTTTTGATGAAGATCTAAATTTCATAATCAGCAGGACACGCATGATCCCGCTTGATACTGGCATCGCTGAAAAAGCTGGAGCTTTGGGTTACGAGAGGAAGCGAAAAGTCAAAGGCTGGGGGCTCGCTGACTCAATTGTGCTCGCCACAGCAAGAGAACATGGAGCCAGGATAGTGACAGGAGACGAGCATTTTCGAGACCTTGTTGCAGAGGTGATAGCTATCAAGTGAGCACTACCAACACTTCTTGACGACAGCGACTATTGTCTTTCGAATCTTGTTCATTACTTTTCGCTTAAGGTTAATATCATTCTGAATAAGGAGGTGATCTCTGGGAGAGCGAGAGCAAGACATAAGTGTGCGGCTTGATTAGCCAGAGGACTTCAAAGATCCATTACGGGGTTTCTGGCAGGATGCGAATCAAGAACACAAGCAGGTATCCCACAGCCGAGGTTGAGGAGCTTGTGAGATTCGCGTCACAAGGGATCGATTCCTCCGGAGTCGAGGTTCACGTAAAGAACTCAAAGTGGGTCTTCGCCGGGAGGGCCTGGCATAACATTGGCCGTAACAGAGTTGTTAACGTCGCAAAGGATATCGATGACCTTCTAGTCATCAGGGTTGGGTCACCAACTAACTTCCCGTTCGAGTTCTCCTATCCCAGATTGAAGACAGCACCCCGATACATGATACAGGACTGGAAAGAGGCTGTCGTCTGCCTGACGGCACACGAACTGTACCATATCAGGCAAAGAAGGACTGGCGTGAGAGCGAGCGAGGTAAGAGCTGAAAGGTGGGCGCTGAAGAAGCTGCTGGAGTACCGTGGGGCTATCTCTCAGACCACTTCTTCATAGGGTACCGTACAGGCTTGGCGTCGACCTCCATGGGCCAGATGACGACTTTCTCGCCGTCTTGCCATTGGATGACGCCCATCTTGTGGCCTATCTGCCAGCCCGATACAGGGTCGACTTTGTACTTTCCGTAGAAAGTCGTCATCTCCATATTGCCTGCGGCCTTCCTTACAGAATCAGAATTCAACGGATCATCCGCGAGCTCCATCGCTCTCTGTATTACCAGGCCTTGCTGGAATCCTGTTGCTGCGTGGTAGTCTGGCAGGTAGTTGTACTCTCTCTGGAAGGCCTCGATGAATTCGTCGTGGCTTGGGCCGAAGTCGTGCTTGTAGATCATGCCCTTCTCCCACTGTGTGCAGCTGATGCATCCGTCAGCGTACTTATCGAGATCCACGGCGAACTGCGGAAAGACGGTGCCTGTTCCTGCCCAGAGCAGCTTTACATTAAGATCAAGTTCTTTCATCTGCTTGATGAGCAGTATAGCGTCCGGGTATCCTCCAGCATTCAGGTATATCGCGGGGTTAGCGGATCTGGCCTTAGTTAACATGGGTGTAAGGTCAGTGGCTGACGTTGAGTATTTGTCGTAGAAGACTATGTTGAAGCCTTTCTGCCTTGCATATGCGAGGCCATACGTTCCTGCGATCATGCGGAATATGTCATCGCCATGGGTGATGGCAAGATTCTTGGCCTCAGGATCCTCAGGCAGTATCCGGTCCCAGATCATGTCGCACATGTTCTCTGCGTAGCGGTCACCGTTTGTGCACGCTGTCACGATATACTTCAGGCCTTTGAACTGTACGGGGTCATAGGTGGCTGTGCCGTAGACCTCGAACTTTCTGTACTTCTCCACGACCGGAACTGTTGCCATCCCGAGAGGACCGTACACGGGTCCGAAGAGAAAGTCCACTTTGTCCTCGGTTATCAGCTTCTCGAAGAGTCTTCCGACGTTCTCAGGCTTGTCCTCGTCATTGTAGATGATCATTTCAACCTCGTAGGTGTTTCCGTCCCCACCTTTGATTCCGCCAGCCTCGTTAACCATCTTTGCCCAGAGCTTGTTAGCGTCACCTTCGCTTCTGCCTGGCAGCGCATTGGTTCCAGTGAACGGTTTGGTTCCTCCGATCTTGACTTTTCGCTTAGCACCCTGTGTAGGTGTGACTGTTGTGGGAGGTGTTGTCTGTGCGGGAGGTTTGTAGTATTGGGATATTCCGTATCCTGCGGCTGCGACAGCGCCTGCAGCTACTGCGGCCCCTGCATACTTTAGGTACTTGCGTCGGCTAATCTTCTCTTGACTCATTTGAAACGACCGTAGAATGCTTAGCTGATTCCTATTTATGTTCTTACGCTTTCACATGTAGATGGATTGTATCAGCTCTTGCTCGCTGATATGTAGATCCGCTCGAAATCCTTGATCATCTCTTCCATGTCGTACTTCATCTTCCATCCCCACTCTCTTCTGGCGGGACTGTCGTCTATGAGTCCGAAGCCCTTCCCGATCAGTTTCACAACCTCGGGATCTGGCTTGAAGGTGATCCGGGCTGATGGAATGTATCTTGTGACTGTGCCCACAAACTCTCTGGCCGTCAATGATATTCCGGCAAGATTGTAGATGCGAGCCTTGATGTTATCTTTCGGTGCGTCGTGGAGCATAAGGAGCGCGTTGGCCGCGTCCTTGTAGTAGATGCAGGGGTTCCGGCAGTCTTCTTCAACCCAGACCTCAAACGGCTTGTTTGTCAGCGCGTGATCAATCATCCATGGCATATACTGGGACATGTGTCTCGTCTTGGCTCCAGGTCCAACAACTGTTGGAAACCGGACTGCTCTGAAATCGAGCTTGAACTTCTTCGCGTAGAATCGTCCGAGAAGTTCTCCGAAGAGCTTAGTCAGCGCATACATGCCGTCAGGTTTCTGGACTGTTGATTCATCGATCGGTTCAGTGTGGCCTGCGTAGACCGCTGCGGTACTGGTGAATATGACTTTCTCAACCTCGAAGAGACGTGCAGCCTCAAGAACATGCATCATGCCGTTCGCGTTGGCTCTGTACGCTGCCCAGGGGTTCGCGTCAGAAGGTATGCTGAGCATCGCCCCCAGATGAAAGATGCTCTTGATCTTGTGATCTTTGACGACGTTGAGTACCTCAGACCAGTTGGCCAAGTCGCCGCGGACCACGATCACTTTATCCTTGATGGGATCAACAGCTTCGTAGTTCGGAGCAACATCGAAGAGTACGACTTTCTCTCCTCTCTGGATAAGCATCTTGGCGAGTTCGCAACCGACGAATCCTGTGCCGCCGGTTATCAGCTTCGACATTCTTGAATGCACCTGCCTTTTCGTGGCATGCATGTTCATCTTAAGATTACTGGATTACCTGATGAAGCTGAGCTTGGCGCTCATGATCTTCCTATCAGCAATGAGGCCATCTGCAGTACTGCGATCAGAAGTGGCAGAAGTGCTGCGTAGACTGTGTTTCTTACAAGCTGCTCGACAGTAGGTTCAGGATTCAGTAGAATGGACGCCATCGCCAAAGCGAGAGGTGTCGTAAGAAATGGCAGATAAATTGCTGACGCGGGGGCGGATGTAAATCGTACTGCTGCCAGAGATGCATAACCTAAAGCCAGCAAGACAACGTGGAGTCTGCCAATCCTCTTCCAGCCAAGTCTGACAAGGAGAGTCTGCTTTCCAGCTTGCTTGTCCACCATGAAATCTGGGTAACTGAAGCTGAGTGGAATAGAGAAGGCAAAGAAGAACATGGGAAGACACAGAATCAGGATAGTGCTCACAGAACCTGTCTGCAGATAGTATTGAAAGAGCGGCGTTATTACCGCGAGTATTATTCCAACATTCAGTTCCCCTAATCCGGTAGATAGCAGCCTGAGCGGCGGACTGGAATAGGCCCATGACAGGAAAGCAGCCAGAAGGAAGATCAATGCAAGGTATCCCCTATTACTGAGCGTATAGCAAAGAAAGATCATTAGTAAAGCTGCAAACGATATCGAGGCCAAGCTCAAAAGTAATGCTGTCTTTCTTGAGAGGAGGCCCTTCGCTAAGACGCCTGTTCCTCCAGAGAATATCCTCTGCGTTGAGAGCCTGTCACTCTCGATGTCCCAGTATTCATTCTGGTTCTGGACCATCAGGTTGGTTGAGGTCACGACTAGTTGCCCGATGATGAACAGACTAAGATCAAAAACTCCAGTTTCATAGTAGGCCAGAGTCGCTCCGAGCGAGTTCGCTACAGCTCCTCCGGCGAGGAACTTCAGGCGACTCAACCTCAGAATGGCGCCCACTCTCTCTCCCTGGCACGCATGGAGGCGCCTGTCATGTGGGACCTCCTTGTCAGTTATTTCTCAGATCCTGCTTACGCGTAGAGGTCAGGATTCATTCTGACTTCTTCAATGAAATCGTCGATCGTCTGCTGCAGTGTGTACTCCCGTTTCCAGCACCATTCTCTGGCTGCGTCTGACTCATCGATCTTCTGAGCCCAGCTCTTGAGTATCTGGGTCTTTTCTGGATCAGGCTTGAATGTTACCTTTGCATCAGGGATCTTCTTTCTGACAGCCTTCGCGACCTCATCTGCCGTCGGCAAGTCTCCTGCAATGCAGTAGACCCTGGTCTTTATTCTGTCTGCTGGGGCCTCATGAAGCTGGATCAGGCATCGGAGGGCGTCCTTGTAGTAGAGGATAGCGCAGACAGTGTCCTCTGTGGCGTAGACCTCGTAGGGTCTGCCGAGAGCCGGCTCCTGAATCATGAGAGAGGTGTATGATGATAATCCTGAAGCACCTCTTCCGGGTCCGATGATCGAGGGGAACCTTACGCCTCTGAAGTCGAGCCCGTATTTTCTGTGGTAGTACTCGCCGAGGAGTTCGCCGCAGACCTTGCTGACCCCGTACATGGAGTAGGGTCGCTGGGGCGATTTGTTGGTTATGGTCTCGGTCTGACCGAGACTGTAGGCTGCTATCGAGCTGATGAATGTGACCTTCTTCACTTTGAAGAGAACCGATGCCTCAAGGATGTTGAAGGTGCCGTTCACATTGACCATGTAGCCTGCTTGAGGGTTTTCCTCACATGCGATCGAGACCAATGCGCCGGTGTGGTAAATATCATCTACGCGGTTGTTCTCTATGACCCTGAGAACTTCCGGCCAAGATGTGATGTCCCCTCTGACGAATCTGGCCTTCGATCCTAGCTCGTCGAGGTTCTGGTATTTCTTGGGCGGGGCAACATCGAAGAGGACTACGTCTTTGCCCTTCTGAATGTATGTCTTTGCGATGTTCCATCCTATGAAGCCTGTTCCTCCAGTAATCAGCGTAGTCAATTCAAATACACACTCCTTCCTGATTAGTTGTTGGCAATCAATCCTGTATATGTTGGTCGTGTTGTTATCGTGATGCTGTTCTAAAGAAGCTTTTGCAGTGCAGACAGGTCGTCTTCGTGAGGACCTGCACTATATCTCAGAAAAGATTATCGAAGAGATTGTTAAATACTTAGAGCGACACAAGAGGGAGTTACTACGACGCGAAGGGAGTTTCACGGCAGATCGCAACCGCTGTAGGGTGTCTTTATGTCAGAGAGGGTTTCAACGGGGATATCTGGACTAGACAAGATGCTCGAGGGTGGAATTCCCAGAGGAAGAACCGTGATCATTGTCGGTGGACCGGGGAGCGGAAAGACGATACTCTGCACACAGTTCCTTGTGAACGGAATATGTCACTATGACGAGAACGGCCTCTTCGTCTCCCTTGAGGAGAGCAAGCCACACCTCTACCAGGCTATGAAGAGGTTCAAGTGGGATCTTAATCAGCTCGAGAAAGACGGCAAGTTCTCCTTCGTGGACGCCTCTCCTATACGCCGCGTCCCAGGAAATGTGAAGATCGGCAAGTACGTTGTGGGCAAGCGAGATTTCTCGATGTTAGGACTCATAAATGCCGTTGAACAGATGGCTGAGTCAACCAGTGCGAAAAGGATAGTTGTGGAACCGCTTGCAACAATGAGCTTCCAGTATCCGGAGATCTATGACAGGAGAAATGCTTACCTAGACCTGATTGAGAGCCTGACCGCTACAGGGGCCACATGCTTGACAACTATGGAGATGCCGTCACTCGATATCAAAAGTGTCGTTGAGGAAGAGTATCTTGCGCATGGTGTGATAGTCTTGCAGAGTGTGCAGGTAGGCAAAGCTATGGCTCGCGTGATACAGGTTAGGAAGATGAGGGCAACAGCAGCCGACGACCAACCTAGACCATACAAGATTGATGATACAGGAATGACCGTATACGCCGATGAGACAGTTTTCTGAGGAGACTTTCACTGAACAGATTCGCAGAGCCGATATGACGGTACGCTAGTGCCATATGGTTAAGGATTCCATATGGTTAAAGATTCAGACACAGCACTCAATATCTGAATCCGCTTATCCGCGTCAACAACGAGATATTCGCAGGTCATAATCTCCGCATAGACAGGTTATCAGATCCCAGCAGCGGGAGAAACCTGCAGTATGATCTTGTCTGGAACTTCTGCGAAATAGAACAGCAGGAACACCCCTTTAGGCTCCTGGAAAACATGCTCCCGCTTACACGACGGTACCTGCTCATCATTGTTCAGAACAGATGGAACCCCGACATGGTTCTTCACAAGATCCAACATAGCCTAGCTGGAAGAGAATGGAATCACGGTAACATCGCGTTGATGTCAAACTGGCCCGTAGTCGAGTCTCTCTCACATTTCGGCAGAGTACTTGAGATCGGGTACTTTGACGTGCCATGGTTTGTGCTTGAGATATATGAATCAGGAGCTTTCTTGCGAGAACTGATTCCAAGATCTCTTTCGAGATCCGCTCTTGAGTTAAGAAGAAGCAGGTTTGAGGATCTGCCTTCTTGGTGCAAGAAGCATCTTGCACACCACAGCTATGTCCTGTTCGAGAAATCAGCTGACTAGCGCGTTCGCCAGTTCCCTTATGGTCTCCATTGAATAGCCTTGAGGATACGCAAAGACCACATGATCGACCCTGAGCCTCCTCAACTCATCAAGGTATGCCGGCAGATCATGTTGACACTTGAGTATTGAGAACTCCTCGATGACTATTGAAGGAATCAGCTTCAGAACTGAACTCTCATGAGTCCCTGATGCAAACCTCTTCATGGCAGGCTCCAGCATCTCTGAGAAGGAGAATTGCTCAAGTACAGATTTCGAGGCGCCTAGGGCCACGGTCGCTGATGCGTACTGAAGGATTCTGTGGATCTCAGGCCTGAAGTTCTTGTAAACGTATGATGGTGCGAAGATTCCAACCCGTTCAGCCATCTTACCTTTGGCCTTGTGGATGACCTTCAGCGTCCATTCAATCATCCTAGGCGACGAGTAGTTCAGGAGAACGCCGTCAAAGGAGGAGGCTATCTCGAGAAGCTTTGGACCCTGAGCTCCAAGCCAGATCTTACATTCTAGACCTCTGTCTTTGAGGGATCTCTGGATCTTGCCTTTCGCCTTCAGTAGGTGTGTCGGAATCCCCTCGGTCCTATCGAGGTCCACCCCGACTCTGCGCAGTTGATCTCTGTCACCTGGTCCTATGCAGAGCTCAAAACGCTCACCATAAGCCTCTATCAAGGTGGTCAGGGAGCTGGCGACCTGCAGCGGGGAGTGCAGAAAAGGACTGATCAATCCAAAACCAATCCTTATCCTCTCGGTTGCCGAGGCTGCGGCAGCCGCCACTACAGGCGCATATCTCTGGCTGGGAAGATCTGAGATCCAGATGTAATCAAGCCCTAGACGCTCAGCCTCCCGACTCTTAGCCATCGTTTCGGGTACAGTATCGTTGACGTTGAGATTGAGACCTAGCTGCATCAGGTCCTACCCCACACCTTCGCAACTTGCTGGATAGCATCTCTGGGGTTCCGCCCGTACGGTGGCCCGAAGACAACTTCATCGATCCGGAGGCTTGAGTAGCTTCGGAAGACTTCGCTGATCCTCTCAGCGTCTCCGCTTATGCAGAACTTGTCGATCAATTCTTCAGAGACATTTCTCGCAGCCTCCTTAGCCCCGCCCCTCCTCAAGATGCTCCTGATCTTGTTAACCTCATCCAGAGAGACATCAGCTGTGGTGAGCACCTTGTCCGGGGTGTCGGATGCGACGATCGCCACAACCCTCTTGGCAAGCTCCAGATCTCTGTCACCACTCAGCATGATCGTCGGAACCCAAAGCACGAACGAGAAATCCGTCTCAGTCAGTCCCGCGGTCACCCGTCTTTCCCGGACAAGCTTGATCGATTCCTTCACGTACTCCTTGGGGCCGCTGAGGATGATGCCACCAGCAATCTCGGCCGCCAGAGAAAGAAGCCTGGGGCCTCTGACACCCATGAAGATCGGAATGTCAGCGGGGGCAAACGATGTCTTGTAGTTCTTTAGTCTGAGTTCCTTACTTGTTACTGTTTTTCGGTCTTTCCAGATGCCCTTTAGAGTCTCAACGATCTTTCTCATCGACTCAACAGGCTTCTCGACCTGAACCCCCATCGATGCGAGATCTTGAAGCCCCCCCACACCAAGACCGAGCCTGAATCTGCCAGGTGAGATCTCATTCAGCGCCACCGCGGCTCTCGCCACTGTCGTGATGTTGCGTATAAAGGGGCTAGCTACGCCGATGCCAACATTCACTCTCTTGGTCTCAAGAAGAATCAGGCATGTGACTGTGAATATCTCTTGAGGTCTGCCTATGTCCTCACCTGTCCAGACCCCGCGGAGACCGAGGTCATCAACATTATGTGCTAACCACTTCACCATCTCAATTGAGGAGCTTGTGGTGAGGCCCACACTCAAGTCCATGTTGCCCACAGTAGACCAGACTACCCCCCACGACCTCAACGTAAATTAACCCTTCATTTGAGGGTTCTATGTCGTTTTTTGGTCTCGGTCGCGTGAATACATACTATGGTCAGATAATGGCTTTTCGAGTTACAATGCTGATTCGGCGGCACAGAGAATGTTTGAGTCTTGATAAGGCTGTGACGAGATCTTCTGATATATCTTTAAGTATAGCCGATTAACGAGGCTATTATGAAAAGCGTGTAAGGTGCGTCAAAGATGTTGCCTCGATCTATTCAAACCCTGACAAAGAAGGAGTTTGAAGATTTTCAGAGAGATATACAGCGTGAGCCCTCAAAAGAGTTAATCGAACGGCTTGAGAGGGCAAAGGCTGTCTATGAATCGAACGCCTTGTAAAGGCGGCTGCTCTCTATGTTTATCAACTGAAAGGATCCCTATCGATCCTTCTAGCTTGAAGCCACACATTCTGTCAGCAGAAAACGTACTAGATAGTTTTCATTGCAGAAACGTAGGCGTCAACAAGTTCATTCTCGAGGAAGCTAGACCCTTTCAGGAAGAAAGGTTAGGCACAACCTACCTCTTTTCGTATGGTGGAAAAGTAATCGCTTTTGCCACTCTGATGATGGCCGAGATTAAACGCGAACTAATGAGTGATGAGGATCGGCTAGAGATTGGCAAGGACTGCTATCCTGCTCTGCAAATCGGCCAACTAGCGGTAGATGTTAGGTATGAGGGGAATGGTGTAGGAACCTATGTTTTGGACTGGTGTATTGGATTAGCGATAAGAACATCCGATCGAATAGCTTGCAGATTCATAGTTCTGGACGCTGAGAAAGACGCGGCAGGATTCTATGAGAAGTATGGATTCAACATGTTGAAAAGACAGGATAGACGGACACATCCAACAATGTACATAGACATTCTTCCCGCGCTGAAGAAATGACCTGTGGACTCGATTATGTTCTCGGCCCACTTCCTGCTTTGGAAGAATAGTCTCTCCATCTGCCAGAATCAGACCTAGATGTAACCTGATTTGATGACAGCAATTATTCAGTTATCGCGCAGAACAGAAAGACCATTCTAGTATGCGTAGGCTTCAATAGGATTCCTTATCAGGGTTGCCAGTTTCGCCCATGCCTCCTCAAAGGTGTCAAAGTAGAACCAGACATCATTCCCGCCCACAGAATAGGTCTTCCTGATAGGGTCAAAGACCCTGTCGCACACGTTTATGCAGTACCTGCTTGCCGACCTCGTAACAAAGATGAACCCTCCATTCTCGAACCCTTCAACCTCGCCCCTTATCCTTATTCCCTCATCCTGATCCATTGCCTGCATGAGAACGCTCAATTCGTTGAGGCTCTCTATCTTGTGTTCAGAGTATGGCGGGGCCTTGTCTTCGTGAAGATGGCCTCTCTCATCGTCTTTCGGCAACTACTCAGCATCATCCTTTGATTGCGACACAATACGAACGAGCATGTATAACGGTCTTGTCGAATACTCGCAACCCTGTGTTCTAAGAACAGAGGCTCAAAAAGGTTTTCGGCGAGTTCTCCGCAATACTCGCATTTCTGACCTCATCTGAATGAAGATCTGGTCCTACCGTGGCTCAGAAGAAAGAATAATAGACATCCTCATGGAGATTGTTCTTGATCTCGGAAGTGAAGTCACTTGTCTTCGCTAGTCACCTACATTCCTGCGCTTACGAGGCTCGGACTGACAGAGTATGAAGCCAAGATCTACGCAGCCCTAGTCAAGTCTGGCTCAAAGACTGCTGGTGAACTGAGCTTTCTCAGCGGAGTCCCTAGAACAAAGCTCTACGGTTCTGTAAGGGAGCTCATGCAGAAAGGCCTTGTCAGAACCACGCGCCGTAAGCCTGAAACTTTCTCAGCCATCTCCCCTAACGAGGCTCTCTTTCCTCTTGCCGAGAAGTTGGTGAAGGAGGCTGAAGAGAGTCTTGAGAAGATTCAAAGTCTTGCATTGACCTACGAGTCTATGAGATTGCTCTCAAGCAGGAGACCCCTTAAGACCGAGTTGGCAACGCTGGAAGGCCGCCGAATGGTCTCTGAGAACACCAAAAAATTACTCTCAAGCTCGACCAAGTCTGTGGCAATGGTGGCCTCAGCGAACGGCATGGTGAGGCTTTACAGGTCACACTCCAAACCTATTGAGGAGGCAGTAGCAAGAGGAGTACAGGTGAGACTCATCTCAGAGGTAACGCCGCACAACTCCAACGTGGCCAAGGAGATGTCGATGGTATTGAAGCTTAAACCGGCGCCGAGGATAGGTCTCCAGTCAATTATCATCGATTCCAGCACCATAGCGTTCTTTGAGGCGATACCGGACGATTTGGAGGACGATATCGGAAACGACGTCGGTATCATCTCGGAGAATCAGCAGATTGTTGAGGCATTCAAGAGCCTCTATGACTTGGTCTGGGCCACCCTGCCACAGGTCTGCGAGTAGTGTAGGATGTGTGCTCTTGATGAATCAGTTAGGTTCATCAGGTAGATTTCAGAATACGGTTTGCTTCGAGAATACTGTTATCCCTGAATTGTCTATCTTGTATTGTCTGGGCTGATCA
>CAZRDQ010000025.1:0-22299 GCA_964598945.1 uncultured Candidatus Bathyarchaeia archaeon
CAACAACCATAAACCTTAAAAAGCAAACCAGTTCTACGCAGACTAATCCTTTGATTCGAGAGGAATTTTACACTTGCTAATAAGAAGGACCGAGTGGAGTGAGGAAGAAGAGCCCAGCGAGGAGGAGGAGTGGGGCGAAGAAGAAGGTTGGGAAGAAGAGGAGTGGTAGCCCAGCCCTCTCCAATTTCTTTCATCTAAGGTAGTCTCTCGGTTCTCTAATTCTTAATCTGATGGATTTCATGGGTAGAATTGCAGTACTAGACAGGGACATCTGTAGGCCTGAGGAGTGCGGTTCCCTATGCATCAAGTTCTGTCCGAAGGTCAGAACCAGAGTCGAGACCATAAAGTTCGTTGAGTCTGAAGAGACACCGACGATTACAGAGTCGCTGTGCACGGGGTGCGGGATTTGCGTAAGGAAGTGCCCCTTCAAGGCTATAACCATAGTGAATCTTCCTGAGGAACTTGAGAGTGAATGCAGCCACCGATTCGGCCAGAACCTCTTCAAGCTATACCGACTTCCCACACCACAAGCAGGCCAGGTCACCGGACTTCTAGGCAGAAACGGTACAGGCAAGACCACAGTTCTTCAGATCCTAGCAGGCGAGCTGAAACCAAACCTCGGAGAATTCACTTCTCCTCCAGATTGGACAAGGATCATCCAGGAGTTCAGGGGCTCCGCGCTTCAGACCTACTTCGAGAGACTCTCGAAAGGTAAGCTCAGAATTGTACACAAGCCCCAGTATGTTGACAGGATTCCAAGAGCAGTGAAGGGCAAGGTCTCAAAACTGTTGAGAGCAGCAGATGAGACGGATCGGATGCAGAAGCTCGTGGAAGAGTTGCAGCTTCAAGAGATCATGAATCGGCCGATCGAGGTGCTGAGCGGAGGTGAGCTCCAGCGAGTAGCCATCGCAGCGGCGGCCTCACGCCGGGCTGACGTCTTCATATTCGATGAGCCGTCAAGCCATCTTGATGTCGACCAAAGGATGCGCGTCTCAAGGACCATTAGAGAGCTTGCTGGAAACAACGAGATCGTCATAGTGGCTGAACACGACCTGGCCATGCTCGATTATCTCTCCGATCAAGTCTGCCTCGTCTATGGCGAGCCAGGTGTCTACGGCATAGTCTCACATGTCCACGGCGTAGGGACAGGAATAAACACCTACCTGAACGGCTTCATCCCTGACGAGAACATGAGGTTCCGGCCTGAACCGATCAGATTCCACTTCAAACCTGCAAGAGAGACCCGAAGCGAAAGCGGGATGAAGATCAGGTGGAAGAGAATGACTGAGAGCAAGGGCAGCTTCACCCTGGACGTGGAGCCTGGCGAGATCACTCAGGGAGAGGTCATAGGGATAATGGGTCCAAACGGAATCGGCAAGACGACCTTCATAAAGCTGCTAGCAGATGCTGACAACTCTCACACCAAACAGCAGACCCCACTAGCAGGCTGCACAGTGAGCTACAAGCCGCAATACATTGCCACGGAATACTCTGGCGAGGTACAGGCTCTGCTCTCCAGCATCTCGCCCAGTTATGGAACGGATCACTTTGAGGGCGAGTTTGTCAGGCCACTTGGTCTGGGAAAGATTCTGGATAGGAACCTCAAAGAGATCAGCGGCGGGGAGCTCCAAAGAGTTGCGATAGCCGCCTGTCTCTCCAGACAGGCCCAGGTCTACCTATTGGATGAACCGAGCGCATACCTTGATGTGGAAGAGAGACTGGTTGTAGCCAAGCTGATTCGTAGAGTTGCTGAGGAGAAAGGCGCATTCGTATTCGTTGCGGAACATGATATTGTCGCTCAGGACTTTGTCTCGGATCGATTGATGATCTTCAAAGGGAAGCCAGGAATTCATGGCCAAGCCGGAAAGCCGGTCTCCTTGAGAGAAGGCATGAACACCTTTCTCTCAATGATGGGGATGACCTTCAGAAGAGATCCAGACTCAGGCAGACCGAGAGTCAACAAGGCCGAGAGCAAGCTCGATAGGATTCAGAAAGAGATCGGAGAGTACTACTATGTGCCAGCAACCCCTCAAGATTAAGCTCTATCCCAAATCCTATAAGACAAGACATGCATCGATGATTTGCTCGAAGCCCCCAGAGATGCGGTAGGCATATGGCGAATTACTGTCCAGAGTGTGGCGGCGAACTCGTGTACGACTCAGCCGTTAAGCAGTATGTCTGTAAGAGCTGTGGTCTGACATTCACTTCTCAACAACTTATGGAAGAGAAGGATAAGATGTGGGACAGGAGACAGGCGGAGCCAGACCAAAGGAAGAGAAGACAGAAGGAGTATCTGCAGTGGTGGCTGTCAAAGAAAGACTGAAGGTCAGGACCTCGACTTAGTTGGCCTGCAGAGTCGAACTGCTATGCATTGGTAATGAGCTGCTCATCGGCAAGACCCTGAACACCAACGCACACTGGCTCTCTCAGGAATTAACCAGACTGGGGGCAGACGTCACCCGAGTGACAGTCGTTAACGACGACATCAAGACAATCGCTTCTACACTGAGAGAGATCCTGCGGAGAAGACCGGATATCGTACTTACCTCTGGTGGACTAGGGCCGACCTTCGACGACAAGACACTCCAAGCCTTCTCCAGAGCATTCGGGAGGCCCCTTAAGCTAAACCCACGTGCACTGAAACTGGTAAGATCCAGATACAGGGAGATCCTGGGAAAGAGGAAGCCGCAGCTTACCGCTCCTCGACTGAAGATGGCCACGCTACCCGCAGACGCAAAGGCGATTCCTAACCCTGTCGGCACAGCCCCTGCAGTGACACTGGCAGAAAGAGAGGTCAAGTTCATCATCCTTCCAGGTGTACCAACGGAACTTCAAGCGATCTTCAAACAGAGTGTCTCCGGGCAGATCAAGAAGATGGTTGGTAGACAGCTCTTCTTGGAGGCCAGCTACATCGTCTCGGGACTTCTTGAGTCTCAAATAGCTCCCTTGATAGAACAGGTTATGAGCAGTATACCAGATGTCTATGTAAAGTCCCATGCAAGGGTCGGAGAAGGAAGGGAAGATTCATTTATCGAACTTCACTTCTCCTCCAAGGCAAGAAGCGGCGGAATAGCGAAGCGCAGAATCCTTGAGTCGATCAACTTGATGACCGAGCTTCTTGGAAGATCGACGCTGATTGACCTGTGTCTGAAGAATATCAAGCCATCTTCGGGCTGATCCGGATGAATGTAACGTTCGTTGTGGGCATGGCAGGCTCGGGAAAGTCGTCACTTGTCGGACATTTCCAGGAATGGCTAAGACTCAACGAGCAGAATGCCGTGACCGTTAACCTTGATCCGGGCGTCGCCAATCTGCCCTACAATCCTGACATCGACGTCCGTACCTCCATCGATCTGGAAGAGATAATGGAAAAGTACCAGCTAGGGCCGAATGGAGGCCTTATAGTAGCGGCTGACCTCATCGGCGACAACATCGAAGAGATCAAGGATGACCTAGATGAGATCGGACCAGACATCGTCCTTGTTGATACTCCCGGCCAGATCGAACTCTTCGCCTTCAGAGAGAGCGGCCCATTCATAGTTAATGAGATCGCGGACTGTCCAAAGGCAGTGGCCTATCTATTCGATGGACCCTTCTCCACGACACCAATCAACTACGTCTCGAACACATATCTTGCAGCCGCGGTCTACACCCGACTCCTTAAACCCCAAGTGCATGTTCTCACCAAATCAGACCTCTTGGATGAGAACAAGCTTCAAGAGACGATCAGCTGGGCCGAGCACCCCCATTGGCTGATCGACGCACTGGAGAAGATGAAGCAAAAGACCGCCTCACTCGTGGGCAGAGATCTGTCAAGAGCCATATCGCGAACCAGCCTGAGCTTCGATCTAACACCTGTCTCAGCAAAGGAGGGCAAAGGGTTCGTAGACTTGAATGCGGCTCTAACACGAATACTGACAGCTGGTGAAGAGCTTCGACCTTAACCCCGATCAAGCAGGCGCCCCGCAACCTGTGTCTTCACGATCATCACAGACCAGAATCAGATCGAAGTCACCCCTCAACACTAGGGAAACAGAGAAACCCTTAAGTGCCGACTACTGTAGTACGGTGCAAAATGACGGATGTTCACGCTCGCCAGTCAAGCTTCTACAGCAACTGCAACCTTGACTTGCGAAGGGAACAACCAGAGTCGAAGAGATCACGTCTAAGGGATATCTGATGGGAAAGTCTGAGGAAATAATCAAGAATGCCATGAATGAGGGCCGATTGAGCCTCCTTGAACCAGAAGCGAAGGCGATCTGCATCGATTACAGTATCCCAACCCCTGACTTCTCCGTCGCATCCAACAAGGAGGAAGCCATGAAGACCTCTGAGAGATATGGCTACCCAATCGTCCTGAAGATTGTCTCACCAGACATCCTGCACAAGACAGAGGCAGGCGGGGTTATCGTGGGGCTGAATGGACCAGAAGAGGTTGCGAAGGGATACGCCCAGGTGATCGAGAATGCCAAAAGCTACAGAGCTGACGCAAAGATAAAGGGTGTGCTGGTCCAGAAGATGGCACCTAAGGGGACAGAGGTAATTGTTGGGGGGCTCAAGGATCCACAGTTCGGACAGACTCTAATGTTCGGCCTAGGCGGCGTCTTCGTTGAGATACTCAAAGATGTCACGTTCAGAATAGCGCCCATCGATGAGCCCGATGCACGATCGATGATATCCGAGACAAAGGCTTACCCCATCCTGAAGGGATACAGAGGCCAAGATCCTGTCGATGAGGGTGCCATAGTCAAGATCCTACTGGCAGCATCCAAGCTCCTCATGGATCTCCCGCAGATAAACCAGATGGACCTTAACCCAATCATGGCATATAGCAAAGGCGCAAGCGTCGTGGACGCTAGGATGCTTCTAGAAAAGACTTAGGGCAATGGCAGCTGGCCGATGGAGCCAGTTTGGACCTCAAGCCGGTCATGCACTTCAGGCTCTTGAGGATCTGACCATGGTCGGATTGAAGGTCTACGTTGATGGATCGGGAAAAACCGGAGCATACTGTTACCTTGTGGCTGGGGGAGAACCGCGCCTGTTCATGGAGAAGAGCCTTACGAACAACCAAGCGGAGTACAAGGCCATAATAGCGACCCTCCGAGAGCTCCCTAACAAGGAGTTGACAATATACTCAGACAGCCAGCTGGCAGTCAGGCAACTGAACAGGGAATACCAGATAAGAGACTCAAGACTCAGGAACCTCGCCGAGAAGGTGCGAGCTCTCTGCAGGAACAGAACAGTCAGTTTCAAATGGATACCGCGGGAACAGAACCTGGCGGGCAGGGTACTAGAGAAACTTGTCTGAACCGTTGTTGATTCAGCAAAGACCGATGGAGATCCTCTCCCTCCTGAGGGCACAACCGAAAATTATTCAGGCAGGTTAATCATCAACAGATAAGGAACTAGAAATAAATCACGAAGGCAGTGTAAGTGAAGAAGCAAAGTAATGATAGATGCCCGAGGTGCGGGGCAACACTCACTAGGAAAGCCTCGATAAGAGACTACAGCTACATGTTCGTGCTCATCTGTGAGAAATGCGGATACACATCGAAGAAGAAACCTGTAAGCATCTGATGACTCAACTATGATGCAGAATAAGCGCATCCAAGACAGAGAAATGCCGGCTTAAGGGTTGTGAAGACTCAGTTCAGCGGTTACTTTCATCTGCAACAGAAGGTGAGACAACACTGGTCGACGAAGCACCGGATGCAAAATACGAGATAATAGGTGCTATTGAGAAGGAACTCGAAAACCTAAGGATCCAAAGGGCTAGACTAGAAAACGAGTGGCGAGCATGGGCTGAACGACGCAACGCCCTCAACAGCGAACTCAAGAGACTCAGCGAGAAGATAAGATCCATCAAAAGTGAGCGAGACAACATAAACGCCGAGGTCAAGGCCCTCAAGACATCTAGGGACAAGATGAGAGAAGAGATGGTCGACAAGCGGAGCAGGATGGTTGAGGCATCTAAGCCTCTCAACGAGATCCGTTCCGCAGTCAAAGGAACCTTTCAAGAGACAAGGAAATCCTTTGAAGATCTTGAGTGGCGACTACAGACCTCCTCTCTTGATCCAAAAGAGGAGAATAGACTGATAGCTCAGATCAAAGAGCTGGAGATGCGGCTGGCTAAGCACCAAGAACTGAACAATCTTCAGGCAGCAATAAGAGGCCAGAATGCCACTGTGGAGGCTCTCAAGCATGACGCTCAGTCAATACATGAGAAGGTCCTCGCATCCGCCGAGTCCAGCGCTAGGGTACATGAGGAGATGATGCAACTTGTCAAGAATCTCAAAGAGACCAAAGCAGCAGCTGACGAGGCTCACAAGAGGTATCTGCAAACACGGGCCGAATCTGAAGAGGCTGAGCAGGAGCTTCTGAAGAAAGTGATAGAGAAGAAGAAGCTGCAGAGAGATCTATTCGGGAACGAAGAGGCTGAACGTCAGAGAAAGAGAAAAGAGTTCGTCGAGAAGCTTGCTGAGTCTGGCTCAACAAAGCTGAGCCAAGGGAAGAAGGTATCTCTTGAGGAATTCAAGGCCCTGATGGAGCAGAAGAAGATCTTCCCAACCACAGAGGCAGACCAAGGCATAGTCTGAAATCTGTCTCCGACCAAGATGGCCGAGAGCTTGAAAACCACCCCCCTACAGAGAAGCGGGCTGAAAACCAAGATTACCATCCACCCTGCAATGCCTAAGGATCGTGGCAAGGAGAGGCGTTTATGCTTACAGGCCTACTGAAAACGATAGGTGCTTACAGAGTATACGAAAGATGGCTGACCGAGCAAGTCAAGAAGGCCGAGATGCCCAGACACATAGGCGTAATTCTGGACGGGAACAGAAGATGGGCCGCACAGAAACTCCTCAGCGCAGCTGAAGGCCACGTGGAAGGCGCAGAGACAGGTGAGGACTTCCTCGAGTGGTGCCTAAGCCTTGGCATAAAGGTTGTGACGGTCTACGCCTTCTCAGCAGAGAACTTCCGGCGAACTCAGACCGAGGTGCAGAACATCCTCTCATTGATAGAGAGGGAGGCTTTGCGACTAAAGTCTGACCCAAGAATACACAAAGAAAGGGTCAGGGTGAAGGCTCTCGGTCGACTTGAGTACCTTCCCGAGAGCTTGCGACTTGTTCTGCACGATGTGGAGGATGCCACAAGGGATTATGATGGACACTACCTCAACCTAGCCATAGCCTACGGCGGCAGAGCAGAGATAGTCGACGCTGCAAAGAAGATAGCACATGAGGTTCAAGAGCAGAGAGTTGCTGTCGACCAGATAGATGAGGAGCTCTTCATGCAGTACCTGTATACAGCCCATCTTCCCAACCCCTACCCTGACTTGATCATCAGAACCTCCGGGGAAGAGAGGCTTAGCGGATTTCTGCTCTGGCAGTCCGCCTACAGTGAGCTTTGCTTCATAGATGTATGGTGGCCAGACTTCAGAAAGATAGACTTACTACGAGCCGTAAGGACATATCAGAAGAGATTGAGAAAATTCGGCAGATAGGTTGGACCACAGCATTGAAATGGTCAGCAACAGATACACTGGTGACTTGGGAGCAAGAACAAGTCATCTAGCATCTTCACTTGAACCGCCAGTTCCGGATAGATGGAGCCACTAAACTCGACACTGATCGAACGCTCCTGAGGATGGCTCGGCAAGGATGGTCTACATAAGAAGGATCGACCTCAGGGGATTCAAGACCTTCAACAGAAAGGCCACACTGAGACTCAGCCAAGGCCTGACTGTGATAACCGGCCCCAACGGCTCGGGCAAGTCAAATATCCTAGACGCCTTAAGGTTCGCCCTAGGCGAACTCAGCCCAAAGGAGCTTAGGGGCGCCTCACTCTCAGATCTCATATCGAAATCCACACTCCAGAATCCTCCAAGATCAGTCTACGTCTCAGTCCAATTCGACAACACCGACCGAAGACTTCCCATAGATTCAGGAGCAATGACAATATCACGTGAGTTCTACAAGGGCGGCGAAGGGGTTTACAGACTTAACGGCCGAAGGGTCTCGAGAAAACAGCTGGCCGAACTCCTCTCAGCAGCCGACATCAACGTGGCAGGCTACAACATCGTCCCCCAACACGCCATCACAAGACTGGCGGAGGTTACCTCTGAGGAACGACGCAAGATAGTCGAGGACCTCGTAGGTCTGGGAGTATATGATCTGAAGAAATCCGAAGCCCATGTACAACTTGCTCAAGCAGACACAAACCTTAAGATCGCTTCAGCCAGAGTTGACGAAGTCAGACTCAGAGTGGAGTCGCTTGAGAAAGAAAGGAACGACTTCTTACGCCACTCGATGTTGACCAAGGAGATCTCCAGACTCCAAGCACAAACGATCTCGAGCAAGATCTTAAACCTCAGAAAAGATGTCGAAGCTCTCAGGGATCAGGCTGGACTCAAAGAATCACAACTTAACAACCTCAGAAAGGAGAGAGACAGACTCTCAACCTTGAAACTTCAGCTCGAGCAGGAGATGAGAGACCTACAGGAAAGACTGCTAGACCAGGGAGGCCAGAAGATAAGTGAACTTGAAAGGTACTTGGGCGAGATAAACGCCAACATAGCAAGTCTCAAAGCAGACATAGAGGCGAAGAGACTGAACCTCCAACTCCTCAGGCAACAGAAGGAAGGCTTGGAGCAAGAAACCGTTCAGCACGATGGTGAAATTGAGACACAAAAGTCTGAACTTGCAGAACTCAAAGAAGAAGCAGCCAGTCTGGGGGTCGCTCTGAAGGAGAGAGAACCCATTGCACTCCAGCTGTCAAGTCGAGTCCAAGCGATGAGACAGGGCCAGACAGAAGCATCCAATATGTTGGACAAGCTAGAGGAAGAACTCAAAGCGGCTACAGCAGAGAATGCGATCATCACCCCTAAGATCGAGGTTGGATCAACCAGAATCGATCTCGTCGAGGACCAACTGAAGACGTTCCGAAGCCAAGAAGCTGAACTCCGCAAGTCACTTGAGGAGTTCCAGAAGAGGAAAGACCAACTCGAAGATATGAGAGTACACCGAGCCGAGAGACTGAAACAGATCGATCGCGAGATAAGCCAAGGCCTAGTTCTTGGAGAACTGAAAGAGAAAGGCCTTGATGAGGCGACAAAGACAGCTGAGTCAGCCAGCGGATCTATACTTGAATTTGACGCACAGAAAAAAGTTGTGGACGCATTGGCGCCCAGACAAGCAGCACTCGCAGAGATCAAAGAGCTGCAGGCTTCTGGGGTTCTGCCCAACATCGTGGGTCGGCTGAGAGATCTGGTTCGATTCGAGAAAAGGTATGAGAGAGCCGTACATGCTGCCTGCGCAGACTGGCTAGATTCACTAGTTGTTAAAGACATTGCTGCTGCTGTCGACTGCATCGAGACCCTGAAGAGGCAGAGGCTCAGCCGCATCAAGATAATCCCGCTGGACATTGTCACCGGATCTCAACCAGCCAATGAGATCCCGAAGGTCGAGGGCGTGATCAGCAGGGCAGTCGACTGTGTGGAGTGCGATCCGTCACTTGAGGCTACTGTGAACTTTGTCCTAGGAGACACCGTCGTGACAGAGAACCAGAGAGGTGCCTATCTGGCATCCCTTGAAGGATTCAGAGCCGTTGTACTCACCGGAGACCTCTACGAGCCTGGCGGAGCACTTGAAGGAGGCTACTACAGGGAACCACTCGACATAGGCTCCATAGCGCCCAGGATGAGTTTCCTAAACAATCTCAAGGAGACATTTGCCTCACTCTCAAAGCTGATCGAGAAAGACAGGTCGGATCTTGAGAGGCTCCGCTCAAGATTTGAGCAGCTCAGAGAAGAGAGAGCAGCGCTGCAGAGGGATCTCGACCGCATACTGCATGATTCTGGAGGACTCCAAGACAGGCTACACCACACTACTGAAGAGATAGCGCGAATAAGCGAGAGAGTCAAATCCCTACAAGAGCACATCAACGAAGACCGAGCGAATGTTCAATCACTACTCAACAGAAAATCTGAGCTAGAGCAGATCCTCAAGAGATTTGAGGATGAAAGAGCCAACCTAAAGAAAACAGTTCGATCTGACCAGATAAAGGAGAGTGAAGATCAGTCTAAGGCTCTGGCAGAAGAGCTGAGCCAGCTGAGAGAGAAGAAGACAGTCGCCGACCTGAAGGTCTCAAGCCTTGAGTCATCTATCGAGTCGAAGGCAAGAATACTGGAGCGCACAAGGAATCAACTTGGATACGTTCGTGAAAGCGAAGAGGAAGTTGTCTCCAAACTCGAACTTGCAACAAGGGAGCTTGAAGGCTGGACTGGCAAGCTTGCTGAAGTGACAAAAGAGAGAGGGGACCTCTCCAAGTCACTGGAATCGCTCAGGCAGAGCAGAGCTCATACCCAGACTGAATTGGACACTTTAAGTGAGTCCCTGCAAAGGGTGGAGAGGGAGGTTGAGCCGTTGAACTCAAGCCTCACAATGTTGAGGCTTGAACTCAACAAGAAAGAGCTTGAAGAGAACTACTTGAACGAAGAACTTAGCAGGCTGGGATTCCAGAAACCAATCCAGATCCATCCTCTGGACTCAAGATTGGTTGAGGACAACCTCTCAACATTAAGAAGCGAACTCCAAGAGATTGGAGCTGTCAACGAGCTTGCTGTTTCACACTACGAGCAACACAAGGACAACTACAAGCAACTCTCCATAAGAATAAACCAGCTTGAGGAAGAGAAGCGGTCCATCCTGCGCTTCATGGAAGAACTTGAAGAGAAGAAACGCCAAACCTTCATGAGTGTCTTCGAGAGGCTCAACCAGAACTTCAATGAGGTCTTCTCGAAGATCACGGATGGAGGCTATGGCAGACTCGTCCTGGAGAACCCTGAAGAGATCTTCAGCGGAGGAGTTGACATGCAGCTCGCCTTCCCAGGAAAGGCTGAGCTGTCGATAGGAAGCGCAAGCGGCGGCGAGAAATCGGTTGCTACAGTCTGCTTCCTGCTGGCCCTCCAAGCAATACATCCGATGCCTTTCTACGTCTTCGACGAGATAGACGCACACCTTGACATGGTGAACTCTCAAAGGCTGGCTGATCTCCTGCGAGAACGCTCTGAAAACTCCCAGTTCATAGTCGTATCTCTGAAGGACACAACGATCTCAAGAGCCAGCGGCGTATTCGGAATATTCATACAGGATGGCTACTCACAAGTTGTATCACTTCCAAAGCCAGAGGGTCAGACAGATGTCGGAGCTTGAGAAACCCTTCTGGATGAGACCCCCATACCTCATCCTCTTTGACCTGCTGAGACTCCACCGTGTGAAGCCTTGGGACGTCAACATCACCTACCTTCTCAACAGGTTCCTAGCAGAAATGAGAGATAGGGGGCATGTGGACTTTTCAATATCAGGAACAGCGCTCCTGAGCTCATCAATAATCCACAGGATGAAATCTGAACTGGTCCTCAAGATGGAGGAACCGCCCAAACCACCGCTGCCGAGACCCCAGGAGTACATCCCGCCGCCTCTTCCCCTTCCGATAAGGTTCGAGTACACGGCCACCCCACTGGAGGAGGTTCTGAAGGCCATCGAGGAGGTTCTCAAGAGCGAACTGAGAGTGATGTCCAGAGACACCTCAAGCCTGAAGCCTACGCCTGTGGTTGAGGCCCTTGATAACTTCATCACAAACATCCAAGAACACCTTGAGACCCTCTACCACAGACTCATACACGAATACAGGCGTGGGGAGGAGATCTCATTCAGACTGCTGACATCGAGGATGAGCCTCCAAGAGATCGTGAGAACCTTCCTCCTGGTACTCTTCCTGGCAAGCAGAGGAAGAATCAGACTGGCGCAGGACTACGAGTTCACGGACATAAGGATCAAGGTGGCTGAGTCCGGTGAAATCCTCTGACCAACCGAGCCTCCCAGTCAATGTGAGAGAGAGACGCCAGATCGACTTGATAGAGGCAGCTCTCTACGCGTCCGGCAGACCCTTGGATCTGGAGACCCTCTCCTCAATAATCAATGTAAAGTCACATGCGACGGTCAGGTATCTCGCTGAGCTGCTGATAAGTAGGTACAAGCAGGCGAATGGTGCACTGGAGTTGTTGAAGCTTCAAGATGGCAGATACGTGATGCAGCTAAGGGCGGATCTAGCTCAGGGGGTCACAAAGCTCGTCTCGAAGAAGCTGCTGACAAGAGGACCTCTCAGGACGCTCTCCTTCATTGCTATCAAGCAGCCTGTTACCCAAGCTTACGTCGTCAAGGTCAGGGGGAATCTTGCATACGGCCACATCAGAGACCTACTTGACAAAGGTCTGCTGTCGGAGGAACGCCTCGGCAGGACCAAGGTCTTAAGAACTACAACAGCCTTCGCTGACTATTTCAACCTCAGCAGTGAGCCTCGCGTCATGAAGCAACAGCTGGATAAGATCTTCCAGCAGCTGCAAGCTAAGGATAGACGTCAAACCGGTCCGGACCCTCAAGCAGAAAAGCGAACTACCGGTCAGGACTGAGAAGAGGAAACCTCAGAAACCCGGACTGCAGGTTCCGTTACGTTGATGGGACACGGTTCTGTCTGTTAACAGTCGGGACATGAGATAGAAGTGTGTGACTATACCACGTTTATGATGAGAGAACTCTTCGCTTCTCCATCAGGCATAATGTAGACCACTCCGAAAGTGTATGTGCCTTTCTCCTTGTTTTTATCCGTAGGCCATTGAGAAGATCAACACCCTTCGTCCATGCCCAGCCATGATACACTATATGGTAGGCGTTTGCGGTATCTACGTAATGGTCTGCATTATCCTCTGGGCGTATTTCTCTTTTGACGCCTTTCCCTACCCAAGGATTGAAGTAGTACAGTGGTTCCGGCATAGATTTCAGGTAATCTACACCTTTCAAGTAATCCATGCATCCATACTGCACTTCACTTAATGTTAAGAAGTCTCGCCCTCGACCGGATCATCACGTCATGTTCAGAGTTGGAGGCTAACGTCAATTCGTTTTTCAAATGAATGTTATTATCTTGCGGGTAATAGTCCACCTTGTGCTCTATCGCTTTAGGAATGTAAGATTGAGTTTCAAACGGGTCTTTCAGTAGTTTTGTATGCGCCCTTCTTTTGACATAACGATAGATGATGCCGATGACTGTTATCGCTAGAAGAATAGCAGTAAGAATTACGCTTATCATGTTCCAAGGATATGCCCAAATCCATGTGGAGAAGCATAGGATGAGGAAGACCAAGACTATTCGATGGGATGTATCTCGAACCAATCTACTTGTGTCTTCCCATGTATTCTTGAAGGGCTTTCTTCATTTCCTCGCTGAGTCGTCGTATTGATCCTGTTTTGTCTATGACGAATTTCATCCAGTCTTTCCAGATTTCTTCGTCTATGTTGATTGATGTTTTCTTTTTTGACATTTGCTTTCATGTTCTAATTACCACTAAGTGGGAAGCGCTTATACAAAATGCGAGTAGTCGGGAAAGACGCCCCAACGCGTTAATATGAAGCCTTTAGGTCTGCCACTACTCTTTCTCCACAACTTTTTTTCTCCTCAATTGAGTATGTTTCTTACGTGATCTAGCCATGTCTGCATCACCTCCTCAAATTAGAATGAATAAGCATAGCGACTATCGCGTTGTTGCCGCGACGGGGGTTTTTGGCGGATTGAATACCGGTGAAGGTCAAATAATTTTCTATACGGACAGGCTCGAACCTACATCTGATAATGCGGGCAAGATGTCTCTAGGCTCTATCAACAGAGAGTTACAGGTAGAAATTCATTTGTCACCAGCTGGCTTTAAGTCAGTCGCTGAATGGATGATGAGACATGTCACAGATTTTGAAACGCGGGAAAAACAACAGATAGGAACCGCAAAATTAGGACAGCCACCAACAAGCGTTTATGGATAGTCGCTGTGCCCCGTTCCTTTTTTCATGTCCCGTCTGTTAACAGGAGCCACTATGTCCCATAGAAGTAATAGAGCCCAGACTGCAGGCTCTGTTATTTCTGTGGGACATAACGGTGACTGTTAACAGGCGGGACATAACCACTAGAAAGAGGGGGGACTACGGGGTACGTACGTACTCCCCAACTTAATAGCCACCGTTGAATAGTTATTACTCAACTTGCATATAATGGGCCCGTAAGTCAGATAGGAAAGACTGCTCTCCTGCTAAGAGAGTTGTCGTGGGTTCGAGTCCCGCCGGGCCCACAATAATTATGTGGAAGCAGAGCCAGCCAACCTTACGGGATGGCTCTCCCGTCCTCCTCAATATTCATCTATTAAGATGAGGGATTGGGGAATGCTAAACCCTGCTTCCAATGAGTCCAATCTCTTTGCCAGATAGGACTAGTAATTACTGGTAATATTAGTAGTTAAGAGTTGTGGTTTAAGAAACCACATACCCCACAATCTGTCAGTCTTCAGGTATCTTGTAGTAGACTATTTTCCCTTTTTCATAACAGGCGATGGTCTTAACTTTCGTCTTCATACCTAGCCAAACCCACTCTCTAATCTCTTTACATTCGCCCTCTCTAAAGACGGTAGGGTCTAACGTCGTTATGATATGCGTTCGGATAAATTCAAGTCTAATGATGCTCTTTAGAAAAGAGAGCAGGGAGGACAGGGGCTACTCCTCTTTTTCAACAGGAAATACTTTGATCTTTCCCTGTTCCTTACAGATAGCAACCTTTTGGTTCAATTCACGTATGGTTTTGATTGTGCAACTGTTATCTGGCATCTTGGAGGGTTCGATTTCAAATAGCTTAATTGCGCCCTGTTTCTTTTCCGTCATTTCTTTACCTTCTCCTTTATCATCTGTTCCAAGACATCCGATAAATCTTTGTCTTGATCTATGGCAAACTTCTTGAAGTCTTTCCAGAGTTGAGGGTCTACCTTTATGCTTGTAGTCTTCCTTTCCATCATGTTTTCTCAAGTATTACGGTCTCCTAGTAGTATATAAAATCATCTTTACAGTCGCAAGTCTTATATACATAATACCTGTATTATGTAATACTCAAGTGATTGGGTATGATTGAGCAAGACCCGCGACAAACAAGAGGAATGGAAATAGCCAACCACGACGGACAGATCAGACACAAAAGCTCCACACGATACCTTGTCAAGTCACAGTCAGCCAACACTTGGTACAAAGTCCTCAATCGCGGGTTAGGATGGACATGCACATGTCCCGACTACTATTACCGAGAAGCCAAGTGCAAGCACATCTGGGCTGTTGAATTATCCAACAAACTAAGACAGACGGTTGCCAGCGAAGTTGTTATCAGGCCACTAAGTCCGAATATCTGTCCTTTCTGCACTTCTGAGGCAATAGTCAGACACGGACTAAGACACAACAAGTATGGAGACCTTCAACGGTTCACCTGTAAGACCTGTGGCAAACGCTTCTCGCTGAACTACGGTTTTCAAGGAATGAAAGCAACCCCACAGATCATAACTTCAGCCATGCAACTCTACTTCACAGGTGAGTCCTTCAGAAACGTACAGAACTTTCTCAGACTTCAAGGAGTCAACGTCAGTCACGTTGCCGTTTACAAATGGATTGGAAAATATGTTGGTCTAATGGAGAGGTATGTTGACCAGATTAAGCCTCATGTTTCAGACACTTGGAGAGCAGATGAACTCTTTGTCAAGGTGAGAGGCGACATGAAGTACGTCTTTGCTCTCATGGATGATGAGACACGTTTCTGGATAGCTCAAGAGGTCGCTGACACCAAGTTTACTCACGATGCTCGAAACTTGTTCCGAGAGGGTAAACGGTTGACAGGCAAGAGTCCTATGCTTCTGATAACTGATGGTTTACCGTCATACCATGATGCCTATCGAAAGGAGTATTGGCGACACGAACAGCCAAGACCTCAACACATAAGCTACATCAGGATTCAAGGCGAGAGGAACAACAACAAGATGGAACGACTCAACGGCGAAGTTAGAGATAGAGAGAAGGTTATGAGAGGCCTAAAGAAGTCCGATACCCCAATTCTGAAAGGCTATCAAATCTACCATAACTATGTGAGACCACATGAAGCATTAAAGGGTAAGACTCCTGCGGAATCCTGTGGAATCAGGATCGATGGTGAAAACAAATGGTTAACGCTTATACAGAATGCAAACCGTAAGTCTATGTTGACCTGACAAACACTTTGCCGCTAGCTTTTCTCCAATATCGTACGTTTTCTTTCTTACATTTCTCACATTTGATTTTGCGTTCAATCGAGTCATCGGTGGGCTTCAATTCAAGGTATATGTGGGCATCATCGGGCGACCAAACCTCAATAGCTCCCCCACAGTTATCACAACTAAAAGTCTTCTTTTCGGTCATTCCTTGCACCAATAAATATAGTCTGTAATTTGTGTTTAAGAATCCTTCGACCAAACCTAGAAAAGCCTCTTTAGGTAATTCCACCAGCTCTAAGATTATTCACCTCCTTTTTCATGTCCCGCCTGTTAACAGTCACCGTTATGTCCCACAGAAGTAACAGAACCCAGACTGCATAACCCTTATATGAACCACGGGTCTCGTGGAGAAAGACGAATCCTGAAGGTGTGATGTAAGAGATGCCTCAGTCGCATGGCGGTCTGACGAAACGCACAAAGTCCGGTGGGAGGCGGCGAGCCTACAGAGGTAAGAGGGCCTTCGAACTCGGGGGTGAGCCTGCGGCCACAGCAGTCGGCGAGACCAAGAGGATAAGACTCAGAGTTCAGGGTGGAAACGTGAAGTTCAAGCTTTCCTCGTCCAACATGGCTAATGTCACGGACCCAACCACGCAAGTAACCAAGAAGGTTGAGATCACCCGCGTGATCAAGAACCCATCAAACGTGGACTTTGAGAGAAGAGGCATCATAACCAAGGGCACGATAATAGAGACCCCGATGGGTCAAGCCCACGTGACATCAAGGCCCGGTCAAGATGGCGTCATCAACGCTGTCCTAGTCAAGCCGAGGTAGCTTTACTGGGTGTCGACTTGAAACAGCCGGGAAAGGCTGTAGTCTGGCCTGCCAACATAGACTCCGCGAAGACAACAGGACAGGGAAGGAAGGTCAGCAAGAACCATTCTGTGCACACACCGAAGCTACAGGAGATGCAGACAGCTGCGAACAACCTGGGACTCAAGTTCGAGATTGTCAAAGCATCGTCCAGGCCGGACTCGTGGTGGGAGAAGACAGGCCACCTGATCG
The DNA here is from genome assembly GCA_964598945.1 of uncultured Candidatus Bathyarchaeia archaeon. Classification (GTDB taxonomy): domain Archaea; phylum Thermoproteota; class Bathyarchaeia; order 40CM-2-53-6; family RBG-13-38-9; genus JAGTQV01. The sequence goes on from CAZRDQ010000025.1 coordinate 17,162, forward strand.
TCGACGGGTCTGGAATGGGCAAGAAGCCACTTCTGCTGGCTCTGGCTGAGGAGGTCAGGCGGCTGAGGGCTGGCAAGCTCCAGCAATGATCAAGTTTAGCTCCACGACAACACGGCCACCCTCTGGTTTTGAAGTAAGGATCTGAGACGCGGTTGAGAGATCGGAAGATATTCAGAACCCTGATGACGCTGGATCAGGTCAGATCCATACTAAGATCGAGCGTTCATGTATCCGTTCCAGACCAAGACGTAGATCTGGATGTTGCCTTGGGAAGAGTTCTAGCTGAGCCCGTGATCTCCCCGATAGACGTGCCAAGCTTCGACAGGGCAACAATGGACGGCTACGCCGTGAAGGCCCAAGACACCTTCGGTGCTAATGAGGCCCAACCTAGAATCCTAAGATTAGTGGACGGAGTCGAGCCAGGCGAAGTTCCTAGCTTCACAGTTGATAGAGGTGAAGCTTGCGAGATAGCCACAGGAGCCGCTCTGCCGGTTGGAGCCAATGCTGTGGTGATGGTTGAGTACACCAGGAGCTCAGGCGGTTCTGTCCAGATCTTCAGCTCCGTCACTCCGGGGGAGAATGTCATGGCCGCTGGATCGGACATAATGGCTGGCGAGCTTCTGCTCAGGGAGGGCCTGATCATAACCTCACGGGAGGTCGGTGTTCTGGCCGCTCTGGGACGAAAGACTGTCAAGGTGCGCGGCTTACCCAGAGTCGCCATAATCTCAACTGGAAACGAGCTGGTTGAGCCCGGTTCCGCACTGGCCAGCGCCAAGATATACGACATAAACGCCTACGCTGTGGCTGCGGCTGTCAGGGACTCTGGCGGAATCCCGGTGATGCTTGGGATCGCGCGGGACGACGAGAAGGAGATACTGGCTCTCTTGAGAGAGGGCCTCAGAGCGGCTGATGTTGTCCTGACCTCAGGCAGCACCTCTGCTGGCAGGCGGGATCTTCTCCCGAGAATAGTTTCCTCACTTGAAGAATCAGAGATGGTGGCGGACGGCTTGGCGGTGAAACCGGGAAAGCCGGCGCTTGCAGCCCTGGTCTCTGGAAAACCTCTCTTCGCACTGCCAGGCAACCCCACCTCGGCATTGATGGTATTCCACGCGATAGTCGAGCCGACTATAAGACGGCTAGCCGGCATGAATGTAGAGGATGATGCGCAACCGATTGATGCCAGAGTTGCTTTCAAGATCTTCTCTGTCAGAGGCAGACAAGAGCTTCTTCCAGTCCATATCGTCACTGACCAGAATGGAAGGTATCTCGCATACCCAGCCATGGGAGGCTCCGGCGCCATAACCTCGTTCGCTCTTGCTGACGGATTCATAAGGATCCCTGCTGACCGCGACATGCTGAATGAGGGCGAGAAGGTTCAGGTTCACCTTCTCAGCCCAAAGATCGAGCTGCCAGAACTTGTGATCATCGGAAGCCACTGCGTCGGGATCGACATGCTGCTCAGAGTCATGCTCCAGCGTAAACGGCAGGTTTCGGCCAAGATCATAAACGTCGGCTCTCTCGGAGGTCTCCATGCACTGAGAAGAGGCGAGGCGGATCTGGCGGGGATACATCTCCTGGATGAAGAATCTGGGGATTATAACCTGCCATTCATAAAGAGACTGAACCTTGAAGATGCGGTCACCCTGATAAGGGGATACTCTCGCGAACAGGGGTTCATCACAGTCAGAGGTAACCCTAAGCAGATAAGTGGCTTTGAAGATCTCGCTCAACCCGAGATCGCGTTCATAAATCGAAACGCGGGTTCAGGGACAAGAATCCTGATCGACATGAACCTAGCAACCATAGCCAACAGAAGAGGAGAGCCTCTTGATGCACTGACTGGCAGGATAAGAGGCTACGACCTGGAGGCAAAATCCCACAGCGCCGTTGCTTCAGCCATCTCACAGGGCAGGGCTGATGTGGGCTTCGGGATCAGGACCGTTGCAGAACAGTACAGCCTAAGCTTCATGCCTCATTCTCTTGAGAGGTTCGACTTCGGGGTTCACAAAAGCCGCATGAACAAAGACTCTGTGAGGCTCTTCATTGAAACCTTGAGATCTCAAGAGTTCAGGATCTCACTGGAGAAGGATGCTCCAGGTCTTGTTCCTGACGATGAGACGGGTAACCCAGTCGAACAATAGAGATCCCAGACTAAACCCTCATGGCCTGCTTGAGCTCAGTTACAGATTGATCAGACTCCGGACGCAAGGCAAGCCTGCAAACGCTATCTTAATATATTGTCCTGTTCCACTTCGATTCCTCAGCCGTCTGGCTAGTGTAATTCTTGAGGAGGCTTAGCAAGATTATTCATCTCTCAAAGAGTGGAAACCTGATATTGAAGCTCGAGTCCGACATTCATCCTAGGCTTGGAGATAGAGTCTTCGACAGCAGACTCAAAGAGATCGGGAGGATCCAAGACATCTTCGGGCCTGTCGCCAAGCCTTACATCTCCATATCCCCAACCACCCCTGACCCATCCGCTTCTGTCGGTAAGATGGCTTACTCAGACTAGCGGTTGTGGCTCTTGCCAGAAAAAGAGAAGCCAGTACCAAGCGGAGTCGAGACCGCCCAGAAGGTTCGTGCCTGCCCTGAATGCGGCAGATCAAGATTCATGAAGGACTACGATGCCGCAGAAGTGGTCTGCATGGACTGTGGGTGTGTCATACTTGAGAAACTAACAGACTCCAGCCCTGAGTGGCGCGCCTTCGATGATGAACAGAGAGCAAGAAGATCCAGGGTCGGCGCACCAATGACCTACACGATACATGATAAAGGCCTGTCCACCGTGATCGATTGGCATGACAGGCGCTCCTCAGGCAGAAAGCTGACCTCAGCACAAAGGCTTGAGCTCTACGTTCTAAGGAAGTGGCAGAGGAGAGTTCGAGTCTCAGACGCCACCGAGAGAAACCTTGCAGTGGCCTTATCCGACCTGAGCAAGCTCGCCTCAGCCCTCAACCTGCCAAAGAACATTCTAGAGACAGCATCAGTGATCTATAGAAAAGCAATAAAGAAGCGACTGATCAGAGGAAGATCGATACATAACGTGACCGCCGCAGCGATCTACATGTCCTGCAGACAATGCAGCATACCCAGAACCCTGGATGAGATCGCTGACGCATCGAACCTCAACAAGAAGGACGTTGGAAGAAGCTACAGGTTCATGGTCAGAGAGCTGGAGGCCTTCGTCCCACCATCCACCAGCAGACACTACGCTGCAAGGTTCTCAAACAAACTCATAATCTCAGGCAGAGCAGAGGGCATAGCCATAAAGATCCTTGAGACCGCGAAGAGGATGAAACTGACAAGCGGCAGAGGCCCCACAGGAATAGCTGCTGCCGCAACATATGTGGCCACGGTCCTGACGAACGAGAGGAAGACCCAGAGAGAGATCGCTGAGATAGCCAACGTGACCGAGGTAACGATCCGTAACAGGTACAAGGAACTCTTGGAGCGTCTCCTGATAGAGGTGCCGCTCTAGATTAGATCGCGATCCAACTATCCCCAGAAACGACGAGCACACATTCCGGTGAAGCCTGAATGAGACTTGCAAGAGATGTAGCAGTCATAGGAGCTGGAATGACCAGATTCCACCACTCAATCCATGCTGACAAGAACAGCCGCGAGATATTCCTTGAGGCAGCAACCGAGAGCCTCAACTCCGTCGACAATGGGATATCTGTCAAGGATATAGATGCGCTTGTGATGGGCGGCACAGTTGGCGAGTTCTTTGAAGGCCAATCCCACTACGCCTCTTTAATGGCGGACTGGACAGGACTTCTCCCGATTCCTTCCTTCAGGGTTGAGACCGCCTGCGCCAGCTCCTCAACAGCGATCGAGGTGGCTGCCTTCGGAGTTGCCTCAGGCGCATACAACACGGTGATGGTTGGAGGCTTAGAGAAGATGTCAACACTGAAGACCGAGAATGTCACAGAGGCCTTGATGTCCGGGGTCGACGTGGCCTATGACTATCCCGCCGGTGTAACCAACCCTGCACTATACGCAATGATGGCTAACGCCCACTTCAACAGGTACGGCTCAAGATGGGAGCAGCTCGCTGCCATCGCGATCAAGAACCACCACAACGCCACCATGAACTCGAAGGCCCAGTACCAGTCCGAGGTGGTCGAGTTGGGGAACAAGATAGGAGCAAAGCAGGGTCTATCCTTCAAGGAGCCCATGGAGTTTCTCAAGTCACCAGCCAACCCGATGGTCGCATATCCTCTAAGACTCTTCGATTGCTCACCCATCAGCGACGGTGGTTCGGCCATAATACTGACCGCCGCCGAGAACGCTAAGAAATACACCGACACCCCAGTCTACCTTGCGGGCCTAGGCCATGCGTCAGGAACAATGTCCCTGCATGACAGGCATGACCTGGCATCGATCCCCGCCACCCTGGAAGCCTCAAGGATAGCCTACTCCATGGCGGGGGTCAAAGCAGACCAGATAGATCTAGGGATGGTGCATGACTGCTTCACAATAGCTGAGTTGCTGGCGACAGAGGATCTGGGATTCTTCAAGAAGGGTGAAGGAGGCAGAGCCGCAGAGGAAGGAAGAACCTCACTCAAAGGCGAGATCCCGATCAACACAGACGGAGGGTTGAAGGCCAAGGGCCACCCGATAGGTGCCACAGGGACCGCTATGGTACATGAAGTCTACAAGCAACTCAGAGGAGAGGCTGAGAAAAGACAGGTACCGGACGCCCAGACAGGCCTCATCCACAATGTTGGCGCCAGCGGAGGCACAGTCATCGTCCAGGTCTTCAAGACCTGAAGACCCAGCCCAACCACGCATGAAAAATAGATATCCAAGAATCCTCCTAACTGTCTCGAGTACTCCTTGCGGCTGACGATACGGTGAATCAGATGGAAGAAGTGAAGCTCAATATCGTGAAGATAGAGAGACCAGAGGGTGTAAATGTTATCCTGGGCCAGACCCACTTCATCAAGACCGTTGAGGACCTCTACGAGGCCCTCTCGGCAAGTGTGCCAGGGGCCAAGTTTGGACTGGCATTCTCCGAGTCGTCAGGCCCTTGCTTGGTGAGGCGAGCCGGCACCGACCCTGAGCTTGCGGAGTATGCTGTCAAGAATATGGTGAAGATCTCTGCAGGCCACACCTTCATAATAATGCTGAGGAAC
>CAZRDQ010000026.1:0-22155 GCA_964598945.1 uncultured Candidatus Bathyarchaeia archaeon
CCTATGCTGGGGATGAACAGGCAAGAGAAATAGTAGCCTGCAAGCCCAGAAGCCCTCACCCATTCATGGGTGGGAGCAAGTCACTCAGAGTCACTCGGACAGGTATATCATTCTGTCGCTGATCTTTAGAAGCTCGCTTTTGTTGATGAATGCGCAGTCTGTTATGCCATGGTCTTTGGCGGTCTTCCACGCTAGGACCTGCAGAGAGATTGCAGCTCTTAACGATTCATGAACCCTGTCTCGGCCTCTTGGAAGAAGCATGGCTGTCTTGAAGGAGTTCTCCTCAAGCTGGACTTGAAGCGCTCTTGCCTGAAGATCATTCTCATCCTCGGGCATTATGATGGTTAAGTCATCCTTTGTGAGTGAGAAGAGCTCCATATGGCTGAACTGCTCAGTCCACTGGGACTGAGACTTCGATCCGAGCACTTCAAAGATCTTGGCCTTACCGTAAGCTGCAAGAGGATAGGCCAGGCCTGTACCCACGAGGAAGGTTGTCGAGTGGAGCGGGATCTTTATGTCATGACACCACGACAGAGCCTCATCGTAAACATCAGAGAGATTAGAGATCTTTGGAAGTAGCCTGACACGAGAGTAGCATGCCAGGAGGCTTGAGGTGAAGCTTGTCGTTCCGGGCGTCAATCTGGCTTCACTGCGGAACCTTAGCTCAACTACGTTATCGCAGGACTTTGCAAGTGCGCTATCGGGATTGGCCGTTACCGCAGTTACCTCTCTCGCGGATCCTCTTGCTAATCTAGCAGCCTGAACATTACTCTTAGTTCTCCCTGAGACAGAGATGATGTACAAGTGTGAGCCTGCAGCAATCGATGGTTGTCGAGCAATCTCGTAGGGATCATGGCTTCTTGCGTTATGCATGGTGATATGCTCAGTTGCCATCGCCGCGGCGAAAGAGTCGCCGGCACCTGTGAACACGCAATTCTTCCCATTCTTCTCGGATTGAGAAGCCTCAGGTAACGATGACAAGTACTCGGCGTATGTCGGGAGAGTTTCGACTTGGCTTCTTATCTCCGTACCCATTAAATCGATTGTGCTGGGCAAGACCTGCTCGACTCCAATTGTAGGTCGTGAATTCTACGCTTAGGTTCATGTGACTTAGTAGTGGTATTAAGATTCCCGACTTATGGTGGGCCTTTTGTGTTTGCACAGGAGCGCGAGGCATCATGATATCTGGGAGCGATGTGAACGCCACTGAAGTCAGGAAGACTGAAGGGTGCTTGGTTCATCCCAAGATTGAGAAGAGGCTAGCGTGTTAGTTTCGCAGCCTGCCTTTCCATTTTATGCAATGAATCTTGCGGCGAGGACTGCGTATATTTTGGCTGCAGTTATGACTTCATCTGTAGGGACGTTCTCGTTAGGTGAATGAGCAAGCGTCTCATCCCCCGGACCCAAACCGACTGTAGGGATCCTAGCTATTGTACTCAAGTAGCTCGCGTCAGTCCCAAACTTGTACTTAACCAGTCCTGGCGTCCTCCCTGTCACTGATTCGGCTGCATTGGATATGGCTTTTACAATAGCGTTGTCAGGAGGCACGTACGCCGGCGGTGCATACTTCACCACCCTCACGCTATACTCCTTCCCGGATATGCCTGACCTGCTGAACAATTCCTCAAACTCCCTCTGGACCCCCTCTTGGGCTTCACCGGGAACTATCCTTCGGTCTATGGTTACAGTACAGAGGTCTGGTATGACATTGGTTTTCCCTGGAGAACAGGTTATGTTTGTGATGGCTTGGGTCGTATCGCCCAAGAACTCATGGCTGGGAAGCCTCATCCCCTCCACCAATCCTACTAGCCTGACCATCTTCAGTATGGCGTTGATGCCCTTTGACGGTGTGCTTGCGTGGGCCGTCATGCCTTTGGATGTCAGCTCCAGCTCAATCCTTCCTCTTGAGCCTAAGGAGACGTTAAGGCCTGTAGCCTCGCCGACGAGTGCATAGTCGGGTTTGAGTCCATCCTTCTCTATAGTGTATCTTGTTCCCTCTAACGCAGCGTTCTCTTCCAAGACCACACCTGTGATTACCAACTTGCCGTTAAGCACTGCATTCTCTGCATTTAGTGCTTCAGCAGCGGAGAGCATCGCTGCAAGGGCGCCCTTCATGTCACAGGAACCTCTTCCCCAGACCTTTCCGTCTTTGACTTCCCCTGAATAGGGATCTAACTGCCACAGATTCCGGTCCCCTGCCGGGACCGTGTCCATGTGACCGTTGTAGAGCAGTAGGGGACCCTTCCCTTCACCTATCTCTCCTATGACATTACCAAGCCCGTCGATTCTCACGTCACTGAGGCCTATGGTCTTCATCTCACGCGCGATCAGTTCTGCAGCAGCCTTCTCCTCACCAGTAGCGCTCTGGGTCTTCACCATCTCTTGCAGAAGCGAAATGGTCTTGTCCTTTCTTTTTTCAATGTGTTTCAGAATATCCTGGATCTCAGACATCGGTCTTCACCATCTTCTTTGATAGCGATGTGGGTTCGCTCATGATCAATTAACTGGTTCTTTTGCTCTCAGGCCCGAGTGGTCACATGTAGTTGCTGGGCAGATGCTGCAGGGGTTTCTTTCCACTGCGATCGTTTCCTCGCCTTTGATCGCGTTCACCAGCCGCCAGGCATCATCCACTTGTTCAGGTGAGCCGATGATGCTCAGTGTGACTGTTCCTTTGCCCTCTGCATCCAGCGTACTTATTGGTACAGCCTCTGCTCCGGTCAAGAATTTCAATGCCTCCAACTCTGTGATTATGAGTCCTGGAAGTGGAAGCAAGCTCACGGGCATACCCATGGATCTCTCAGTTCCCACTATGCCACATGCATCCTTGACCTTATCAATAGGAAATGGAATGGTCTTGCTGACCGTTACAGGAACTATCAATCTGGCCTTCTTGGCAAGGATTGACTTAAGCTGTCCGATCTCTCCTCCTGTGAGATCGCCAACCAAGGTCGCGGCTGCGCCAGACGGATCAAGAACATTAGCGGATTTTACGAAAATGTCACCCGGCTTCATACGACCCACATAATCAGACAACTCCTGCGGGTTGCCTAGCTGAGTAGATTTTCCGTCGATCAGCACAAACGTCTGGTAGGACCGATTGGAGACACTCTTGTTGATGCAGGTACCTCCATCTGTGATGACGCCGCAGGCATACTTTGCACGATCAATCTGTTTGCCCGTAAGCTCCTCGTATATGTAGGCATTTGTCGTGCTTCTGGAGAGCATTATCATGCCATGTTTTAGTGCCTGCTTGATGGGTTCGAGGCTGGCGACCCCTTTAGCTACCAGTCTCTTGCATTCCGAAGGTGTAAGTGTCACTTGTACTCGGTTGCTTGCGGTCATGATTGACCACGAATCTCTGCCCAACTAGAGCTGAAGGACCTCGTCAAACCCAAGTATCTTCTTTCTTCTCGGGTGCTGAAACATCAGTGCTTTACTGGTCTTCTTTCCGTATTCACCAACTGCTTCTAGAAGCTTGACCGCTGCCACGACGCCATCTATGACTGGTACATGCAATCTCTCTTCAACATAAGTGTCCAGGTCTGCCATGCCTGCACAGCCCATTAGTAGGACCTCAGCACGGTCTTCTTCTATTGCCTTCTTGCCCTCCTCTACCAAGGCCTCCTTTACTCTTTCTGGATTCTTCTCGATCTCCAAGACAGGGATGTCTATGGACCTTATCGAGGCACACCTGAAGCTTTGTCCGTATCTGTTGACCATGTCTTCCATGATGGGGATTGCATTCTTCAAGACTGCCAGGATGGAGAACTTGTACCCAAGCATCGTGGCCATGTTCATTGAGGCTTCACCGATACCTATTACCGGCGCCTCAGCAACCTCTCTGGCAGCAAACAAGGCTGGATCGCCGAAGCAGGCGATTATGTAACCGTCAAATCCCTCCTGCATACCCAGCCTTATCTCTTCGAGGATTCCGGGTCCGGCAAGAGTCTCGTCGTAGTAAGACTCTATGGATTCCGGTCCTCTCTTGGGACTGACAGCAAAGATCGCTGTGCCTGGTCGGGCGTATTTCTTCGCTACTTTCCCGATGGCATCGGTCATGGAGGCAGAGGTGTTTGGATTGATTATCTTGATCCTCAATTCTGTCGTCCTTTAGAGCACCGCTCAAATTATCGCATAGAGAACATTACAGAAAGGCTTTCTCCATCTCGTCAACAGTCAGGGGTGGAGGTCTCAGGTCAAGGAGCAGTCCGAGTCTAGATATCTGTGGCGGATGCATGCCGGCGATGTCTAGTACCTTTGTATTGTTGAAGATGTGTCTCGGAGGCCCGTCATCAACGATCTTACCATCAGCCAGCACAATCACCCTAGTTGCGTACTGGGCCACCAAGGGCATGGAGTGTGTTACCATAAGGATGGTCATCCCTTCCTTGTTAAGGCTCTGGAGCAGTTGGCATACCATCATAGACTCTCTGGGTGAATGGCCGGTGGTGGGCTCATCAACAATCAGTAGCTCGGGGTTCATGGCCAGGATAGATGCTACTGCCACCTTTTGCTTGATCCCCTCGCCCAATCGGAATGGGTGAATATCTCTGTACCGCTCCAGATCCATCAGTTTGAGAACTTCTTCTCCTCGCTGCTTGATGTAGTCTCTAGGCTTCTTCAGATTCTTGAGGCCGCAAGTGATCTCGCTCCATACTGTATCATTGAAGAGCTGATGGTTTGGATTTTGGAACACAAAACCTACAGACTGGGCCATTCTTGAAAGAGGAATATTCCTATTGTCTACACCATTTACATAGACGCGACCTCGCGTTGGTTTGAGTAGGCCAACAATACATCTTGCGAGGGTTGTCTTTCCAGAGCCATTGTGTCCTATTAGCGCTGTGAACTCTCCTCGATCTATTGTTAAGTTGATGTCTTTCAGAGCAGTGTGTTCATGTGGTGGAGGGTATGTCAGTTCAAGGTCCACAACATCAATTATGGGTTTTGAACTGGAGTCCCTCACTTTAGCGCGTTTGCCATGTGCATGGTTGTCTGAACCATTGTAGCTTCTCGGGAATCCTCCATAAGCTTGCACAGCCTCAGCAAGTGTGAGCGGTATCCGGCTTGCTGGGAATCTACTCTTGAGCCTGTGACCGAGCTCTACTATTTGAGGCGGATCTATCCCTGCCTCGTGTAGAGCACCATTTAGAAAGAATTCCCTAGGTTCAGAAATCGTCAGTATCTTTCCGTCATTCATTAAGGCAATCCTGTCAGCGAACTCGGCAAGTTGCTCCACTTTATGCTCAACCATTATCACAGTAGTGCCTTTCCTAGAGGTCAGTTTCCTTACAACTTCAAAAACCAGGTCTGATCCTTGTGAATCGAGTTCTGAGGTTGGTTCATCCAGCAGAATAACCTCAGGCTCTAAGGCATAGACAGATGCTATCGCGACTTTCTGCTTCTCTCCACCTGAGAGGTTGAAAGTCAGCCTGTCTTTGAGATTGTCGATTTTCATGAATTTTGCGACTTGGTTTACCCGTTCATCTATCTCATCATTGGAAACGCCTAGGTTCTCAAGCCCCCACCTTAACTCCTCAGTGACATGTAGATTGAAGAGCTGCGATTCGGGATCTTGCATGACCAGGTTAGCTTTTCTTGAGATCTCGTTCAAGGTGTGCCTGCTCGTGTCAAGGCCACAAGTGACCACACGTCCGCTAAGTAGTCCACTGTAGTAATGTGGGACCACCCCGCTGATTGCATACAACAGTGTTGTCTTGCCGGCGCCTGTTGGACCTACTATGCCGAAGAACTCTCCTCTTCGTATCTTCAGGTTCACGTCTCTGAGGACCGTGTTGCTTCCACGGTACGAGAAAGAGACGTTTTCGAGTACGACGGGGTAGTCTCTCGCGTATTCATTCGTGGTCATGTCATCACGTAGGTGGAGGTTATGTCGGGCCTATTTGGCCCGGCAAGGCTATTTGGGTTTTTTCTTTGTAGTGACCAAATAGGCCAGGCATAGAATGCCGATCACTATGGCGCCTGTCAGTGGCGCCCAGAAGGGCATCAATGAGACAGTTGACCAGAAGGTGATGCCCATTGAGAAGAGCCACACCCAATACACCGTAATGATACCCAAGACAAACAATATTACTATTCCGAGAATAGTTGACGTTCGCAATTTGCTCACACCGGATGCAAAGCGATATATATTCTCATTCCGTATATGAAAGTTGCCATAGCTACAGAGGAAGCGAGTTCGAATGGTTGAGCCGGTTCCTGATTTTGAATTCAAGTTCTGGAGAACAGATACACGAAGTTTGGTCTCAGCTCTACTGCTTGCAGTGGGCATGACCGTGACTATGCAGATTATTGAACGCCTTGACACCATTATGTGGGGCGGCGTGATCCCAGCATGGGGCATAATGCTTACATGGCCATTCCTTTGCGGTGGAGGAATAATGTTCGGAATGACTGGCGCAATAATAGTTGCAGAGTTCAATCCGATAATTGCAACACTAACGGCCACAGGTCCTCTTGCACCTCTTTGGTTCATCTGCAACTTCCTAACATCCGCACCCGCAGCACTCTTGACAAGATACTACAAGATACACAAACGCAAGGAGAAGCTAGGCCTGAAGGAGATGTTTGTGATCCAGCTGCCGATCCAGGGCTTCACAGGCTTCGCCGCGCTGCTGGCCGTATGGATCTTCCTGTTCAAGTTCCCAATATGGATGGTCATCGGCCTTTGGCTAGCCGCATGGCTGATGGGATTCCTTGGTTCAGTGATCAGCTTCTTCACCACCAGAAGCATCATCCGCTCCGGCGTGCTAACCTAAGAGAACCTAGGTAATGAAACTACTCTACCAATTCTCCGCCAGAGATTCGCTCCTACACAACCTGGACCCAAGGACGAAACTGCTGACAGTAGCCTGCTACCTGATAGCGGTGCTCCTGGTTCCGAGCTACCTCTTCCTAGCAGGATCTTTCGTTTTCATGATCCTGCTTCTCTGGGCTGGAGGAAAGATAAGCCCGCGAGAATATGGAACATTTCTAATACTGCTCATGCCCCTCATCAGCGCGATAACTCTAATTCAAGCCCTCTTCAACTGGCCACCTGGAGCTGATTCGTGGAATATCGGCTTGCTTAGACTATCGATTCCGGGCATATTCCTAGGGCTGAACATAGGTTTGATTCTGGCGACGATGGGGATAACCTTTGCAATGTTCTCGATGACCACTGATCCCTACAAGATTGGTCTGGTCATCTACAAGGCCGGCGTCCCGTTCAACATAGCCTTCATGACGAGCTTCAGCTTGCGACTTCTACCTCTACTTCAGGAGGAGCTTCAGACCATAGGCAACGCAGCAAAACTGAGGGCCTACGGAGCCTTTGACTCAAGAAACCCTGTCAAGGGGCTGACCGGCCTCATCCATTCGATAGTCCCCCTAATGATAGGATCTCTCAAGAGAAGCCGAGACATAGCCCTGGCGATGGAGCTTCGTCACCTTAATGCGCCCAGGGAGCTGGGCATAAAGAGAACATTCAGCACAGATGTGATCCTTCAAAGGAGAGACTATGTCAGCATTGCCTTGTCGCTAGTCTATGTGATTACGGTTCTCTACATTCACTTTGTTCTTGGAACATAGCATTCTGCGGCTACGTGACCAGAGTTACTTGTCTTCCAGGGTCAGCTTGCTACAAAGCCGATCAAGTCGTTGGATAGTTTCACCAATATCGGATTCTGTTGTGCGGGGATTGATCGTGCACATGCGAAGTACATTCTGTCCCCTCAGGACAGTGGAACTCACCATAGAGAATCCATCCTTGATCATCTCAGCGACGATCTTTTGGTTGATTGCCTCAAGTTCCTTCGGTGAACAGCGTGAGGCACTGTATCTGAAGGTCACTATTCCTAGTTGAGCCGGGGTCACGATCTGCCAGTCGGGAAGACTGCGCAGCGTCTCCTCAGCTACTTCAGCAAGCGCAATTCCACGGGATACCGCTTCTCGGAAGGCTCTGAGTCCAAAGACCCTGAGAGACATCCACAGTTTCAACGCCCGGAAACTGCGTGTCAACTGGATGCCGTAGTCACAGAAATTGACCTCTTCCTCTGAGAGATCGATGTCTCTCAGGTACTCAGGCATACTGTGGAACGTCTCCTTTAGCTGGCGTCTGTCTCGAACAAGCACACAACCCATCTCGTAGGGCTGAAACAGCCATTTGTGGGGATCGAGAGACAATGAGTCCACATCTTCTATCCCTCTCAGTATGGTTCTTCCTTCCTCGCAGAGCATCGAAGATGCGCCGTAGGCACCATCTGCATGCAGCCAAAGACCTTCTTCTCTGCAGAATCGTGAGAGGTCGGACAGAGGGTCCACTGACCCAGTGTTAGTGGTACCTGCACTAGCGACGACGCAGAAGGGGATCATGCCTGCAGCTCTGTCAGCGGCTACTTCATGTTGAAGATCTGATAGCGACAAACGGAAGCGATCATCTGAAGGCAGTTTGCGGAATTGTGCGCGGTCAAATCCGAGTAGGCGGAGGCCGCGTTCCACGGATGAGTGAACTTGGTCTGAGCTGTACACCACGGCGTCTTTGACTTGGTCTCTAAGCCTTGAGTGCCGTGCAACTGCGAGAGCGGTGAGGTTGGCCACAGACCCTCCGCTTACGAATAGTCCGCCTGCAGTATCGGGAAGACTGCACAGTTGCCGGAACCAGTCTATCATTGCTAGTTCAACCTCTGTTGGGCCAGGAGCTTCCAACCAAGTGCCCGCAAACACATTGAAGCCGGCGGCCAGCGTATCAGCCATTACGCTGACGAAGTTGCTTGGTCCAGGTACGAAGGCAAAGAAACGGGGATGATCCAAATGCATGATATTGCCCAGGATATCCTGTCGCACCTTTTGAAGAACAAGTTCGACCGGAGACCCGTGCTCAAGCAAAGGTTCGCGCAGATCTGCTCTCAGCTTCTCTGGGTCGAATTTGGGCGAAACAGGCTTGTTGCGCAGGCTCTCGAAATGATCGATGATCATTTCGACGACTTGGTGACCCAACTCCCGCATCTTCTCAGCTGACAGTTGCAGGGCAGTGTCGGATTGCATGGTATCCATAAGGAGGCCCTCTTCCATCAAACACTATCCACTATGTACTATTTTGCATGACTGGTTGGTGATGGCTGGTCCTGAGTAAGATCAGCACTCGCAGACCGGTCAGTTCAGGAGATAGCTGTGCTAGCGGGCAGCCTCAAGATCGTCAATATGGCCCTGAAGAGATGTTCACTCTTGCCTGACTCTCTCTGCCAGATAAACTCCCACGATGACCAGTGCTGCGCCGAAAACCGTTGATCCGGTGATGGCCTCGCCTATGGTGAAGTGGGCCATCAGAATAGTGTATACTGGAATTGTGAAGAGAAAGGCACCTGCCCTAGATGCGGCCAAGTCTGTTAAGCTCTCATACCACAGTATGTAGGCTAAGCCAGAGCAGAAGAATGCAAGATAGAGGATTATTGCCCACGCTTCGACTGAAACCTTTGCTGTGAGACTGAGATCCTCTGTGACTAAGGCAACAACAACTAGGAAGGATGTTCCGATGACCATGTTTATGATGGTCACCGCCAATGGTTTGTATCTCTCAAGCACAGACTTGCCCAGAACTGTGTAGATCGCCCAGCATACTGCAGAGCCAATGATCAGGAGATCTCCTACAAAGATGGATGAAGAGAACTCTGCGGAAGAAAAACTGCCTCCAGTCATCACAATTACGATCCCGATCAGAGCCAAGAAGATCCCGAAGGCGTTTTCCGACCCTAACCTCTCACGCAGGAAGACCAAAGACAAGACAGAGATGAAAAGCGGGTTTGTATTCAGCAGAATGGAAGCATTTGTCGCGGTTGTAAGTGACAAACCTGCATACTGTAACACGTTGAAGAGAGTGACCCCGCAGAGACCTAGAACCACGAACTTTAATCTGTCAAATCCAGAGGAGGATCTTATCGTGTCAATGCCACCTCTCAGCGGTAAGATTGGAAGCAATGCCGCGGAGGCTATCACAAATCTCAGGACCGCGAAGGTCAGCGGCGAGATTCCCTGCAGGCCAACCTTAATGAGGATGAAGGAGGAAGCCCAAAATAGGGTAACTGCAGTGAGCATGAACCACGACTTCAAGTTTGCACTAGCAAGACGCAATTAAACCGAAACCCAACTGATTACTTAGCGTCTCAACTTCATTAGTAAATCCTTCGCTAGTTTCCTAGGCGAAGCAGAAGAATCTGTCAGAATAAGATTTGCAAGCCAGAAACGTCTTATGATAGATGAACCCAGGTGGTGCCTTTTGGAGAGCGACACGGTCAGCCACCCTCGCCATACCCGTATGGTCATCATGGCATTCCTGACCGCTTTAACCTTGCATCTACTCCTGTTTTCCTTTGCTCCATCGATCTCACCTTTGATGATTGAAATGAATATTTCTCACGCTCAAGCTGGAGCCGCCTTTTCCGCATGTATCCTGGCGGTGCTGCTGTTCAGGATCCCTTGGGGCTTCATCATCGACCGTATCGGCTTTTCGAGAGCCACGAAGGTTGCCATGCTCTTTGTCTCAACCTTCGGAGTTCTAAGGAGTTTCTCCTTAAACTACGAAATGCTAGTGCTATCTCAGTTCTTCCTGGGGGTCGGTTTTGCAGCTGTGCTTCCGGGTTTGTCCAAGCTGGTAAGCGTGTGGGCCAGGGGGAGGGCCGGGTATGCCACCGGTGTCTATGTGGCGGGCTTTCCAGCTGGCGAGGTCGCAGCCTTCACCCTGACGACATATATGTTGTCAACCTTTGGAAGCTGGAGATTCCCATTTATGATCACGGGACTTTGGGCTTCTCTATTGTTCATTATGTGGCTAATCTTGGGAAGGGAGCCTTCAGGAGGCCGCCCGGAGGCGGCCCTTGATGTTAAGACTTCTTGTGAGGGAAAGTTCGTGGATCTGATCAGGCTTAGGGAGGTTTGGATTCTGGCCGGATTATGTGTGTTAAGTATGGGAGCTTATGATACTCTCCTCACTTGGCTCCCCAAGATTCTAGAGTTCAGAGGCTACCAACTTGAAACTGTAGGGGTCCTTGCCTCAGCGTTGCCTCTTGGGTTTCTGGTTTCCAGCTTGTCCATGGGGCTGGCGTCCGACAGGGTCCTTTCGAAGAGAACACTTTTGGTGACTCTGGGGATCGCTGGTGGACTAGCAACCCCCATTATCTCTCTTTCATCGGGTGTGCTGCTTTCTTTTGCGATCTTTCTGGTTGGGTTCTGCGTCACCGGAATTCTAACATTAGTCCTTATCGTTCCTGTGGAAATCCCCAAGACTGAGGACCGGGTTGGAAGTGCTGTGGGCTTCATATCTTCAGTAGGAAATCTAGGGTCCCTCCTATTTCCCATATTATTAGGTCATATCATTGACATATCCGCATCAGCAATTCCACCCGTGCTAGTGCTTTCAGTAATTGTCGGGATTACCGCGATCCTGAGCCTAAGGCTTCAATGACCAAGAATGCTGAGAAGACTCAGGTTAGAGGAGGAACCTAGTGCGTCTGTGCTACCTGTCAGAAGCAAAATCGGGAGCAACGCTATCGAGGTCATCACAAATCTCGGGATCGCGAAGGTGAGTAGCTGCACCCCTGCAAACCAATGGGAATGAAGGAAGAGGCCCAAACTAACTTTGGTTGTGCAGGCTTTCTGACAGATACTAGATCAACTGCTGCGATACTGCAGAGGACTGGGAATGGGGAAAGAAAATCTGCATCAAGCCCGTGCCTGACTCGTCGGGTACTGCTAAACTTTATAATCGCAGCTTCGACATCTTGAGGTTGGTGTTTCCTTATGGATTTGATGGTAAAGAACGGCCGGGTTGTCTGGTCTGATGCAACATTAGAGCTAGAC
This sequence comes from uncultured Candidatus Bathyarchaeia archaeon, assembly GCA_964598945.1. Taxonomy (GTDB): domain Archaea; phylum Thermoproteota; class Bathyarchaeia; order 40CM-2-53-6; family RBG-13-38-9; genus JAGTQV01. The sequence continues at coordinate 11,854 of CAZRDQ010000026.1, forward strand.
CTCGCTATAGATGGTAGTAAGATCGCTGGGATAGGTCGCGCGGAAGCTTTTCCGAAAGCTGATCGCGTCATAGATGCCGCGGGTAAGTTCGTTATGGCAGGAGGGGTCGATCCCCATACCCACATCCACGCCCCGTTCATGGGCGCCACGGCTAAGGATGACTTTGATACGGGAACAATGGCAGCAGCCATAGGTGGAACTACAACCGTGATAGATTTTGCATTCCAACAGAAGGGAAAGCTGCCCATGGATGCGATAGATGCTCGCAGGAAAGAGGCAGATGGCAAGGTGGTCATAGACTATGCTCTCCACTCAAACCTGGTGGCGGCAAGCGATGAGGCGATAGCTCAGATCCCTAGGATCATAGCAGACGGAATTCCCTCCTTCAAGTTCTTCATGGTCTACAGGAAGGAGGAGCTGATGATTGATGACGGGAACTTGGTCCCGCTCATAGAGGTGATAAAGAACAACGGAGGCCTCGCAGGATGTCACACAGAGAACGTTGCTATGATCGAGCATCTGCAGGCTGAGGCGATCAGGTAAGGGAACAGATCACCCATATACCACGCGCTGACCCGACCCCCACTGAACGAGGCTGAAGCCTTGAATAGGGCGCTCTTCATCTCGAAGTATCTTGGTGCGGCTTTCTATGACTATCACCTTTCGGTGAAAGAAGGAGTCGACCTAGTTCGAGAGGCAAGAAGGGAAGGGCGACCTGTCTACTGCGAGACCACGACACACTACCTTACACTGACAGAGGATGTGCTCAAAAGGCCTGACGGATTGAACTTCATCTGCAGCCCGCCGCTCAGAAACAGAGAACACATAGAGGCTCTATGGCAAGGACTAGCTGATGGGACCATCTCAGCCTTAGCGTCAGACCAAGCTGCATTCACGCTGGAACACAAGAGGATGGGCAAGGATTCCTTCGATAAGGTTCCGAATGGGTTGCCCGGTATGGAGTTCAGGGTTCCGATATTGTTCTCTGAGGGAGTTCAGAAGGGGAGAATATCGATAAACCGGATGGCGGCCGTAACAAGCACGAATGTTGCGAAGATATTCGGTCTGTATCCTAAGAAAGGCGCGATACAGGTTGGAAGCGACGCTGACCTGGTGATAATCGATCCTAAGGCTGACAAGAAGATCACTATCGACGATTGCCCATACAAGATCGACTGGTCACCGTTCGACGGCATGAAGCTTCAAGGCAGCCCCGTCATGACCATATCCAAAGGCAAGGTCGTGGCTGAGAACGGCAAGTTCGTCGGAAAGGCTGGAGCAGGAGAGTTCGTAAAGGCAAAGATCTCTGAGGAGATCCTGAAAAGACCAGCTGCATAGCAGCCCTCACAAAGGAGTGTCGCGGGGTGGATCAAGACCAGAAGCTACTGAACACCATCGAGAAGATGAGGGGCGAGATATCAGGGTTCCTTGCTGAGCTGGTCAAAGCCAAGAGCATGAACCCCCCAGGCGACACCAGAGACGTAGTAGAGATCATCAGGGCAAAACTGGCAGCGTCTGGACTGAAGATCAAGATCATATCAGTGGATGAGGACAAGCCGAACATAGTTGCCAGACTCGGACCGGCTCAACCCAAGAAGAAGCTTGAACTGCTATTCAACAGCCACGTCGACACCGTACCCATAGGCGAGGTTCAGAAGTGGAAGCACGACCCCTTCGGCGCGGAGGTCTCAGACGGTCGTATGTATGGACGGGGCATAGCAGACGCCAAAGGCAGCGTGGCAGCCATGGTAATGTCGGCGAAGGCTCTAGTAGAATCTGGTGTGGAACTAGGCGGAACCCTCGTCCTGAATCCGGTGAGTGACGAGGAGGTTGGCGGGTTCAAGGGCGCCAAGTATGTTCTCGACAGCGGCGAGATACACCCAGACCACGTTGTTGTCGGCGAGATAACGACTAACAGGATAGCGATCGCGGAGAAAGGGATCGTCTGGTTCAAGATCACAACCGAAGGCAGAACAGCACACGCCAGTACACCATGGGACGGGATCAACGCAATAGACAAGATGATCGATCTACTGAACCAGATCGACAGCAAGGTCGTCACACAACTCAAACAGAGGAAACATCCTCTAACCCCGCCCCCATCGCTTAACATCGGCGTGATAACAGGCGGAGTCAAGACAAATGTTGTCGCTGACAAATGCGAGGTAACCATAGACAGAAGGATACTTCCCAGCGAGACCATAGAGGGCGCGACACGTGAGATGCAGGAGGTCATTGAGTACATGAAGAAGCAAGATCCCGAGTTCAAAGCGAGGATGGAGGTCATCCTCACGGGAAGCCCGATAGAGACCTCACCGGACAGTCATATTGTGAAGGTGGCTCAGGAGGTATGCAAAGGCCGCGGAATACCGGATGAGCCGGTTGGATATCTGCAGGCGAGTGACGGAAGATTCTACGCGGAGAAGGGTATACCGACGATACTGCTGGGCCCCGGCCTTGCTGAACTTGCACACGCACCGGATGAATGGATAAGTCTGGAAGAAGTTGTTGAGGCCACCAAGATCTACAGTCTCTTGGCAACCAGAGTTCTAAGATGAACTAGTCTTCAAAGCCAAAGTGTTGGAAGCTAAAGAAGAAAAAGTGGGGGAGTTTTCTAGGCCTAGCCTATGAGAACTCCAGACCTTGCGATGTACCTGCACATTAGATAGCCGAGGAACGCGCCAGGAATCGCCATGAATAATCCCCATACAGTGAAGATTGTCATGAGCTGAGCCGGCAGGTTAAGCAGTAACACCCAGATGACGAACAGTGGGATCACTGAGAGCATGCCGCACGGGACGCCTACAGCCATGAATGTCTTGAAGGGTAGCGGTTGCCCGGCCTTCTTGACCTGATGGATCAGGAGAGCCGCGGGCACTGAGATCAGCATGTTGGCCACGAAGAAGCATGGTGCCAGAGGCGCGGTCGCTGTCAGCACAGCTATGAAGGGGTTTACGTTCGCAACAATCAGAGCGCCCGTCATACCGAAGAAGGTGCTCCCGGTCAGCATCCATGTCGTTGCAAACATGATCCCTAGCCACATGAGAGCCCCTCCTGTTGTGGCAGCGTCTATTCGTTCCGTGATCTGCATGTTAGCTGTGAAGGCTATCGCTAAGAGCACCGAAGAGACCAGGCTCCTGGTATCGGTGGGCCAGAGCTTGTGTTCACCCCAATCGGGAATAGGTTCCATATTTTCTACCTCCTCATTTTTTCTTGGGACGTCTAAGCGCTGCGTATCCGAGGATTATCAGCAGGATTATGATGACGATCCATGTGATGTAAGATGGCACCGGCGGGTATGGTGCGTACGGTGGGATTACACCGATCGCGAAGCCGTAGATGTAGGCGGCGAAGATTACGATGAGGACTATAGCAGCAACAACTGCACCAAGATATTTTGCCAATTTGCGCACTCCCAAATTTTTCCTTATTCTCTCTGTTGAATGAATATATATAACTTGGCACCGTCATCTATGAACCGCGACAGAAAGATCATGACACTTTGATAGTCAGTCTAGGGAAGAACGCAATGGCTTCAGACACCCCCATAGATCTTCGCGATGTCAGTTTCAGCTACTTGAGAGGAACCGGGCAGGTTCTAAGTAACGTGAGCTTAACAGTAAAGAGGGGCGAGTTTCTTGGAATAATGGGCCCCACGGGCGCCGGAAAGACCACGCTGCTGTACATAATGAGCGGTGTTATCCCGCATTACCTCAAGGGTAAGCTCTCCGGAACCGTCGCTGTAAATGGCAAGAGCACAGCCGACACGTCGATGGCTCAGCTCTCTAAGATGGTAGGCTTGGTGATGCAGGATCCCGAGTCCCAGATATTCAACCTCTTCGTTAGAGAGGAGATCTCGTGGGGCCTAGAGAACAGGGGAGTCCCGAAAGAGGAGATACTAAAGAAAAGAGATGACGTAGTCAAGTTCTTCAACATCTCACACCTCCAGAACAGCATCACTTACGACTTATCTGGGGGAGAGAAACAGAGGGTTGCGATTGCTTCTGTTTATGCCCTCGGCAACGAGATACTTCTCTTGGACGAGCCTACTTCAGAACTTGACCCAATCGGGACCACAATAGTATTCGATGCTGTGAAGAAGCTTGCACACAAGCAGGGCACGACCGTCGTCATGGTCGAGCACAAGTCTGAGCAACTGGCGCAGTTCGCGGATAGAATAGCGCTTCTCAACGATGGTGAGATAAAAGTCGTGGCAGAGCCGACGAAGTTCTTTGCTGAGAAGGAGCTGCTGGCTGAAGCAGGAATAGACGCCCCTCAGGTGGCAGAGCTAACCTATGACCTACTGAGTGAAGGCGTGCATCTGAAGAGTATCCCACTGACACTTGATGATGCGGTAGAAAACTATTCGGAGCTCATCAGAAGTGACAGACGCAACTAGCATTATCAACATTGACCATGTCAGCTTCACCTATCCGCCACCGAACAGAGTCCAGGCCCTCAAGAACGTCTCTCTGAATGTCGGAGCCGGCGAGTTCACTGCTTTGATAGGGCAGAACGGATCAGGCAAGACGACCCTCGCCAAGTGCATAAGCGGATTCCTCAAGCCGACGGAGGGCACGGTTCGGATCGATGGGGTTGACACGAGGAAGATGCACACCTCTGAACTCGCGCAGAAGGTTGGATACGTCTTCCAGAATCCTGATCACCAACTCTTCAAGGAGACCGTGTATGATGAGATTGCCTTTGGTCTGCGGAACATCGGGACGCCAAGAGACCAGATCGGGAAGAAGGTGCAGGAAGTACTTGAGCGGATGCATCTCTGGGAGTTCAGGGACCTTCACCCATTCCGGCTTGGAAAAGGCCAGAGGCAGCGCGTAGCCATAAGCGCGATACTGGCGATGGACCCCGAGATCCTCGTCATCGATGAGCCTACGACTGGGCAGGACAGGAAGGAGGCCCGTGCGATAATGGATCTGACACTCGGGTTGAACAGGGAAGGTGTAACCGCCTTTGTCATAACACACGCCATGAGCCTCGTGGCGGAGTATGCGAGGAGAACCGTGGCTCTTTGTGAAGGCCAGATCCTGATAGATGGACCGACAAGAGAGGTCTTCAAGGAGATCGATCTTCTCTCGCACACGTTCGTTCAGCCGCCGCAGATCACTCTTCTCGGAGAAAGGTTAGGATTCAACCCCGCGATCCTGACGGTCGGCGAGGCTGAGGAGATCATACTGAAGCGCATTGGAAAGAGGTAGTCTGGCAACTTAGGAAAGGTCTTCATTATGAAGTTCCTCTATCAGTACTCGGCGGGACACTCGTTCCTACACAGACTCGACCCAAGAACCAAACTCGTCTTCGTCCTGTGCTATCTTGTGGTAGCACTCATCTGGCCAGGATATCAGTTGATGATATTCACAACCTTATTCGCGATGCTTCTGCTCTGGGTCGCAGCTGGCATAAGCCCGAGAGAGTACTGGCAGTTCCTTGCCTATCTTATGCCGATAATGATTGCTCTGATAATAGTTCAGTCAGCAGCAGGAGGCCCACCTTACCTGACTCTCACATTTCCACTTGGCCAGTTCTCAGTCTCACTGTCTGAGCCAGGATTCTTTCTGGGTCTGGGCATAGGTCTTAGACTCGCAACCATGGGTGTGGCGTTCATGATCTTTGCCATGACAACAGACCCGTTTGACATCAGTCTCGCGCTCCACAAGACCGGTGTTGCCTTCAAGCTCTCGTTTCTGGTGGGATTTATGCTTCGATTCCTTCCGCTGATCCAGGAAGAGCTCTTCACGATCGCTGATGCGTCAAAGGCCAGGGCCTACAAGGCCATGGACTCCAAGAACCCCCTGAGTATACTGCGCGCTGTGGTTGCGGCGATGCCGCCGCTTGCAGCAGGGGCCCTGAGGAGAAGCCAGAACATAGCCTTGGCCATGGAGCTTAGGGGATTCAGCTTCCCAACAGAGTTCGGTGTGAAGCGAACATTCCTCAAAGACATTCAGATGAAGCGAGCTGACTACGCCACTGTCGGAGTGTCTGTCGCGTATGCACTAGCGGGACTGACCCTGTTCTTCTCGACTCAGAAGTTCGATGTCTTCGGCTACGCTGCAGGCCTGACCATCTTCCTTGTCTTCCCCCTGGCGGCTATACTTGTTCTCTACGCTTCCTACCAGAGAGCGGCCAAGAGGGAAGAGCAACAGAAGAGGCTCAACCAGAAGTAGATCAATGGCGTGGCTGGCCGGACAAGTCACCGACTAATCAGTGTCTACTCCTGATCTTCACCGCAGATCTTATCAGTTCTGCAGTTGATGAGGTGACCTCGACCACGGGTGAATCCCATTGGCAAAGTACAGGATAGCGTATATTCCTGGAGACGGTGTCGGGCCTGAGATCATGGCTGAGGGCCTCAAGGTTCTCAGAAGCGTCCAGGCAGTGATGGGCCTGAACTTTGAGTTTGTAGAGTGTGATGCCGGAGCAGGGGTGTACAAGAGGACCGGAACCGCTGTTAAGGATGAGGACTGGAGGGTGATGGAGGAGGCTGACTGCATCTTCAAGGCTCCTGTGGGACTTCCTGGAGTGGTCCGGCCTGACGGGGTGGAGGTCGCCGGCGACGTGATCCTAGGCATAAGATCCAGGTTTGATCTGTACGTCAATCTTCGACCTGTGACACTTTTCGACGGCGTGCCGTCACCCCTTGCTGGAAAGAGGCCTGGAAGCATAGACTACGCCATAGTGCGCGAGAACACCGAGGACCTCTATGTCATGCAGGGCGGGATACTGCGTGACGAGGTCGCCACGAACATCAGGCTCATCACAAGGAGAGGGTCAGAGAGGGTCATCCGGTACGCGTTCGAGCTCTCAAGGGACTGGGGATCATCGCCGCTTGATGGGAAGAAGCGTGTAACGTGTGTCGAGAGCAGCAAGGTTCTCATCAGTGACAGACTCTTCGCTAAGGTCTTTGATGAGGTAGCCGCGGATTTCCCGGGGATCGAGGCCCATCACGAGTATGTTGATGCATTCGCCCAGTCTCAAGTCCTCAGGCCGGAGTTCTATCACGTTGTCGTTACTCCTAATTTTCATGGTGATATACTCTCGGATCTCGCTGGAGCAACAACCGGCGGAATAGGTCTGGCTGCAGGAGGAAACATAGGCGACGAGAAGGCTATGTTCGAGCCTATACATGGCTCAGCACCGACACTGAAGGGAACAGGAAGAGCCGACCCAATATCGATGATCATGGCGGCCAAGATGCTGCTTGAGTGGATCGGAAAGAAACGCAGAGACCCCGATGCCACGAAAGCCTCGGCGATCATCGAGAACTCCGTGAGAACGGTTCTCAAGGAGGGATCAGTTAGGACACCTGATCTTGGAGGAGACGCCAAGACAAGCGATCTTGGAGATGCTATTGCGAGAGCGATAAGAGGAGCGAAATAACTCTAAGGTTGAGTGGCAAAGGATCTATCAAGCTTCCGCTTACTCTCTTTTTCGAGCAGTCTCGGCCGACCGCAAAAGTATTTTTACGTAAGATCCGTATCGTCAGTACGCATCAAGGTAGGAAGACATGGACAGGGCTCTAGTCCACGACTATGTTAAGGATTCGATCGATGCAGGCAGAGCTTTACTGCCGGACTCTATCCGCATACTGGACGCAACACTAACTGAGGGTGAACAGACCCCAGGCGTAGTCTTCAGCTCAGGTGAGAAGCTCGGCATCGCGAGGAAGCTGGCCGAGGCCGGAGTTGATGCTGTGTTTGTCGGTTTTCCCGCTGTCTCGCGGGAGGAGAAGAGGACCGCCAAGGCCATAATCGGTGAGGGCTTGGGGTTCGAGAGCTGGGGACTCTGCAGGGTGCTGAAGGAGGATATCGATGAGCTGATCGATATCGACTGCGACATGGCGTCGTTCATCGCTCCTGCGTCCCGCCTCCATTATGAGAAGAGGCTGAAGACTGATCTTGAGGATTACCTGGTCAGGCTTGAGGAGCTTGCCTCGTACACGCTTGAGCATGGCATTGGTGTATCTCTTGGTCTGGAGGATGCCAGCCGAGCAGAGATGGATGATGTTGAGAGGTTCTCCAAGATCGTGGAGGACAAGGAGAACTGCAACCTTCTGATCACAGACACTGTTGGAACTTTCACACCATCATCAGCAAGATACTATGTCGATCAGCTTAGACGGTTCTGGAGCAAACCAGTGGCGCTGCACTTCCATGATGACTTTGGGATGGCGACAGCGAACACCCTGGCAGCTGTTGAGGCTGGGAAGGGTGACTACTACCTCTACCTCACGGTCAATGGGATAGGAGAGAGATGTGGAGCCGCAAGCCTTGAGGAGACCTGCGCCGCCCTGAAGATCCTGTACGGATACAACATCAGGTTTGACTTGACGAAGCTTATGGAACTAAGCCAGCTCGTGGAGAAGTACTCGAGCATACCGGTGATTCCAACAAAGGCTATTGTGGGACTGAATGCGTTCACACATGAGACTGGCCCCCATGTTCATGGGATCTTGATAGATCCGTTGACTTATGAGAGGATTCCGATAGAGAGCCTCGGTCGCAAGCGCAGGTTCGTTTTCGGGAAGCATACAGGAGCCAGCCTCATCAAGAAGGTGCTTGAGGACAAAGGGATAGAGTGTGATAAGGAGTCTCTTGAGACTATTCTTCAGCAGGTGAAGGAGAATCACGAGAAGAAGGATGCGAAGTGGAAAGTCAAGAACAACCAGATAATAGACTCATACCACAAGTCGGTTGAGGATCGCTTCACGCTGGAAGACGAGGTTCTTGAGATTACAAGAAACGTGCTGAAAACCTAACCTTACATTAGGCTGTCGGAAAACTATCTTCGAATATGCAGAGTCTGCTGCTTACCAGTTAGTTTGCTCCGCTTCACCCACAGATCCTTATAGAAGTTGAGAAAGGGGGATCCTTTCGATAGCCTAAACAATGGTTATATGTGGGGGCGGGGATTTACGTGTGGAATTAGAAGTGGGAAAAATCTCTCTGGCACGATCAATCGTAGATGAAAAAGGCAGAATTATTCTGCCGAAGCGGCTCAGACTCGGATTAGGACTGACCGAGGGATCACAGGTCAGTGTACAGTTGCAGAAGGAACGGCTCGTCATATCGAAGGTAGTGAATCCGGATGATTTCATCCGCGACATGGAAGGCTTCGTGAAGCAGGACTCTCCGCTTCCTCTACTGGATCCGCTGTCACTGAAGCGAATCTGGGAGAGAGCTTGACCGTTTACGTTGACTCAAACTATTGGATATATTGGATGGATAGCCGCCATCCCGAGCATAGGCACGTAATTCAAGCGATGAGAGACGCCATAGAAGATGGAATCATACTTAACTTATCGACCTTCATCGAAGTCGCACATTACCTTAGAGGCTTGGGCGACCCCGAATTTACATCTAGAATGGATGAGCTGCGCAACCTGAGAACAGTGACTCGCTCCCACCCGTGAATGGGTGTGGGCTTCTGGGCTCACAGGCTACTGTTTCTCTTGCCTGCTCATCCCCAGCATAGGGTGAGTCAACTGCACCCCGTCGGGTCAAGGGTGCTGCCAGGAAACGAGACCCGATGTTTATGGCGGCGTTGAAGTCAGCGTTGAACCATAACTCGCAGTTCCAGCAGTGGAACAGACTCTGCCCAATCCTTTCAACCGTTTTCGGATCTGTCTTCGTATTCCTTGATCCACATTTGTGGCACGTGATGCTTGACCAGTATTCTTCAGGTGCCTCTACAGGGATTCCCTTTTCCGCGCACTCTTCCTTGATGTACCGTATGATTCTGCCGTAGCTCCATCCTGCCAGCTTCTTACGCAGACATGGCTTACCATTTCCTCTGTGGTTGTCGTGTTTGATCCCCTTCGGGTAGCCGATGGCTACAAGGCAACCGCTTGACGTGATGGCAAGCTCTTTTGCGGTTAGCCTATCGAAATACTCTGCTACATGCTTCTGTTTGTGTCTGAGACGCTCCAAAGCCTCCCATCTCTTGTGTTTCTGAAGTTCTGCTTTTCTCTTTTCTATGCGGTTCAACCTGTCTCTCTTCAGCCCATCATGGATGATTGTGAAGTTGGTTGATCTTAGAGGCTGGTTTGGTCTCAGCATCACGGATGCTACTGACCGCTTCACTCCAAGGTCGACTCCACGAACCGTATTGACGGGTTGGTCTGGAACCGCGTACTCAACCTTTACGTGAACCAAGAATTTCTCATCCTTCTTTACGATCTGGAAGCTCTTGATCTCGCCTTTCTGTAAGAGGTCGAGGTGATATCTTGCAGAGTTTAATGGAATAGTGATCTTAACGCCCTTTCTCAGTGTGGATGCTCTGGCCACG
>CAZRDQ010000027.1:0-21545 GCA_964598945.1 uncultured Candidatus Bathyarchaeia archaeon
ATCCAGCGTATCTTCCTATCATTCAACTTGGCCATAGATAGGCTATTGACAGGGGTGAAATGATTTCTTGAAAAGAGAAGAGCCATCACCAAAGAGAAAAGATGAAATCACTGATCGATCAATACACCTCAGGTCCCCGTGTAGACCATCCTTGAATCCCTCACGTTATGATTAGAACTTGGAGGCAATAGTACGTGGAAATCTCAGAACTGATGAACACACTACAGGCGACCCTCGGCTCAGTAGTCATGATCTCGAGCTCAGCCCTGATCTGCCTGATTATCCAGACTCGATACGGAAGGGTTGTCGACAGAATCCGCCATCTACTGTCCGAGCGCCGAAGTCTCCAGCAGGAAGCAGTGAAGGAACAGGCAACAGCCGCAGACACCGATTTCATCATGGGCAGACTCAAGAACATCGACGCCCAGATCGAGCTTCTGCTAAGGAGAGGATCCAAACTCAAGTGGAGCCTTTTCTTAACCTTCTCAGCAGTCTTCTCATTCATCTTCACCTCCTTCCTGACCCTCATAGGTACAGCCATCAGCACGACCATCATAATTCCACTAGTGGCGCTGACGTTCTTCCTCGGGATGTTCTTCCTACTGCTAGGAGCAGTGACAACAGTCAACGAGATAGCAAACTCATACGATGCCATCTCGAAAGAGGTAAGGTTTGCAAGATCAGAGATCTCAAGATCGTATACGAGGCAACCTGCAGAATCGACACCCTAGTTAAGCTCAGATAACTGCGCTATCTGCGTTCGCTCCGGCTAAGGATGCCTTCAGAGAAAAGCGAGCGCTTCAGTGAACTTTTCGCAGCGTGCTACTTCCTTCCGGCAGTCTTCTCTCTATGCCTCTTCTCGAACTCCTTGAATATCTCGCTCAAGGCCACACCCTTGGATGCGAGAAACACCATCAAGTGAAAGATCAGGTCTGATACCTCTGATACTATCGAAGCCGGCTTGTCCTGGGCCGCCTGAATGACCTCTTCAGACTCTTCACTGATCTTGGCAAGAATCGCACTTTCACCCTTGCCTGCCAGGCTCTTAACATAGGATCTCTCATCGCCCGTTCTCATCCTTTCCCTTATCGTCTCGTAGACCTTCTCCAGCGTCGCAGAGGTCGGCTGAGCGCTCCCTTCCTGAACTATGGGATTGTGGAAGCAACTATCCATGTTTGTGTGACAGGCAGGCCCTATCTGCTGAACCTTGATCAAGACCGCATCGTTATCGCAGTCCAAGCTCAGATTCTGAACGATGGAGTAGTGGCCTGACTCCTCACCCTTCATCCAGAGCCTCTTTCTGGTGCGGCTCCAGAAATGAGTCTTGCCCGTGACAAGGGTCAAGATGAGTGCTTCTTTGTTCATGTAGGCCTGCATAAGCACCATGTTGTTGGAGGCGTCTTGCACTATAGCTGGAATCAAACCGCCTCCTTTCTCAAAGTCGACTTGCTCAGCCAGCCTCTCAGTGTCCTTCCTGCTCAACTGCAAGATCATGAGCTTATCATTCTCCAGTCTAGAGCCTTACAGGAACCCCGTGTCCTGAAAGGTATTCTTTGACATTCAGAACAGGGTGTATCCCCCTGTGGAATATTGAGGCTGCAAGAGCAGCATCAGCAGCTCCCTCAACCAGGACCTGCCTTATGTGCTCAGGCTCACCAGCCCCTCCGCTCCCAATTATCGGTATATTCGTGTTCTCAGCAACCGTCTTGGTGAGAGGTATGTCATAGCCTAACTGGGTCCCGTCGTAGTCCATGCTTGTAAGAAGGATCTCGCCAGCCCCCAGCCTCTCTGCACGCCTCGCCCACCCGATCGCGTCCAGTCCTGTGGGTGTCCTTCCCCCTTCCACATATACCTCCCACCAGCAGGCTCCTTTGGTGGTCTCCATCAGCATTCGATCGCTGGCTTTCTCGTAGACCCTCTTTGCATCTATTGCGACGACTATGCACTGTGAGCCGAATGCCTCTGCCGCCTTTGTGATGAGGCTTGGGTCCCTCACGGCTGCTGTGTTAAGTGATACCTTATCTGCGCCTGCGTCCAGGGTCTCCCTGATGCTCTCCACAGAGCGTATCCCTCCTCCCACGGTGAAGGGTATGAACAGAGTCTCAGCGGTTCTCAAAACTACATCGAGCAGGGTCTTCCTTCTCTCGAAAGACGCTGTAATGTCCAGAAACACAACCTCGTCAGCTCCTTCCCTGCCGTAGGCCTCGGCCAAGGTTGCAGGGTCGCCTTCCTCTCTCAGGTTAACGAACTGGACCCCTTTGACCACCTTGCCCTTCTTAACGTCTAGGCAGGGGATTATCCGCTTAGCTAGCATCTCTGGCCACCTTGAGGGCCTGTCTCAGGGTGAACTTGTTCTCGTACAATGCTGTGCCAACGATGACCCCTTGAACACCTGTCTTGGCCAGGGCGGTTATGTCTTCCAAGTCTCTTATCCCACCTGAGGCTATGACCGGTATAGTCAGCGATCGGACAAGCCTCTTTGTGTCATTGAGTGCGGGGCCGCTGAGTGTTCCGTCGGCATTTACTGATGTGAAGATTATGCATCCGACGCCCATGGCCTCCAGCTTCTGCGCAACATCGATATACTCAAGTGATGTCTTGCTTTGCCAGCCCTCTATTGCAGGGCTGCCGTTCTTTACATCTATTGCCGCTGCCACCCTCTCTTTCCCGAAGATCGTTGCGACTTCTGAGATCAACTCAGGCTTTCGAATAGCTGTGGTTCCAAAGATGGCTCTTGATACCCCAAGGTCGAGGATCTCCTTGGCTCGTTCAAGGGTTCTTATTCCTCCTCCAACCTGGGTCTTTATCTGGACTGACCTTACGATCTTGCTTATGATCCTCGCATTGTCTCCAAGACCTAAAGCAGCATCAAGATCAACTATGTGGAGCATCTCAGCTCCCTGTGACTGGAAGAATCTGGCGGCCTCTTCAGGATCCTCGTAGTACTGCTTTGTCTTAGATGGGTCTCCCTGAAAGAGGCGCACACATCTTCCACGCATCAGGTCTACGGCCGGGATCAGTATCATCCGTCACTCTACTTCCTTATTGCCCTGACAAAGTTTCTCAAGATGGTAAGACCTGCCTCAGCACTCTTCTCCGGGTGGAACTGAGTGGCGAATATGTTCTTTCTCTCAAGGATTGATGGAAACTCCACTCCGTACTCTGTGTTGGCAACTACATCGGTTTGGTTCGCTGGCTTCGCGAAGTACGAGTGGACAAAATAGGCGTAAGCATTATCTGGAACTCCCTCAAGAATTGGGCTCGGTCTTTTGATCCTTATATTGTTCCATCCGATCTGGGGAAGCTTCACGGCCGTCGGGAGTCTCACAACTTCTCCCTTGAGAAGATCGAGTCCGGCAGTGACTCCTCCCTCATAACTTCTAGTGAAAAGAAGTTGAAGCCCGAGACAAATTCCCAGGAGAGGTTTTCCTTTCTGGGTCTCCTCCACAACCGTTTCTTCGAGGCTGGATAGGTTCTTCTTCGCTTCGGCGAATGCGCCTACGCCGGGTAACACTAGCGCGTCAGAGCGCCTCAGCTTGGTCGGTTCGGCCAGAATCTCAACTTTCGCCCCCGCCTTCTCAAGGCCCTTCCTTGCGCTGTGGAGATTTCCCACACCATAATTTATGATGATTATCAGGGTCACTCTATAGTTCGCCTTTTGCGCTAGGAATCATCTTAGAGATTCTTGGTTCCTTGGAGAATGCTTCCCTTAGAGCCAGAGCTAGAGCCTTAGTTGCTGCCTCAACCTTATGGTGATCATTAGTTCCGTATAAAGTTGTCAGGTGGATGTTCGACTTACTCGACTGCGCCAGAGAAGTGAAGAAGTGCTCTATGTCCTCCGTCTTTAGATCTTCGATCTCGCTTGACTGGATCTTCAGATCCAAGCACAGGTATGGCCTACCTCCCAAATCAACAGCTGCCCTAGCAAGAGAATCGTCCATTGGAATATGAGCTGAGCCGAATCTCCTGATCCCTTTCTTGTCTCCGAGTGCCTTGTTCATTGCTTCGCCCAAGGTGAGTGCGATGTCTTCTGAGAGGTGGTGCTTTAGATCTCCTGAAGCTTTGATCTCCAAGTCGATAAGTGAGTGCTTAGCAAGTGTTGTAAGTAAGTGATTGAGGAATCTATTGCCTGTTTCTAACCGTACTCTTCCTTTACCGTCAAGATTGAGATTGACTGAGATCTCTACTTCAGCCGTCTCTCTATTGGTTCTTGCTCTTCTCAATTCTCTTACTTTCCGATCCTGTCAAAGACTGTTGGTATCACGTTTACATCTTTAACTATTACTTCGGCTCCCAGATCCAAGAATTCTCTCTGTAGGTCGGCCTCACTTGGTGAAGATGATAGTATTCCAATAAAGAGAAGTTCCCTAGCATCCAGTCCTCTTGCATTCATCACCATCAGGGCGTCTGAAACGGTATCTCCCACGTATGCCACGATCTCGTCGTTTCTGCTGAAGCGTTTCAGAAGGCCTACGAAAGCTCTGGCGTCAGGTTTCCCCCAACTTGAATCTGAGCTGGCACTGCCGGACGGTTTCATGATGTCTTCGCTGAAGAGCATCGCTTCTTTGTCAAAATAGCTGAGAAGCCTGTGTTTCTGCAGTATGTAATATCCCTCCATCCTCGGTCTTTCAGAGTACATCGCTGAAAGTCCGAATCTAAGCTTCAGCCTCTCCAGGGTCTCTGTGGAGGGTATCCTCTCTTCCTTGTCAATCAGTCCCTCGGGAAAAGCGAAGAAAGGCTCTCTGCCACTGAATTGAGCATACAAAGTCTTTCCCAAGTAGATCTCGTCGAAGAGCCTTCTCAGAAGATCATCCTTATCGACACTGAATGGACAAAGCATTTTGGCAGCTTCAAGCTCCAGATCCTTCAACCCAAGAAAGAGGCCGATCTCTCTCAGAGATGACAAATCAGTCTTCCCGGTGAGTGATCCCAGCAGTCTCTTCAAGCCGAATCTCGTATCTGACTTCAGTCGCGTCAAGTATTCGATATCTATGCCTAGTTGCTCTAATCTTTCTCCTACAGACCTCAGCTTATCAGACAAAATCCGGATGTGTTCTGGATTTTTCATCTCAGAGATCTCAGAACCCGCGCTCAGTGTCACTTCACTGGGTAGCCGGCGTATTATCAGACCTAAGAAGTAAATTATTAGCGCGTATGTGAGGGCCCAGTCATTGTTGAAGGCCCCTGTGTTCTTCATCTTCTGGATGTCTTCCTGCGTCACCAATCGCCCTTCGTTGCCTCTGAGTTCCATGAGTCTCAGGAAGTAGTGATCGACTGAACGAACGATGGCTTGCCTATACGAGTTCCTGTCCGAGACTATTACTCCATCGCAATCGAAGACTAACTTCGAGACTTTTCGGATCGATGAGATTTTGTCATCCCTGCAGAGAGCCGCCTCGTCATCGAGATTGCGATACTTGTACCTACTTGTCAACGATTGATTCGCCTTAGTTCTTTACGAGACCTCTCTGACTTTGATAGAGTCTGAATGAGCCTGAAGATTTTCCATCTCAGCAAGAGTCATTGTGACTTTGGCCAGCTTCTTCAATCCGCTCTTGGAACATCGAATGTAGCTTACTGTCTTGACAAAGTCCCTGACGGAGAGTCCGGAATAGGTTCTGGCGTATCCGCCTGTTGGTAGGACATGGTTTGTCCCTGCGGAGTAGTCGCCAATGGCAACGGGTGAGTACTGTCCCACGAAGATAAGGCCCGCATTCTTTATCGCTTTGAAGACTTGCTCTGGGTTGCGAGTCATTACAACTAGATGTTCCGGTGCGATCTCATTGGCTAGCCTGGTGGCCTCCTGAAGATCGCGTGCAACTGCGATCAGGCCACTTCTTTCCAAAGCCGCCTTAGGGACCCGAGATAAAGTAGGTATGGCAAGCCTCTCCTCAAGTATCCCCATCACTCTGTTAGCGAGCATCTCTGAAGTAGTCAAAAGGATGCATCGAGCGTTCTCATCATGCTCGGCTTGTGCCAGTAGATCTGCCGCTATGAACTCAGGCTTGGAACTGTCGTCCGCTATGATGAGAATCTCGCTAGGTCCAGCAGGGAGATCCACAGAGACCTGTCTGCTCAGCAGCTGTTTGGCTGCGGTGACATGGACATTTCCTGGGCCCACTATCTTCTCAACCGGCCTGATCGACTTGGTCCCGTAGGCCATAGCAGCAACAGCCTGTGCTCCTCCGATGCAGTAGACCTCAGTCACTCCTGCGATGTCTGATGCTATGAGCATATGTGGGTTGAACCTTCTCCGCGGTGACGGTGGGCTACATGCGACAATCCTTTCGACCCCAGCAACCTTGGCTGGAATAGCGCACATCAGAATAGATGACGGGTAGGATGTCTTCCCCCCGGGAGCGTAGATGCCCACCGAAGAGATTGGTCTTGCGACCACTCCTAACGTGACGCCTCCTCGGGATAGCTCGAACCTAATCCTTTCAAGCTGCATCTTGTGAAATCGTTTGATGTTCGAAGCGGCTTTCTTGAGTGCTCTGATCTCTTCAGTCTTGGCGCTGCGATAGGCTGCTTCAAAGTCGCCTCGTTCTGCCCGTATGATGCTAGAGTCAAGTTCCACGCCGTCGAACTTCTGAGTGAGTTCAAACAGAGCTTCGTCGCCACGTGTCCTGACCGATTCCAGGATCTCTCTGACATCCTTCTCAACGCTCTCCAGCCCTTGCAGACCTCTGCTCGCGATCTGTTGGATGAATTCACTATCCATGTCTTCAGCCTTGATCAGATGCACCACATCGATCCCCCCTTGTCTATGCAAAAAAGAAAAGGCGCTATGTTGATCTAATAAGTTCGTAGCGCTGAATTAAAGTACATTGGGTTAGGCTACATTGGTCAAATTGTTTGGTTCAAGAAGCGTCGGTAATGCGCTACCTACATGATTTAGGTTGGTTGAGTATGTCCGGGAAAACCAAGGTTGCATACCTGGGGCCAAAAGGAACTTTCACTGAGCAGGCATCAAGATCATATTTCCAAGAGACCGCTGAGTTCCTGGAGTGTAGAGATATCCCTGAGATTTTTGCTGTGGTGGACTCTAATTCCGCTGAGTTCGGCGTTGTTCCCGTTGAGAACTCAATTGAGGGTTCAGTGAACATAGCTCTTGACATGCTATTTGAGTCCAACTTGAGAGTCTCAGGTGAGATCGAGCAACGTATAGTCCACAATCTCATAGCCCAAGACGATGTTACACTTTCAAAGATAAAAGTCGTAGTCTCACACCCGCAGGCTCTGGCGCAGTGTAGATACTTCTTGAAGACAAATCTTCCGAATGCCGAGATGTTGGAAGTCGGAAGCACGGCCGCCGCAGTGCAATCGGTTAAAGGGAGCAAAGATAGGGCCGCCATTGGAAGTGAGCTGGCCGCCAAAATATATGGGATGAAGGTGATCCGAAGAGGGATTGAAGACAATCCAAACAACTCCACTCGCTTCTTTGTTTTAAGTCGTACACAAGCCGAACGGATTGGGAATGATAAGACCTCGATCATATTCTCTACTGCGCACGCCCCGGGGGCACTCTACAAGGCCCTGGGAGTATTCGCCGAGAGAGGGATCAACCTAACAAAGATCGAATCCAGGCCAGCGCGCAAGAAGCCGTGGGAGTACGTCTTCTACTGCGACTTTGAAGGTCACCAAAATGACGAGCCGGTCAAAGATGCTTTGAAAGAGCTAGAGAGCATGACTACATTTCTAAAGGTCTTGGGATCCTACCCGAGGGCTAAGGGCGGTATGCAATGATGTCACTATGCACACTTGAACCCCTGCTGCCTTGAGTCTATTGACACGTGTAGACTTCATGTAATGCCAACCTATTGTTCGTCTGGCACTGTTCTGTCTGGACAGATTCGGATGGCGAGATTAAACAATCATCCTCAAGAAAGAGTATCTTTGAATCCATTTCGCCCTTGCGTGCTGGGAGCTGCCTTAAGACAGAACATCTGGTAATGCTCTGGGCAACTGCTTATATTCGGGGGAAGTGTCGATTCAGCCTGTCGAGGTGGACATGATGCCTTCGGAAATCTCAGATGAGGAGTCTTTCGTCAAACTCTCAGAATCGGCTCTGGAGTGCCGCGTGAGAAGGGCTGGCGATTCTGTCAAGCTTAAGCTGAAGACTCCGAAAAGACTCTACACTATGAAGGTAGCCAGTTCAAAGGCTGAGGAGATAATAAAGAGGTTAACCTGCGAGGTTGTAGAGGTCTAAGGCCACTGGGCGTTCTAGCCTCCGTGAGCGGTGGGGATTAGAGTAAGAGTGTCTCCTGCCTGAAGTGAGGTCTCAAGTCCTCTCAGGAGGCCTATCTCAACCTCATTAACCAAGACTATGATGTTGGGCCTCGGATCAAGTCGCGTGTTCTCGCCAGCAATCGATCTCAACTCTTCCGTTTGGGTAAACAGGACTTCAAGTGCCTTCCTCACGTTTGCTTGTTCGGGGATTTCGATCTCAGTCTCTTCCGTACCTGAGGCCCATCTGAAGGTTCCCATAAACCTCACCTTGATTCCGATCAAGAGACTTAACCTAGCCAGTTAGTTCTTTGACAACGGATTCAGCTACGCCCACAACTATCTCAGCCGCTTCCAGTACTGTCTCTTTCCGGACCAGTTCCTCCACCTCTGAGAGGTTCCTTGCTATCTCCCTCATCCTGAGCAGTATTCTAACTGGAGGGTCAGCGGGTTCCGTCTTTCCTAGGGCAGCCTGGGCTACGGCTAGTTCAAGATACTCTGGTTGACCTAGGGCGTGCTGAATGGCTAACTGAGCTTTCTTCAATGACAAAGCTACGAGTTCTACTATTGTCTCAGGGGTTTTCAACTCATCCGTGAGGGATAGGTCAACCTTTGCCTCTCTTATGTAGCGTAGAGCCCACACTTTGTCTGGCTCAGAGCAGAGGCTGCGCTTCATCATTCCCTCACACAGATCAGGTCGAGACCGATCTCATCAGTTTTTGTGAACTGGGAAAAATAGTAAATATTGGAGACCCGGCCTGCCTGGTAACTCTGGTTGGGCCCCCAAATCTTGAAGATTAGCAGAAAAGGGCGCGGTTCTCTCAGCTGGATTTGATGAGAGTTATCTCGATCGTCGAGACTGACCTGGTGCCGCCTTCCTGCATAGGTATGTCTTCTGTCCCTATGTTTACCTGCTCGACCTTAAGGCCCTCCATGAATCTACGTCTGGTTATCTCCGCGACATCTACAGCGGTTGTTATTGCCTGGCCTCTTGCCTTGAGGGTGACCTCCTTTGTGTCTCCCGAGCCGAAGAGGGTTATCACGGCAAGTACATAGTTCATGGTTGGCTTGCGTCCTATGAACACGGTGTTCGGTTCCTTTGACATTGCATTCCTCCTCCAACGAGATTAGTGAAAGTTGTATGCTGCGCAATGCATATTTAAACGCTTTCGGAAGCCGCTTACCTGCCTCTCTCTTCTTCAGGCGGTGCAACCGCGGCTGGCGCCATCATATGCTGCTTCCGGTGTTCCTCAACACGTTTGAGTCCGGTCAAGTATCCAGCGATCCTGTTTCGCATTCTTTTTGTCCTAGTGTCGACGTACTGGGCTACCAGTTGCTTGTTGGCCTCAAAGTCTGTCGTGATCTGATCTCTGTGCTGTTGCATCAGCTCCTCTGCGGTCTTCTTGATTACGGATGCTCTTACCTTACCCAAGATCTTCCTTCCGGTTCGTAGTTTTCTGGGGCAGTAAGACGCTGTACCATCACTAAAAACGTTTGGGTCTCAATTCCCCAGATTTGGAATAATTCCATATTTTCCGCATGAGGCCACTTTTCTTATTTACGGTCTCCAAATAGCTTTGAGCTCGGTTGCCAAAAATTCTTAAATATTAAGCGATTTGCTGGAGATAGTGCAGGGAAGCTCATGACAAACGGCGATCTCTCGACAGCCGCTGTGCACAGACTCATAGAGAAGGCAGGTGCAGCAAGAGTAGGCGACGGCGCTGTGGAAGCGCTGAGGGAAGTCCTCGAGAATGTGGCTGTGCAGATAAGCAAGGACGCAATTGATTTCGCCTCTCATGCAGGCAGAAGGACTGTAAGGGCAGAAGACATCAAGTTGGCAGCAAAGAAATTCTCACAGATCTAATTCCCGTGCTATACGTTCCAGGGTCAAGTTGTGTGAGCCACATCTAGATAGCTGGCGATCTTTAGAACGCAAACATATTTAACGTCAGCATATTTGTTCAGTAGTGTGCTCCGGTAGTATAGCCCGGTCAAGCTGAGCCGAAAGTATGACGGCCTCTCGAGCCGCCGACGCGGGTTCAAAAGCAGCTATTGAATCTGCTGAAACTCCCGCCCGGAGCACCAACGAGCAATGGTGGCGGTCGGATTAAGCAGACTCATCGTGATAACAGGAACCCCGGGTGTCGGAAAGACAACCATCTCCAGGATCTTGGCTGCAAGACTACATTGGAAACACATAGACTGCGGCAGGCTGGCCGTGAGAGAAGGCCTGACAATCAGGTACGACAGAACCGCGCAAACCCACCTTGTTGATACTGACAGACTCTCAAGAGTCATAGGTAACACTATAAGAGAATTGGAATCCGATGTCATACTGGATGGGCATCTGATCCCTTCAACAAGAGGGTTTCTTCCATCGAGAGTCTTTGTTCTGAGATGCCATCCGCGACAGTTAATATCAAGACTTAGACGGAAAGGATACTCAAGAAACAAGATCTCCGAAAATATCAGCGCCGAGATTCTGGACGCCTGCTTGGGGGAGGCGGTTAAGTCCTTCGGCCTCAAAAGAATCTGCGAGATAGATACAACCGAGAAAATCCCGTTGCAGGTCACGTCAACCATTCTTGAGATCTTCAATAGAGAAGTCAAGTGTACGCATGCCCACGTAGACTGGATCAGCAGGCTTGAGAGCGAAGGGAAGCTCCAAGAGATTCTGTCATATGTGGAGTCAGGCATCGGAGCCACAGCCAAGCGAATGGGAGCCTGATCGTTCTGAGGTCTCCTCAGAAACAGTATGCGATAGTCAGGTGCCCAAGATGCGACAGTCTTCAACTGGTTCGTCCAGCAGTCAAGTCGCACAGATGCCCCTACTGCGACAAAATCATAAGACTGAATAGCCCAGGGATCAGAATAGTCCGCTTTGCCAGTACGCCTCGTGAGGCATCAAGAGTAATAATGAAGCTCAAGAGAAGAGGATCCCCCTGACAATAATTGGGCAAGCTGCCAAAGTGATAAAAGGAACTGGGCAACAATGAGTCTGTGGTTATGCTTGAATGTCATCAGTTGCGGAGAGAAGATTCAGAGAAGAGCTTTCGCTGCTCCTGCAGAAACTAGTCACTGTCCACACATCCTCAGGCAAGACCTTTACCGGTACACTCTGCGGAGTGGACGCAAATACTCTCAGCATCTGCTTAGCAAATGTGAAAGATGAATCTGGCAAGGATACGGGACGACTCTTCATAAATGGCAGGGCAATCTTGGAAGTCTACGGGCTTGAGATGCCTTTTGACCTTCGCAGCCTAGCCGAGAGGCTTGAGAGAGTATTCCCGAAGATGGTTAAGATAGTTGAAGAAGCCGGAGTCATAGTTGTCATGGACAAGATCAGAGTCACCGAGAAAGGGCTGATAGAAGGCAGAGGCCCGGCTGCTGAGCGTGTGCAGAGAGTCTACGAAGAGTTCATGCGCGAAAGGGAGAGATCTGCCTAGCGACTACTTGTCCTCGTCTGCAGTGAACTCACGGCTCGAATCGCCGAGAAGCTTCTGTGTCGCCTCAACAGCCCTATCCAACCCTGAGGTGTCGACAGTCAACCCGAGGCATCTTGATAGGAATCCCACCGCTACCCTTGCGGCCAACGCATCAGGGTACAGACCTAGAGTCTCGACGAGTACACAGTAGCCGCGCATACCCCGTAGCCTAGCCAAACCTAGGAGTAGCCCTGCCGCCCCATAGACTCTTCCCTGAATTGTCGAAGCACCTAGACTCAGAACTGCCTCAAGGGTCTCCTTGTCCGTGGCCGTACAGAAGACCCCGGGTGGATCGGGAGCTGAATCCTTCTTGAGGCCCCCGACAGTCACGACATTCCGGCAACCCAAGCTCTCCGAAATGTTCAGGATCGTTGATGAGAGCTCGTATTGGCCTTCGACGGTAAGAGCCTGCGTATTACCATGAAGAATGATGAGGTCGTTTTTCGCTTCAGTCTTCGCGCAGTATAGTTCATTCGTCGGTGTCCTGACGCTGCCATCATCAGCAGTTAACGCGATAGGCTGGAATGAGGGCGAAAGGAGGGTGCAGAAACACTTTGCCTGAAGCTCTCTTATCAAGTGAAGCCCAACTATGTTTGCCACAAAGCCTATCCCAGGCAGCGCCTCAACTAGCACCGGGTCCTTCAACTGCGGCCTATCCACGAAGGATTCAAAGATCAATCTGGCAAGCCTTACGCTGATGCCGGCTCGCGCGGTCAGAGAGGAATCAAGGCTGCCGCTTGATTCTCAGAATTCCACCCTGTGCGAACCTGTCCTTGCGCATCTCATTGAACTCAATCCAGACAATATCTTTCGAGACTCCGAGTATTCCAACAAACGCTTCCGTGATCGCTTCTGCAAGCTTCTCTATTTGCTCTTGACTTCGTCCTTCGACAAGGTTGACTTGAACAAAAGGCATCTATATCACCGAGAGAGGTACCTATTGACCGCCTTAACAAGTTTCCGAATCGATATGATTTGCATAAGTTTCCGTGAGTCAAATAGCGGGTAAAGGCTTTGAAGTTCGGCTCTGAACTCTCAGTCAAAACAGACGCGGTTTTCGAGGTCACCGAGAAGGACATGCTTGGGAGGTTAGGAAAACTCCACACCAAGAGTGGAGTGATAGAGACCCCATGTCTCTTCCCTGTGGTCCATCCGAGCAGTCAGTCAGTGACCCCAAGAGAGATGTGGGAGATGGGATTCAGGGCGGTCATGACTAACGCCTACCTGACCCGCAAAGCCTCAGGCCCTGAGACGGACAAGAGCATACACAAGCTCTTGAACTTTCCAGGAGTAGTTGCCACAGACTCGGGCGCATACCAGATACTCACCTATGGCGAGATAGAGGTAACTCAGGCAGAGATAATCGAATTCCAAGAACGCATAGACTCTGACATCGCGGTCATCCTAGACATCCCTACAGGCCTGACATCCAACAGGAGATACGCAGAGAGCACAGTGTCCGAGACCATAAAGAGGGCTGACCAAGCCATCGGTACGATCAAGAAGAGCGACACTCTTTGGGTTGGACCGATTCAAGGAGGCACCCACCCCGACCTGGTGGCCAGATGCGCAGAAGCAATGGCTAGCAGACCCTTTCCGATTCTCGCATTAGGAAGCCCAACACAGGTAATGGAGCAATACATGTACCACCAACTTCTCCGGATGATCTTAACCTGCAAAGAGAACATTCCGCCATGCCGACCCCTACACCTCTTTGGAGGAGGCCACCCATCAATGTTAGCCTTAGCAGTGTCCTTGGGGTGTGACCTGTTCGACTCGGCCTCCTACGCGATATATGCCAGAAAGAACAGGTACCTCACAACAAGCGGGACAGTGAGACTCGAAGACTTGGAATATCTTCCGTGCTCCTGCAGCGTCTGCAGAAGAACGAGCCCCAAAGACCTCGCCGATTCCCCCGTCGACGAAAGAACTAGAAAACTTTCGATCCATAACCTCAACGCCTGCTTGGAGGAGATCCAGAGTATCAGACAAAGCATTGCAGAGGGGAGATTGTGGGAGCTTGTGATGCAGCGGGTGCGAGCGCACCCCAGACTGTTTGAGTCAGTTCATGGGCTAAGTGAACATCGCATCCTCTTTGAATGCTACTCGCCAATCTCAAAAAAGAAAGGCATGCTCTTCTTTGATCATCTTGATCTCAGCAGGCCAGAGATCTTTAGATTTCGGCATCGAATAGCCATGGAGTACTCTCCTCCTCGAAAGTCACGGATTCTACTGATGCTACCACCACCTCTGACTAAGCCTTTCAACTCCGACAGGAGCGTGAAGAAGTTAACGAGACATCTATCCGGGTCTGAGGTCTTCCACTTATGCTTCTACATGATACCCTTCGGGCTAGTTCCCGCAGAGCTGTGCGATGTCTACCCTGTTGCGCAGACTGAGAGCAGCAACCCTCCAGATCCTTTGACAGCTCAAGATACTGCGAACGCAATATCCAGTTACTTGAGAAACTGCAGATATGAACAGGTGATACTTCAAGCCTCAAACGAACCATGGGTGAGGAAGGTCACATCTGTAGTCAAGAATGTCTGTCTGAGGACGCGACAGAGACTAACGATCAACCACTGTGGCACGGATTCGTGGAGTCCTGAAGCTCTTGAAGGGCTACATTCAATATTGGAAAGAATCAAGAAACGAGGCAGGGACGCGTAACTCGGAGGATAGGACTCTCCAAGAATAAGCTGAGGGAAGGCCCCTCCGACTTCATGTTACTCATTGATCGATGTTACGGAGTGAGAAGCCTACACAAACATTCCCTGTAGTGACTTGTGTGTCTGCTTCATTTTTTGCTCGATCTCAGTCTCAATGTCTTTGGCGTCTCTCTCAAGGTCTGAAACGTTGACTTTCAAGTTATGTATCTTGCATATTATTCTGATTGCAACGGCGGCGGCCGCCGGGTCAGGCCTGGACGAGGATGCGTAAGGAAGAATTGCCAAGGCTGGGAAGTCACGTATCTCGAACTCACTCAGCATCACTGCCAATGGGCCGTAGACGAACAGCTCCTCCTCAAGCCTTAGCGAACCGAAAGTCTTGGACCTGACCGGATACGCTCTGGTGTGTACCACCCTGAGAGGCGAGTTGCCTCTCCTGAAGCTCGTGTCGAGGCCGCCTATCATTATAGCTTCCTTGAGTCTCTCTTTGGTAACCCATGAAGACAGAGCCTTGAGGAACTCGGACTCCTCGCTCTTATGGGGCGAGAACTCCAGCTTTGCAATGATCAGCTTGCCTTTCTTGTAGATCTCAAAGGGCGTAACCAGAGCCTCATGTGTGGAGTTTACGAAGGGCGGAGGATGCGACACTTCGATGAACCCGATTCGCTCTGCACGTAAGGCGTGGACCAGAAAGGAGGTGGCGATATACCCAGTCTCTCCGATCCCGTGGAAGCCCGTGATGAATGTCGCACCTTTGTAGTTTCCTTTGGCGACGTTGATTTGGACAGTCATCTTCAAGCCCAGTTGTGAACGGGTGCTCCCAAGAGTAACCCTCTGATTAAAGTATTTCTGAGAGAGCCAATGTTGACCAGACACGCTGAGTTCGCTTTCATCTTCACGGTTTATTTATGAGTCAGCTTGAATAGTGAAGTCTTCATACCAGCGATTGAGTGTTTAGAGTTTGAAGCTTGTATTCCTTGGTGCATGCAGGGAAGTCGGCAGGTCAGCTGCGGCTGTCGAGGCTGGCGGAAAGCGTTACCTACTAGACTACGGCGTCATGATGAACGATAATGTTGGCTTCCCAACACATATCTCACCCAAAGACCTGGACGCAATCTTCCTCTCCCACGCACATCTGGATCACAGCGGGTTGCTGCCGCTCTTCTACCTGCGCCGTCGTCTGCCCCTGTACAGTGTCGCGCCGACTTTCGAGTTCACTCGTCTGCTCATCAAGGACTTTATTCACATCAGCGGTTACTTCCTCCCGTATGAATACGTCGATCTTGAAGCAATGATGGAGAACTGCATTGCGATCCCTTACAAGAAGGAGTTTGACGTATCGGGGGCCAAAGTCAAGCTGCTGAACGCAGGGCATATACCCGGCAGCTGTCAGATCCTGCTTGAGGCCGAGGGTAAACGCCTTCTTTACACCGGAGATTTCAATCCTAACGATACTAAGACCCTGGGATCAGCGGATCAGGACTACGGCGATCTTGATGCAGTAATCACCGAGTCAACCTACGCTACTGTGGATCATCCTGACAGGGGAACCGTTGAGAAGGAGTTTGTATCAAGAGCCGCGGAGATAGTTGAGAGGAGAGGTGTCGCCTTGGTCCCTGCATTCGGAGTGGGCAGGTCTCAAGAGATCGCGACAGTGCTTGCAGCACACGACTTCAAGTATCCAGTATTCATGGATGGAATGGCGCTGGACGCTACAGAGATACTCATGAACCATTCAAGCTCGCTGAAAGACGAAGAACTCTTCAAGAGGGCAGTCAAGAAGACTATCTGGGTTGGAAACTGGAATGAACGAAGGAAGGCTGTGAGAACGCCCTCAGTAATAATCTCACCAGCAGGGATGCTTAAGGGAGGAGCCGCGATGTTCTACATGGAGCAGATCGCCAAGAAGAAGAACAACGGGGTCTTCTTGGTAAGCTTCCAGATACCTGGGACCCCCGGAAGCATCCTTCTTGAAAAAAGGAGATTCATGATTCAAGGCAGATCCAGAAAGGTCGAGGCTGATGTCGAGAAGTTCGACTTCACTTCCCATGGAGGTCGCAGTAACCTCCAGGCTGTACTCTCCAAGCTTGGAGGCAAGACAAAGATCTTTACGGTTCACGGCGAGGAGACGAACTGCGTCAAGCTTGCCAGCTGGGCTTCGAAGGAACTGGGCCTGGAAGCCCATGCGCCTAGGCCTGGGGAGAAATTCGAAGTATGAGCCTTTCAATCGTCCAGATCGCCCATATTCCGGACCACGGCTCTCCAACAGAATCCCGAGATGGTTAAGATCAGACAGACAAAGTGACAGTGTTGGTTGCGCAGGAAGAACCCTTAGGTTCGGCGAATAAGCTGGAATTCTTCAAAGCCAGCTTAGACCACGTTCTCCCACAAGGTTGGGCAGTGCTTCTCACAGGGCTTCTGTCTCTTTATCTGAAAGAGACAGAGAGCAGCCACGAACTTCTGACAGTATTCCCGGAGACGCCGACAGGAGCCTCCATAAATTCACTAATATTCATTCTTCCACTCTTCCTTGCGGCAACCATGATCTATCTTCTGGTCAGAAGTGGACATCTAGGAGTTGTCAAGTTAATTGTGAGGGCCTCTTTAGCCTTAGCAACCTTCCTCCTAATAGGCTGGTACACCTGGAAAATAGCAGCAGTGACTTCTATCGCTGGGGAGACCATACCAGCCGTAATCTCTGCCTGCTTAACCACAGGCGTACTATTCTGCGTTTACAAGGCAGGGGGGCTGATGCATGCTTTCTCCATGGCTTCTGTAGGCGCCCTGATAGGGTCTTTCTTAGCTCACTCCATCCCATTACTTTCAGCTGTTACGCTTCTGGCCGCTCTGGTGGCGTACGATACTCTGGCAGTCTACAAAGGCCCAATTGGCAGGCTAGTTGAGCATGCCAATCTGAGAGACTTTACAGGAGCGGTCTTCACCATGGGAGATGTCACCGTTGGCATGGGGGACATGGTCTTCTATTCAATGTTGGTCTCTGTGGCTCTCTTGGACTTCGGTCTCTGGCCCTACCTCATGTCTTCACTAGGCACTCTGCTGGGCGCCTACCTAGGGATCAAGATGCTGGAGAAAAGGGACTACTTTCCCGGCCTGCCCTTGGCCATCACGGCCGGGCTTCTGATGATGTTCGTTTCAGCTCTTCTGACCGGCCAATTCACCTGGTAGATCACACCAGATAAGACAAGCATGGAGCAACAGAGGCGGCGAAAGCCATACTCTCTCGATCTCACATGGTGAAGCGCTGAAAACAATATATGCACAAATAGGAACTTCCAATCGCCCCAAGGTCAAGTCTATGCTTGAGAGATTCAATCTCCTCATTTCGACTTCCCGCGGCAATGAGCGGAACGCATGCCAAGAGGCTTGGTATCTGCTGAACGAGTTAGGCGACAAGAAACCTGATGTCGACATCACCCCTGCGGTAGGGTTGGTTGTGGCGTATACCTCGATCGAGCCTCTGGAGGCCACCTCAAAGTCGCGAGATATCTTGAGGGACAAACCTTGGGAGCTGCGATACATTCTGAAAATAACGCCGATAGAGCGAGTTGTCAAAGCGGACCTAGCTGAGATAGCGAAGCTTGCAGGCGAGTTAGGCGGCAGGATAGGTGCTGATGAGTCTTACCGCGTGACTGTGAGAAAGAGACATAGCAAGTTGAGAACCAAGGATATAGTCGAGGCAGCAGCTGCCGAGGTCGATAGGAGAGTTGACCTGGAGCACCCAGACAAGATCCTCTTGATAGAAGTCATCTCTGATGCCGCTGGTCTCTCCGTAATCTCTCCGGATGATACTCTTGCAGTCGAGAAAGAAAGGCGGATGCTCAGACGCTGAGTGAGAGCAGCGCCATCTTCTCAATCACTATCTTCTCCATCACCTCTCTGGCTGGAACATCCTTCAGAAGGATTGACTTGAACTCAGCATCTGACACTCTGAACATCTTCTTTGCCATCTCAAGCCTCTCTTGACTCCAAGAGCTAAGAAACGAGTCGTCAAGATGAAGACCCTCAACCTTGCGGATGCTTTCTTTCAGTCTCATGAGTTCTCCCCTGTCTTTGGAGATTGCCGCTAAAACAAGCTGCCTTGAGTCTTCTTTCACTCCAAGCATCTCTACGCTGCTCTTGATCTGACGTTGGGCAGAAGCGTAGACGATTATCTCCAAAGAGAGATCCTCGCATATCATTCTCTTGCTCCGTCTTGCGTTCAAGGAGTTGAGGACAGCAAAGAAGACATGATCATAACCGATTATCCCTCTCCCGTCCATAAGTTGGATCAGGCTGTTCGGTGCCTCCTCCTTGAGGAGGCGCATCAGTCTTTCGAATTCAACCACCTTGTCAGTGGTCAATCCTTCTATGAGAACAAACTGATCGTATTCGGGTAATTCCTTTATCAAGGGCTTCACTCAGACATCGTGGTTCGCTTTCATGGTGTAGTGACTATTCTGCGTCCCTTTGCCTTGATTGCCCACTCCAAGGATTGTACAACATCTCTGACTAGTCGGTCACAGGCTTCTTCGTTTGCCTCAAATGCCAAGATCTCGATAGGAAGCCCAGAACCCTTGACATATTCACTGACCAGCGGTTTCAAGTATACATTACCGAACCCTTTCTCGATCTCCTCGACGATCGGGGTGACCTCCGACTCCACCATGTCCACGACTACCCGATGGGAACAGCTCTTACGCGACGTCTGCTCTTCTATCAGGTCTGATATGTGGGTCTCAAATATTGCCTGAACCTCCTTCGGCGGGCCCGGCATCACAACCAAGGTTGTCTCTCCGATCTTCATGACTGATGCCGGGGATATGCCCAGCGGGTTGGCGAAGGTATTTGCGCCTGAGAGAGTTCTGGCCATCTTGGCGAAATGTGGCGGAAGCTTCTCTCTTGGAATACTCTTGCGCTCAGATGCTATTTCAAGCGTCTTCTCATCAGTGATCATCCCGAGGTTGGTCAATCTCGAGATTGCACTTATGGTCTTGTCGTCTTCTGTTGGCCCAAGTCCTCCAGTAACCAATAGAAACCTAGGCTTTCTCTTGAGAGACTCCTCTAGAACCATGACGATCTGGACTTCATCGTCCCTGACACAAGTTATTCTACTAACGATGCCCCCGACTCGTGTAACTTGGTCAGCAAGCCAGAACGAGTTTGTGTCCGCTACCTTGCCGTAACAGAGTTCACTTCCTATCGCAACTATCTCGATGTCGAAGGTCTTCACTTCTCCTAATGACGGTTTTTTCAACACTGTATTGTCTTATTAATGCTCGTACAACATTGAGCGAAGGCTACCTGCTGGGATTGAATCGAATGGTCTATTGCTTGCCAGTTAATAGCATGATAGAGCTGGAACTTGCAGCGCCGGTGTTTGGAGGAGTTCTCAAGGTAACTCTAATCTTTTCTGTTGTACATTCAGATCTTCAAGGAGAGGTCGGGATTTGGGCCTGAAGGCCGTACTCTTTGACTTAGGGGGAACCTTAACCACTAGGGATATGGAGGATCGGCTTGTGGATGAGCGTGCGGTAAAGTCGCTGGCCGGATGTATCATTTCAAAGGGGTGCGTGATATCCGAAGAGAATCTGATAAAGGAATACTGGGGCAACTATCGAGTAGTCAACGACCTGCGTGAGCGCTTTGCGATTGAGGTTCCTATGAGCGTCTGGCTTGGCAGTTTGACTCATCGACTGTGCAGCAGAGATATCGCAGACGAAATCCTCAAGTCGGCTGAAGATCAGCTCATCACCTCAAGAGTCAACTCGGCAATCCCGTTCCCTGAGACCGAGTCTGCCCTGGAAGACTTGGGATCGAAGTACCGTCTTGGAGTAGTTACAAACACGTCATCAGAGAAGGTTGCCAACGGCGTACTCCGCCGCCTAGACCTCAACCGGTTCTTTGAGTGTGTGGTCATGTCAGCCGAGCTTGGTATCCGCAAGCCCTATCCAGGGATCTTCCTCTTCGCCCTGCGAGAGATGAGGCTAGAAGCTAAGGATACAATCTTCGTTGGCGACTCTTACAGGCACGACGTCGTCGGCTCTCTCAGAGCTGGGATGAGAAGCTGCTTTGTAGGCGATCAGAATGAGGTTTCGGAAAGAGTGCCTGGACCCGATGTCGTTGTGAAGAGCATATCTGAAATCTCAGGGGTCATTGACTCGGTTTTCCGTTGAGAAGACAGGCAGCAGAACGTCAGTTCAATTTTCGCTCCGTTTTCAGCTGGAGGAGACACCAACAACTGTGTTATCACATAACATATGGCACACTCTTAAGTTGGAAAGGTAAGAGTGTGCTTGCATGAAGAAGCCAAGAGACATAATCAGGCTGAGGCGCTGGTGCATCAGAAGAAGAGAGGAAGGAATGCAGGTTGATGAGATATGCACTGGAGCTCAGATACCTCGAAGAACCTTCTACAACTGGTGGAACCGCTACCGCGAAGGAGGACTTGGAAACCTCAACGACAAACCGAGAAGACCCAACACCATCCAGAAGACACCTCATGAGACCGCAAGACGAATACTCAAGCTACGCATGGAGACAGGGTGGTGCCCACACCGAATAGCTGGATACCTGAGGAACCAAGGCGTCAACGTATGCCACATGACCGTATATCGGATCCTGTGCCGGAACGGCCTCAACCACCCCCTCACCAAGCCCAGACAACAGAGAAGCTTCAAAAACTGGCAGAGAAGACACCCAAACAGCCTATGGCAATGCGACCTCAAGATTGCAGGCACCGGATGGCTCATCACCATCCTGGACGACCACAGCCGATACGTAACAGGCTCAGAACTCTTCAAGCAAGGAACCACAGAGAATGTGATAGGGCTCCTCGACGAGGCCATCCATGAATACTCCAAACCCAGAGAGATCCTCACCGACCACGGAAGCCAATTCTGGAGCGTACGAAAAGGAGAATCAAGCTTCCAAACCTTCTGCGAAACCAACTCGATAAGACACATCCTTGGTGGAATCGGCAAACCCACAACGCTGGGCAAGATAGAACGATGGTTCCGAACCTACGACCAGGAACACACCAGATTCCAGCATCATAGGAATTTCATTGAATACTACAACTACGAAAGACCACACATGAGTCTAAACTATAAAACCCCAGCAGAAGTATACTTCAAAGATGATGTGCCAAATGTCCTGTGATAATACA